>NTJY01000009.1 GCA_002457245.1 SAR92 bacterium MED-G29 | reverse complement strand
TATTGTGGAGGTATATTGAAGCCAAATGTAGTGTTCTTTGGAGATTCGATTCCTAAACCAAGACTAATTGATGTATCCCATCAAATGGAGTTGGCAGATGGTCTTTTGGTACTTGGGTCTTCTTTGGTTGTTTATTCGGGATATCGTATTTGCTTGGAGGCCGCCCGGCAACATAAGCCGATCATCATTGTTAATCAGGGCATCACCCGCGCTGATCATATAGCGTCAGAAAAAACCGAGGAGCGATGTAGCACCATTTTAAAGGCTTGGCGTGATAATCTAATCAGCTAAGTGTTTATCAATAATCACAGATAGAGCTTGAATATGTTCCTCACTATCATTTAGACAAGGAATATAGTGAAATTTTTCTCCGCCAGAATCAGTAAATATTTCGCGCGCCTCGATATTAATTTCTTCAATAGTCTCCAAACAATCGGAGGAGAATCCTGGGCAAATTAGTGCAATATGTTTGATTCCTTCGTTTGGTAATTGCTCCACTGTTTTGTCAGTATAAGGCTGCAACCAAGGTTCTCTGCCAAAACGAGATTGAAATGTTGTAATGACCTTTGCCGGATCTAAATCCATCTTTTCGACTACTAGACGGGTTGTTTGATGGCATAGGCAGTGGTAAGGATCACCTTTTTTGAGGTAACTTTGGGGGGTTCCATGATAGGACATAACTAATTTATCGGGCATTCCATGCTTTTCAAGGTGTTGATTAACACTTAGACAAAGCGCTTCGATAAATGCCTCCGATTTATGGTATCCACCAATAAATTGCATCTGAGGAACCCAGCGAGTTTTTTTAAAAACATCAGCCACCGCATCGAATGTGGATCCCGTTGTCGCACCAGAATACTGAGGATAGAGAGGTAAGATCGTAATGTTACGAACATTTTTATCAGATAGCTTTTTGAGAGCTGATTCTATAGAGGGGTTGCCATATCGCATCCCTAAGACCACGGGGATTTCTTCGCCATGCTTTTGAGTTAAAACCTTTTGTACTCCGTCCACTTGAGATTGACTGTTGACCAGTAAAGGTGAACCGTTTTCGGTCCAAACACTTTTGTAAAGCTTTGCTGACCGGCTTGGACGGATTCGCAAAATAACTAAATTTAAAATTACCCACCAAATTAATCGAGGTATCTCAACTACTCGTGGATCACTCAGGAACTGCTTTAAATATCTTCGAAGCTCAGCTGTTTTTGGTGCATCTGGCGTACCTAGATTACACAGGAGGACGCCTTTTTTCGGAGGAGCTCCTTGGTGGTCATAATCAGTTTGGCCTTGATAGCGCATTGTTTTTAGCTCCGAAATTAAATCTCTTTACTCTTACTAGTGTAGCGCAAGTTTTTGCCAAAATCTTAATACTGTCAGATGCACTTGTTAGGTCAACGTACGTGGAATTAGTGCCTTAGGATTGATTTAAATTGCAAAGAGTTAAATGCTGACCAATGATTAGTGCAGGGTTATAATGCGCCGCTTTTAATAAAGAAACCTAGCTATGACCCAACCTAAGTCAAAAAGAAGAACTTTCGCGATTATTTCACATCCAGATGCTGGCAAAACAACCATCACTGAGAAGCTACTTCTTCTAGGAAATTTAATTCAGGTGGCAGGCACAGTGAAGGGACGCAAGAGTGATCGTCATGCAACCTCCGATTGGATGGCGATGGAAAAAGAGAGAGGCATATCAGTGACCTCCTCGGTAATGCAGTTTCCTTATAAAGACTGCACAGTCAATCTTCTTGATACTCCTGGCCATGAAGATTTTTCTGAGGATACATATCGGACTCTTACTGCCGTAGATTCATCACTCATGGTCATAGATGGCGCAAAAGGAGTTGAGGCTCGAACTATTAAGTTAATGGAGGTTTGCAGGCTCCGTGACACTCCAATTTTGGCGTTTGTAAATAAAATGGATCGTGATATCCGAGATCCTATTGATTTATTGGACGAAATTGAGAGTGTTTTAAATATTAAGGCAGCGCCAATTAATTGGCCAATTGGCATGGGTCGTGGTTTTCGAGGAGTTTACAATTTTTATACTGATACTATCCATGTCTATGAGCAAGGCAAGGGGCACACGCTCATGGATGATATACAAATTCAAGGACTTAATTCTGAAGAGGCTAGAACAGCTCTAGGAGATTACGCTGACGATGTCCTGGATGAGCTGGAACTGGTCAAAGGCGCCGCAAATATTTTTGCAAATGATGAATTTTTGAGTGGTCAACTTGCGCCCGTTTTTTTTGGAACCGCATTGGGTAATTTTGGGGTTCGAGAGATGCTTGATGATTTTGTTCGATGGGCTCCTGCACCTCAACCTCGTCAATCAATTCAGAGAGAAGTCTCCGCGGAAGAAAGCTCTTTTAGTGGCTTTGTGTTTAAAATTCAAGCGAATATGGATCCGAAGCACAGAGATCGGATAGCATTCTTGCGCATATGCTCTGGCACCTACAAAAAAGGTATGAAAATGAAGCATGTCAGAACAGGGAAGGATATGCGGGTAGCTGATGCTTTTAGTTTTAAGGCGGGCGAGCGTATCTCTGTTGAGCAGGCTATTGCAGGTGATATTATTGGGCTCCATAATCATGGCTCTATTCAGATTGGAGATACCTTCTCAGATGGAGAAACGTTAAAGTTTAGTGGTATTCCACATTTTGCTCCTGAACTATTTAAACGTATTCGATTGAAGGATCCACTCAAGGCCAAGCAGCTTCAAAATGGTATTCGTCAGTTATCAGAAGAGGGAAGCACCCAGGTTTTTTTCCCTTTTCGCAATAATGATATTGTGGTGGGCGCTGTAGGCCAGCTTCAATTTGATGTAGTAGCTTACCGATTGCGAGAGGAGTATGGTGTCGAAGCGGTTTACGAGCCTGTAAATGTACATACTGCGCGCTGGGTTGAATCTGATGATATAAAAGTTATGGAAAATTTTCGGAACAAAGCCCAAGAAAATTTGGCTCTAGATGGGGGTGGTCACCTCACATATTTGGCACCTACGAGAGTAAATTTAGCTTTGTCTGAAGAACGTTATCCAGACATAAACTTCCGTTCAACACGAGAGCATTAATTAGCAACTGAAGCTAATTAGGAATTTTTCAATGAGCAAAATAAGTTTTCGATCGCTTCGAGCGCAGATCCCAAAGCAGTTTGTAGGTAAAAGAAATAAATTCTCCCGCTGGTTAGGGGTAACTGTTCTAAAAATCTTGGGGTGGCGAATCGAAGGTAAGATACCAAACCTTAAGCGGCTTATCGTGATTGGTGCTCCTCATACCTCTAATTGGGACTTTGTCCTCGCTATGGGAACAATCCTTGGACTCAACCTTAGAATGCGTTGGATGGCTAAACATACAATTTTTAAACCTGGTATTACATGGTTTATGGAGTGGTTAGGTGGCATACCGACAGATAGAAATAATCCTAGGATGGTTGTTGATCATGTTGCTCGACTAGCGGAGAAAGAAAATGGAGTTATTATTGGGTTAACGCCTGAGGGAACTCGCAAAAAAGTTGAAAAATGGAAGACAGGTTTCTTGAGGATAGCTAAGGCATTGGATTGTCCAATTTTAATGGTTGGGTTACATTTCCCTAATAAAATAATCACCCTAGGGGAAGTATTCTATCCTTCTGGTGATAATGATTCAGATTTAATAACCATAAAGAATTACTACGAACAGTTTCGAGGACGTCATCCAAGCCAGTTCTAAATTTTTTGGGGCTCTTTTGATTCAGCTTTAACTCCAATTGTTCAATGTGTCTTTCTAATTATCAAAGTAACTAAGCAATATGGTATCTTAGTAATCTGGGCTGAATTTAATAAATTTGGAATTAGAAATTCTTGAAAGAGTTCCGCATCTCAGCACTATATGGTGTTTACGAAGGAGACCATTATGATTGAAGAAACCTCGTCATTTTCACGCTTTTTAATTGTTGGCGCATCCTTTGTCATCATTGTGTCAGGGATTAAGATGGCTGGGCCATTGCTTGTCCCATTTCTGCTTTCTGTTTTTATTGCCATGATAGTCTCGCCCATACTCTCATGGCTTAAATCCTTCAGATTACCGAATGGTGTTGCCATTAGCATCGTAATTTCTTTTGTGCTCCTGGTGGGTCTGATATTAGGCGCTGTGGTTGGCTCCTCGGTGGAGAATTTTCGTCAGGACATCCCTGAATACTCTTCAAAACTATCTGAAATGAGCTTTTCTGTTCAGCAATGGCTAAGTCAGCGCGGCATTATAATCGACGCAACACAATGGGAGAGTAGCTTTGATCCTGGAGCTGTGATGGGTGCTGTTGGCAGCACACTTGCTTCTTTTGGCAATGTAATGACAAATGCTGTCATGATTATTCTCACTGTAATATTCATTTTGGCGGAAAATGTCAGTTTTGGAGATAAGCTTCGTCGAGCTAGAGGTGGGCAAAGTTCGCAGGAGTGGTTGAGTGCTTTTTCTCGCAGTGTGCATAGTTATTTGGGCATAAAAGCAGGAATAAGTTTTTTGACAGGGCTTTTTATCTTTTTATGGTTAACCATCTTAGGTGTTGATTATGCAATCCTGTGGGGTGTTCTAGCGTTCTTCCTTAATTTTATTCCAACAGTAGGCTCGTTTATTGCCGCCGTGCCCGCGGTGCTTCTTGCTCTGGTTCAGCTCGGTGTAACTGAGGCAGGCCTCACTCTGATGGGTTTTGTTGTCATAAATTTAGTAATGGGTAATGTACTTGAGCCCAAATGGATGGGGAAGGGTTTAAATCTCTCACCTTTAGTAGTTTTTGTATCTTTAGTCCTGTGGGGATGGGTTCTTGGGCCAGTTGGAATGCTATTATCGATCCCTCTCACCATAATGGTTAAAATCGCCTTTGAGAGCCAGGAAGAGACTAAGTGGATTGGTGTTATGATGGGCTCTGGAGCCGACGCGGGAGAGATTAAACTTAATTCAGCGCAAACGGGTGAAGATTAGTGAAGGACTGACTTCTTAAAAGAAGTAGGAATCCAGCTCTTTGAAATATGGTGCCCAGACCTGGAATCGAACCAGGGACACGAGGATCTTCAATCCACTGCTCTACCAACTGAGCTATCTAGGCTATTCTTCATATTTCCAGAAGTCGGGTATTAAAGCGCCTGATTTAGGTCTCGTCAAGGAATTATTGTTTGGGTGCAACGTATCCCTCAGCCTTGTCAAATTCTTCCCCGTTAAAGAATTTTTCTCGTTGTTCGGCAAGATAACTTCGAGCAGATGTATCCATCATATTCAAACGTAACTCGTTAATTAAGGTAGTTTGATGAGCCATCCAGTCTGCCCAAGCATTTTTTGAGATAGTATTAAAAATCTCCTCACCCTTTGGGCCGGGAAAAGGCGGCATGTCCAAACCTGGTAATTCTTCCTTAAGTTTTCGACACATTATTAACCTAGACATTCAAAGTATCCTCTAAAAATTGGTTATTGCATGGCTTCAGCCCGCCTTCAATTATAGCTTTAATGGGCGCTGGCATTCCCAATGATATCGAGTCTTGAGCGTTATACCAGATTTGATTGCCAGACTTTATTGCTTGCTGGTTACCATAATCTAAGATTATCCTTACTGGCAGATAATCTAGATGGAAATGGCTGAAGGTGTGTCTGCTAGCAGGTTGAGGAACTATTTTTTTAACTTTAAGCCCTATTTCTTGGCAAGCATCATCTATCTCTTTAAGGCTTTCACATTGGGGGAATACCCACAAGCCACCCCAGATACCCGAGGGCGGATTTCTCTCCAATAGGATGTCGCCATCACTATTATGGATAACTAAAAAGCATGTAGTTTTGATTGGAATATTCTTTTTAGGTTTCCTTCCAGGGTAGTCACTTACCTTATCCTGTTTGTATGCCTCGCAGTCACTCATTATTGGGCATACTAAACACTTGGGAGCACTACGAGTGCAAATAGTTGCACCTAGATCCATCATCGCCTGCGTGTAGTCAGCAACACGCTCACTTGGCGTATACGCCTCCGCGACACTCCATAACTTTTTAAGGACTGTAGTTTTTCCAGGCCATCCACCAATTGCAGAGAAGCGAGACAAGACTCGTTTGACATTTCCATCGAGAATCGCAGCTTTTTGCTTGAACGCAATTGCACTGATTGCCCCAGCGGTAGAACGTCCAACGCCGGGCAGCTCAATTAAATCTGATACACATGAAGGAAATTCACCCTCTAAATCAGAAACCAAATATTGTGCGGTCTTGTGGAGGTTTCGCGCCCTCGCGTAGTAACCTAAGCCAGTCCAGTAGTGCAGTACCTCATCAATTGGAGCTTTTGCTAAATCGAAGATTGTAGGAAAGCGCTGGGTGAATTGCTGATAATACGGAATTACAGTACTTACCTGAGTTTGCTGAAGCATGATTTCTGATACCCAGACTCGGTAGGCAGAGAGATTTTTCTGCCAAGGAAGATCTCTTCGACCATGATCATCGAACCATGCTAGAACGGATTGTTGAAAAAGAATAGGTGTCATAACTTTTATTATTGGCCACCAAAGATATTTTTAAGAATGTTGCCATCGCCTAAAATTTTGTTGCCTATTCCCTGGATTACAGAATTTCTCATTATCTGCTTTATCTTATTTTTGTCAGGCACGCACGATGATGGCATGGGTTTGTTTGAGTTAAGGTTACCGATGCACTCAAAGGGAAGTATTTGATTTTGGAATCGTCGGTTGACTTTACAGCCATTAGGACTCGTCTTGGAACTATTGACGAGCATGTTCACATTTATACCATAGCTTTGCTGCAGCATATTTATCTTGCCTTGAACATTCATTTTAATATTTCCAACAGCAGTATCAGTGCGATCAATATTTAAGTTGCCACTATTAAAACTAAATGAGCTGATTATGGTATCTAATTCGGTTTCTGGAGGGTATGCATTGGCTTGGGATGCCGTCCCATCAAATAACGCTGCTGCATTGCATACCATTTCTTCGATATTAAGAGGCTCATATATTGGATCTGAAATAACAAGCTTCCCGTTTCCAGAAATAGACTGTTGGAAATCGTCCATGTTTTGCCCAGAAGCTGTCACGTCAGCTTCCAAAGTCAGTTGACCTTTGAGGTCATTGGTTTCTTCTAAAATAGCTAATGCTTTTCCTAAATCCAAATTATCGATCGTCGGTTTTAGACTGATTTGTGGAGATTCTCCGCTGAGATCGACGATAGCAGAAGCATTCAGCTGGCCATCAAAAATATCTGCATTAAGAGTAGTTATTTGGAGAACATCTCCTGCACCGAAGACTTGAGTATAGAAATTAGAAACTCGATACCCTTGCATAACAATTTCATTAACTGAAATGTTAATTTCGCTCTGCCCTTGCCAAAAAATAAAGGGCAAAGCCAAGGGCGTGAGAATGGAAGCGTTTGTTTGAGCGCTTCCATTTGGTAAGTAATCATTGAGTCTGAAGCGATCCGAGTCAATTGATGTGCTCATTTTCCCAGTTGTTTGGTCAGCTTCAACCTGAATATCAAAAACTTGGCCATCAATTAGTAATTCATGAGTGTATCGAGAATATCCCAAAGGATTGATACTAAAATCAGTGCTAATTGAAACTTCGGTCAGGGCCTTATCATTTTTCAGTGATGGGAAGGTTAAAAAGGGAAATCGTTGTTGGATGGATTGGATTTGATTTTTTAAGCTAAACTTTTGAGTTTTTAAGTTGCCCATTATTTCGGTTTTTGTAGGGTCGACTTCAAACTCTCCTTCGATGGTGACTCTATCAGCCCGAAGTATGATATTTTTAGCAGCAAAGCTATTCATTTCCTGTTGGACTATGTCTACCGAAATATTTGCTTTGACACCAAGGGGCAATCCAGCCAAGTTTGCGGACTTGATATCTAAATCAAAAAATTTGCCATCCAAAGAGAAATTTCTAATAGATGCATTAAGGTTATCCAAAACAATTGGTGGCAAACCAGGATCCATATGACGAACACGGCCGTTTTGAATATTAAGTGACGTTAATGGCAGGTTTTGTGGCTCTAATAATAAGTTAGGTAGGGCTATCCAGTTAAAAGAGACAACCAAAGTTTCAACAAATCCTTGATCAAACTGAGCATAGTCAAAGTTAATATTTTGGAACGACAAACCCGGTCTAGGGAAGAAGGACCAATTTATATCTCCCTCAATTTTTAGGGCTAATCCATTTTGTTGAGCCGCTAATTCTAAATCAGATGCGTAATTATTAGGATCAACTAGTAAAGCAAAACCTAATATGACTATTAAGATACAAGAAGCGAGAAAACCGACTGCCCGAAGGATCCATTTAGTTATTGTCGACACGAATAGCCCTTAAATTCGGTTAGTAATTACGATATGTAAAATACCTCAGTATGTTACCTCACTCATCTAATTCTGTCCTTTACGACCGCAACTAATTAAAAATAAATTAGCGAAATCCGGTATAAATCTAGCATTACTTTTAAGGTATAATGCAGTGAAAGAAGTTGGAGAATCTCATGGCCGAGAGAAAAGCTACAGTTACTCGAAACACAATCGAATCCCAGATTACCATTACGGTAAATTTGGATGGGACAGGCAAGTCAAATTTAGATACTCCAGTACCATTTTTAAACCACATGCTTGATCAAGTTGCTCGTCATGGTTTGATTGACCTAGACATTAAAGCTTCTGGTGATACTCATATCGATGATCATCATACTGTTGAAGACCTCGGTATAACTTTAGGTATGGCGGTTGCAAAAGCAATTGGTGATAAAAAGGGATTGACCCGTTATGGTCATGCATATGTGCCGCTGGATGAGTCCTTATCTCGTGTTGTTCTGGACTTTTCTGGCCGGCCAGGTCTGTTTATGCATGCTGATTTCACTAGAGGTCAGGTGGGTGATTTTGATGTCGATTTGAGTCAAGAGTTTTTCCAAGGATTTGTTAATCACGCCTTTGTTACATTGCACATAGATAATATCCGAGGAGCTAATGCCCACCATCAAGTTGAGACCATTTTCAAAGCATTTGGGCGTGCGCTTCGGATGGCTGCAAGTTCAGATGATCGCATGACCGGCATTCTGCCTTCAACAAAGGGCCACCTATAACGTGCCCCCTTATAGCTTGGTGACGATCAAGCATGAAAATATATGAGTAATCCTCTTAATCACATTGCTATCATTGATTACGGAATGGGTAATCTCCACTCAGTATCGAAGGCGCTGCAGCATGTGGGCGAGAATATCAAAATCTCAATAACTGTTGACCCAACTGTCATCAATAGTGCTGATCGCGTTGTATTCCCGGGCGTTGGCGCAATTGGTGACTGCATGAGTGAAATCCTGAGGCTTGATATTGGAAATATTTTAAAAAATTGTATTCATCACAAGCCCTTGCTGGCTATTTGTATTGGTATGCAGGCTTTACTAGAGCATAGCGAGGAGAGTGGCGGGGTCGATTGTTTAAAAATAGTTCCAGGTAAAGTTCGGCAATTTGACCACCATAATACTGGTCCCTTAGGAGATAAAATTAAGGTGCCTCATATGGGTTGGAATGCAGTCGAGCAATGTGCTGATCATCCGCTGTGGAATGGAATCGAGCAATATAGCCGTTTCTATTTTGTTCATAGTTATTATGCGGAGGCTCAGGGAAATACGCATACAGCAGCCTATTGTGATTATGGCGTTAAATTCGCTGCGGCAATGAGCTATGAAAATTTATTTGCTGTTCAGTTCCATCCCGAAAAGAGTGCCAAGGATGGCTTACAACTTCTCCGGAATTTCACAAATTGGGTAGTTTAATCTTAACGCGGTTGCATCCGCACGCCGCCATCTAAACGAATAGTCTCTCCATTTAAATAGCTGTTTTCTACAATATGGCCGACCAGTTGTCCGAACTCGGAGGGCTCCCCAAGTCTCTGTGGGAATGGAATATTAGCGACGATCCCATCTTGCACGTTTTGAGGTGCTGCCAACATCAAGGGTGTCGCCATTACCCCAGGCGCTATTGTGTTCACACGAATACCTTCTTTTGCTAAATCGCGAGCCATCGGCAGAGTCATACCTACAATACCACCCTTAGTTGAAGCGTAAGCTACCTGGCCCATTTGTCCATCAAATGCAGCAATAGACGCTGTGTTGATAATAACTCCGCGCTCGGTTTTTTCATCAGATTCATTCTTTGCCATAGCTGCCGCAGCGCAGCGAGCAACATTAAAAGTACCAATCAAATTAACCTCAATTACTTTCCGATATAGATCAAGGTCATGAGGCTGACCCTCTCTATCCACGGTCTTTGCTGCAATGCCAATACCTGCGCAATTGACGCAGATGTCAACTTGACCAAAATCCTTCAAGACCCCCTTAAAAGCAACCTCAACGTCATGGCCACTAGAAACATCTAGTTGTACAAAATGAGAACTTTTGCTGCCCAAATCTGCGACAGCCTGCTCTCCCGCGTTGGCGTTCATGTCAAATATAACAACCGCAGCGCCAGCATTGATTAGCATTTTTGAGGCTGCAAGACCCAAGCCCGAGGCTCCACCAGTTACAACCGCAATTTTTTTACTAATATTCATGATTACACCATTATTGATTAAGTTGCCTGAATTAGTACGAAAGGAGGAATTACCACTGCCCAGTGCTCGGCATCAGTTTCATGCAACTTCAATGCGAGTTGGTCATCAATCTCGAACAAAGTTTTGTCTGAGAGCCAACTCTCGACCTTAGACCGCTTGTCTTGGTGAAAGGCTATAGCAATCTCTATTAAATCAGCACCTTTACAAACGGCCATAACATTGCCTGCAGCATAATGCTTCTCTAATTCGCTCCAGGAAATCTTCCCAGTTTCGAGATTTAGGCGATCACGTAAGTCATCTATCTTATTAATATTTTTGCCTGCACTGATTTATGGCTGCATTGCCCTAGCTACTTTTGAACCATTGCTTCGGCCAAGAGCAGCACAAATTCCGTTCCCAGTCTCTATGAGCTTATCTAGCTGTAACCCATGATTAATATCTAGGCCATTAAGCAGATATACAACATCTTCGGTGGAAACGTTACCCGATGCACCCTTCGCATAGGGACAACCGCCAAGGCCAGCCACAGCACTATCGATTACAGAGATGCCCATCTGCAATCCGATGAGGATATTTGCTAGGGCCTGCCCATATGTATCATGCATGTGCAGAGCTATTTGCTCTGCAGGAATTACTGGTAGCAGAGCGCTTAAGAGGTCTTTTGTACTACCTGGCGTACCAATGCCAATGGTATCTCCCAGGGAGACTTCATAACAACCCAAATCTAAGAGAGATTTTGTTACATCTAGCACCTCATCAGTACCCACAGATCCTTGATAGGGACAGCCCAATACACACGAAACATAGCCGCGAATGCGAACATTTGCGCTTTGCGCCTTTTCGGCCAACGGCGCAAAGCGCTCCAAGCTCTCAGAAATGGAGCAGTTGATGTTTTTTTGGCTAAATTGTTCGGTGGCGGCGGCAAAAATGGCCACTTCCTTCACGCCACATTCTATAGCTCTGTCAAAACCCTTCTCATTGGGAGTTAGTGCGCTGAACTGAATTTGAGGAAATGCTGGAGAAATATTTTGATTGATCTCTTGGAATAGATCATCACTATTGGCCATTTGCGGCACCCATTTTGGACTTACGAAACTCCCAGCTTCAATATTTAAAAGCCCGGTTTCTGACAATTGGTGAATCAGCTTTATTTTGGTGGGCAGGTCAACGGTAATTTTTTCATTTTGTAGACCATCTCGAGGACCCACTTCTACAATTTTTACATTTTTAGGATAGTTCACTTAACCATTCCTTAATACTTTGATGATTTCCTTTAAAAACAATCTTTTGTTCTCGCTTCTTTAGCTGATAAAGATACATTGGATCATAGTAATCCTTAGTGATTGCTATTAGCCACTCCCGGTGATGATTGAAGTTGTCTTCATGCTGAATCTGCAAGGCTTTCTTCATCAGTTTTAGTATATGGGTTGTTCGCTGATCTCCTAACCGTTTTTTTAGGCGCAGTAGACTCGCAGTCAGATAATCAGCGAAGATGCCGTCGGCATTTTCCTCTTCGTAGGCAAGAGTTTTTTGATACCGATCTATTACATATTCCTGAAAAAGCTTTTCGATACGCTCATCAAAGGACAGTTCAATAACTACCATAGGACTTCTATTCATTGCGTCAGTCAGCGGTATAGGAAGATGACGGCTGCCAATATTTCGACTCTCATCCTCTAAAGTAATACTGCGTTGCGGATATTTTTGTTTCACAGCCATCAGATCTAAAACGATCTTATTCTCAAAATCTACCTGTGAAGGCTGCTGATCTAGCGGACGACCAAAGCTTGATCCTTTATGATTAGCAGCGCCTTCCAAGTCGATGCTTCTCGATAGACTCTTGATGATGTCAGTTTTACCAGTGCCAGTCATACCCGATAATAAGACAAATTTTTCACTGCTACTCAGATTGGCAGTTTGGTTGATTAAAAATCTTCGCAAACTCTTGTAGCCACCCTCGATTCTGGGACAAATTACACCAGCATCAGCCAGCCACTGTTGACTTATTTGAGAGCGTAAACCACCGCGAGCGCAGTAAAGGACAGCGTTGGGGTTAGAGATTAAAAAATCTACCCAAGCATCTATCCGCCTCTGCTTTTTTTCACCGTTAACTAGGTGATGGCCTAAATTAATAGCTGCTTGGCTTCCTTGTTCTTTGTAGCAAATTCCAACTTGTTGGCGTTCATCATCTGACATCAAAATCAGATTCTCGGAGAGTGGCAAAGCTCCAGATTGAAATTCTACTGGCGCCCTCACATCAATCATTGGGATCTTATTCGTTAAAAGATCAAAGTAATCGTTAATTAAAGGAAGTTGCGATTGGGTCAAAAAGACACCTCAATTGTCGCACTACTTGCACTGTTATCAACCAGTTTGCCGATTGGTTGGTAACAGCAATTTGCTTTTTTGAGTATCGATGCAACCTCATCCACTGAATTAGGATTCGCTGCAATTAGCAGACCGCCGCTAGTCTGAGGATCACAAAGTAGAGCTTGATCATGGGAATTAATATTACTCACATGAGTTTCAATACTCTTCCAATTACGCTTGCTTCCCCCAGGAACACATCCAGCTTCGATATAGTTGCCAATAGATTTATCTAATACAGGAATCGAAGGGAGATCCAAGACAGCGCTAAGATGACTACCTTGACATATTTCTAGAAGATGGCCCAGTAAACCAAAGCCTGTCACATCAGTCATTGCGCTGACACCAGGGAGCTTTCCAAGGACTGCGCCTACTGAGTTTAGTTGCATCATGGTTTCAACAGCTAACCGTGTATGGTGGGACTCAAGCTTTCCCTGTTTCTCGGCTGTTGTGAGAATTCCTACCCCGATCGGTTTGGTTAAAAATAAACTATCACCAGATTTTGCCGTACTGTTTTGTTTGAGATTATCTAACTTTACTCTACCCGTGACAGCTAAACCAAAAATAGGCTCTTGAGTGTCAATGGAGTGCCCACCTGCGAGATGAATACCTGCATCTTTACATGCATAACGACCACCATCTAAAACTTTTTGAGCTATGTCGGCGCCTAAAATGTCCACGGGCCATCCAAGAATAGCAATTGCCATCATTGGGATGCCTCCCATGGCATAGATATCACTAATAGCATTGGCCGCAGCGATACGACCAAACTCAAAAGGATCATCTACAATAGGCATAAAGAAATCGGTAGTGCTAATAATCCCACTGCCATCATCAAGGTCGTAGACGGCAGCATCATCTTTTGTACTGTTTCCTACGAGGAGATTGGCATCATTTGGGGCTATAAAGTCCGTTTTTAAAAATTTTTCCAGGACACTGGGAGCAATTTTACAGCCACAGCCAGCGCCATGACTAAATTGGGTAAGTCTTATCTCACTGATCATAGTTACTTCGTCGCTCGATTAATTAGTACAGAGTACTTGGTTTCGAGATTAAGGTCATGAGTTTTGCTTACAATATTCACGCGGGGTAAGTCCAGTCCAGTGCTTAAAAGCTCGGGTGAGTGACCGAGACTCTCTAAATCCCACGGCCTCTGATACCTGCTCTACAGATAATTTTTCATGAACTAACTTTGTAATAGCGAGATTTCTGCGAAGGTTATCTTTAATCTTCTGATAGCTGGTAGCGCTATCCTTGAGTCTTCGATGCAGAGTTTGCGAGCTCATACCAAGCTCACCAGCTAACTCATGTATTGTTGGGAAGGTCAATTGATTGGAGGCTTGCTGTCTAATAATTCGTTCTATTTGTGCCTCAAGAATCGTCTCCGATCCGGGAATAGTCATCACATCGGCAGGGGCATTCTCAAGGTATTGGTTTAGTTCTTGATCTGATCTAATAAGAACCTTATCAAGATAATGAGCATCAAAAATAAGTCGATTAGATAATCGGTCAAAGCTCAACGTAGAGGGAAACATGATTTGCAGTTCTGATTTATGTTCTGGAATCGAAAAGGCGAAGTGAGTTTCTTTTAGTCTAATGGGTTCACCGATATACCAACTGGGGAATCGATGCCAAATAACTAGCCAGAATTCAGCCATAAAATGTTCAGGATCATGTTTAGGATTTGCCATCGTGAATTCAAATATCGCTAAACCATTTTCGACATTAATTGTCATGGGTATGTCGCTGCTAATAAGATTGTAGAAGTCGACAGCTTTGTTGAAAAGCTCGCCAAGCGTTGCGCAACGGCTGACGAGCTCACTCATGGTCGCAAAAAGACCGACCTTACAAGGGTTCTCAGTAAATCCCATAAATTCATCATCTAAAGCCTCTTGGACACCCTTAAACAAACGGGCGACTTGATCTGTATGCTCCCGCTGGTCTGGTTTATTTAGGCGTGTTGGGTTGATACCTGCGTGCTCCAAGATGGGTCGCTGAGGTAGATTACGCTGACGTATTCCATGTAGACAGGCAATCACGTGATGCTGACAGATTGTAGCCATGATAAATTTTTTTCAAACTCGATTAAGATTAATTGTGAGTTTATTGTTAATTTATAGCATATTATGGGAACAAAACTCAATATTACTGGCAATAAATGTGAGTTTATGTGTTGTTAATAGACCTACTATTATAAAGCGGTGTCCGGCATAGTGCGATTTCTAAAAATTGATTTCAAAGATCAGTACACAGCGTTTTAAAAGGTGGATATAAAAATGGCCTACAAGAATGGTCAAGAAATTAAAGATTGGGAAAAGCTAGTTGAAAAAGAGACCAAGGGGCGATCTGTTGATGATTTAACTTGGGATACTCCTGAAGGTATTGCAGTAAAGGCACTCTATACCGCTGAGGATACTGCAGATTTGTCACACATGAACAATCTGCCAGGCTTTGCACCATTCAAGCGAGGGCCTAAAGCTACCATGTATGCTGGGCGACCTTGGACGGTAAGACAGTATGCGGGGTTTTCAACAGCTGAAGAATCTAACGCTTTTTATCGAAAAAATTTAGCTGCAGGCCAGCAGGGTTTATCAGTAGCATTTGATTTGGCAACACACCGTGGTTATGACTCGGATCATGAGCGAGTTGAAGGGGACGTTGGAAAAGCGGGTGTGGCGATTGATTCTGTGGAGGATATGAAGATTCTTTTTGATAGTATTCCTTTGGATAAGGTTTCTGTCTCTATGACAATGAATGGAGCCGTTTTACCTGTAATGGCGAGCTTTATCGTGGCGGCAGAAGAGCACGGAGTTGCTCCAGAGCAATTATCCGGAACTTTGCAAAACGATATTCTAAAAGAATTTATGGTCCGTAATACCTATATCTACCCTCCTGCGCCATCTATGAGAATTGTCTCTGATATTATTAGTTATACCTCTAATAGGATGCCTAAATTTAATTCTATTTCCATCTCCGGATATCATATGCAAGAGGCCGGAGCGACCAATGTTCAGGAGTTGGCTTACACCATTGCCGATGGTATCGAGTATGTGCGCACAGCTATAAATAGTGGGATGAATGTTGATAAGTTTGCACCACGGCTGTCTTTTTTCTTTGCCATCGGCATGAACTTTTTTATGGAAGTTGCCAAATTGCGTGCTGCAAGAATTCTTTGGGCCACGCTGATAGAAGAAAAATTCTCACCTAAAGATCAGCGCTCTCTCATGTTGCGGACTCACTGCCAAACATCTGGTGTCAGCCTTACCAGTAAAGACCCCTACAACAATATTATGAGGACTACCATTGAGGCGATGTCGGCGGTCCTTGGTGGCACTCAATCACTCCATACAAATTCTTTTGATGAGGCTTTGGGTTTGCCCACAGAATTTGCCGCTGGAATTGCGCGAAATACTCAATTGGTTATTAAGGAAGAAACAGGTATTACCAATGTCATTGACCCTTTGGCTGGTTCTTACTATGTCGAAAGTCTGACTAGTGAGCTAATTGACGCTGCGATGGTGTTGATTAATGAAGTGGAAGACATGGGTGGCATGACTAAAGCTGTGGAATCGGGAATGCCAAAATTGCGCATTGAAGAGGCAGCAGCCTTGCGGCAGGCGGCAGTAGATCGGGGCGATGAAGTTATTATTGGAGTTAACAAATATCAGTTATCTGAGGAGCCAGAAGTTGATGTATTAGATATTGATAACACTGCGGTTCGAATATCGCAGATCCAAAGACTTGACGATATTCGTGAATCTCGAGATCCTAATGCTTATCAAAATTCGTTGGATGCACTTACTCAGGCCGCCAAAAGTGGTGAAGGCAATCTACTTGAGTTAGCTGTTAATGCAGCTCGAGCAAGAGCGACTGTTGGTGAGATTAGTGATGCTTTAGAGTCGGTTTGGGGGCGTCATAGAGCACAAACCCGATCGATGAGTGGGGTTTATGGTGCAGTCTATGAAGACGACGAGGAATTTATGAAGATCAAACGGAAAGTAGAAAATTTTGCTGAGCAGCATGGTCGTCGCCCGAGAATGTTAGTGGTCAAGATGGGACAAGATGGTCATGATCGTGGCGCGAGAGTTATCGCAACAGCATTTGCAGATTTAGGATTTGATGTAGATATAGGGCCTATGTTTCAAACACCTGATGAGGCAGCTCGTCAGGCGATCGAAAATGATGTTCACGTAGTAGGTGTGTCATCCCAAGCTGCTGGACACAAAACGTTAGTGCCGCAAATGATCGAATCATTAAAAAGACAGGATGCGAGCGAAATTTTGGTGATCTGTGGGGGAGTGATTCCTCCTAAAGATTACGCGGAGCTGACAAAGCAGGGAGTGTCTGCGATCTTTGGTCCCGGGACTAATATCCCAGAGGCCGCATCAGCGGTCCTAGATCTTATTAAATTGTAAATCGCTCCGAGGGAGAAATTGATGCGCGAAATTCTTGAACAGTTAGAAGAGAAAAGACGACTCGCCCGATTGGGCGGCGGTCAAAAACGAATTGATACTCAGCACGCAAAAGGTAAGTTAACTGCGCGCGAGCGACTTGATCTGCTTCTTGACGAAAATAGTTTTGAAGAGTGGGACATGTTTGTAGAGCATCGTTGTACTGATTTTGATATGGATCAGCAGCACGTACCTGGAGACGGCGTTGTGATCGGCTACGGAACCATTAATGGTCGTTTAGTTTTTGTATTTAGTCAGGATTTTACCGTTTTTGGAGGTGCACTCTCTGAGGCTCATGCGGAAAAGATCTGCAAGGTAATGGATCAAGCAATGAAGGTCGGAGCTCCTATTATTGGGCTTAATGATTCTGGTGGAGCGCGTATTCAAGAGGGTGTTGCATCTCTAGGTGGTTATGCTGAAGTTTTTCAGCGCAACGTAATGGCATCTGGAGTGATCCCTCAAATTTCAATGGTGATGGGTCCCTGTGCAGGTGGTGCTGTTTATTCACCGGCGATTACTGACTTTATCTTTATGGTCCAAGATAGTTCCTACATGTTTGTGACGGGCCCTGATGTGGTTAAAACGGTGACTCATGAAGCCGTGACAGCAGAGGAGCTGGGTGGAGCTTTGACTCATTCGACTAAATCTGGAGTGGCAGACTTAGCGTTTGAGAATGATATTGAGGCGCTTGAAAAAGTACGTCTCTTTTTCAATTATCTTCCTGCTAATAATCAAGAAAAACCACCTGTATGGCCAACGGAGGATTCTGCTGATCGAGTAGAGATGTCGTTAGATACTCTTATTCCAAGTGATCCTAATCAACCCTATGACATGAAAGAAACTATCTTAAAGGTTGCTGATGAGGGAGTTTTCTTTGAGACGCAGGTGAATTATGCCAAGAATATTATTACAGGTTTTATCAGGATAGATGGCTCTAGTGTTGGAGTAATTGCTAATCAGCCAATGGTGCTGGCTGGGTGCTTAGATATAGATGCGTCAAAAAAAGCAGCAAGATTCATCCGTTTTTGTGATTCTTTTAATATCCCTGTCCTAACCTTTGTTGATGTGCCTGGATTTATGCCCGGCACCAGCCAGGAGTTCGGCGGTATTATTAAACATGGAGCCAAGCTTCTATATGCCTATGCTGAATGCACGGTTCCAAAGGTTACGGTGATTACTCGAAAGGCCTATGGGGGAGCTTATGATGTTATGTCATCAAAACATCTTCGTGGGGATGTGAACTTAGCTTGGCCCTCGGCTGAGATTGCTGTGATGGGTCCAAAGGGCGCGGTCGAGATTATCTTCCGCAAGGATTTGGGTGATAAAGAGAAAATAGCAGCTCGAACTGAAGAATATAAAGAGAAGTTTGCAAATCCATTTAGCGCAAGTAAACGAGGTTATGTTGATGATGTAATCATGCCTCACACCACCCGAAAGCGAGTTGCTAGATCGCTAGCTATGTTACGAAATAAGTCTGTTGAAAATCCTTGGCGTAAGCATGGCAATATTCCTCTTTAAGCTATTCAAGGATTAAATAGAGATACCAATGCTGAAAAAGATTTTAGTGGCCAATCGTGGCGAGATAGCCTGTAGGGTGTTCATCACTGCAAAGAAGATGGGTATTGCTACCGTTGCAGTATACTCAGATGCTGATCGTGATTCTCTGCATGTTCAAATGGCTGATGAAGCGGTCCATATAGGACCGTCCGTGTCCTCAGATAGCTATCTGGCGATCAATAAAATCATACAGGCTTGCCTTGATACTGGTGCTGATGCTGTTCATCCTGGTTATGGTTTCTTGTCTGAAAATGGTCATTTCCGTGATTCCCTGGATGCTGCAGGCATTATTTTTATCGGTCCGAGTAAAGAAGCCATAGAATCAATGGGTGATAAAATTACTTCTAAACGGATCGCGGAGCAAGCAGGTGTTAATACAATTCCGGGTTATACCGACGTGGTTAGAGATGCTGACCATGCCATAGAAATTAGTGCTGAGATCGGTTATCCGGTAATGCTCAAGGCCTCATCTGGTGGTGGAGGTAAGGGAATGCGAGTGGCCAACAATGACGGAGATTGTCGGGAAGGTTTTGAACGAGCAACAAATGAGGCGAAATCGAGTTTTGGTGATGATCGTATTTTTATAGAAAAATATATACAACAACCCAGACACATTGAGATTCAGGTAATGGCGGATAGTCAGGGTAACGTGATTTATCTTGGCGAAAGAGAATGTTCTATCCAACGCCGACATCAAAAAGTTATAGAGGAAGCGCCATCTCCTTTTTTAGATAATGAGACGCGCAAGAAGATGGGCGAGCAGAGTTGTGCTCTTGCTAGGGCCGTTAACTATCAATCAGCTGGCACGGTTGAATTTATTGCTGATGCAGACATGAATTTCTATTTTTTAGAGATGAATACTCGCCTGCAGGTAGAGCATCCTGTAACTGAGTTGGTTACAGGTCAGGATCTCGTAGAACTTATGATTAGGGTAGCATCGGGCGAGAAGTTAATGTTGACCCAGAATGATGTTACCTTGTCTGGCTGGGCGATCGAGGCGCGAGTATATGCCGAAGATCCATTACGTAACTTTCTTCCTTCCACAGGTCGGCTAGTTAAGTACAGCGAGCCTAAGGGAAACGGGATTCGAGTGGATAGTGGTGTCTATGAGGGTGGTGAAATATCAATATTCTACGATCCCATGATTGCTAAGTTAATTACCTATGGCGATGACCGCTCTCAGTCAATTACTCGCATGGTAGATGCTTTAGACAACTACTATATACGCGGGGTTAATCACAATATTAGTTTTCTTAACGCATTAATGGTTCACCCTCGTTTCGTTGACGGAGACCTTACTACCAATTTTATAGCTGATGAATTCCCTGATGGATTTCATGCTGATTTAGTCGTTCAAAATGATCCAGAAATTGCAGTTGTTGTAGCAGCGTCAGTCCATCAATTGGATTGTGAGCGGGCTGGGCTATTGTCTGATCAGCTAGAGGGTCACGAAGTTGAACCGTCGAACGAATGGATTGTTATCATCGCAGACCAACGCCGCTCAGTGCGGGTGAGACTCACCGATACTGGTTATTTAGTGGAGCTTGATGGGCAGGATTATTGTATTTTTACTGAGTGGAGACTAGGAGATCCATTATTCAAGGCAGTGATTAACGATGTCAATGTCTCTGTGCAAGTAGAGCCTGTAGCATCGGGATATCGGCTATTTTATCGAGGCACAGAAATCAATGCTCAGGTGATATCACCAAGAGCAGCTGATTTTATGAAACATATGCTGTTTAAACCACCCCAGGACATGTCTAAATTTTTGCTCTCTCCAATGCCTGGATTATTAGTTAACCTTTCGGTAAATGAGGGCCAAGAGGTTAAAGAGGGTGAAGAGTTAGCGGTAATTGAAGCAATGAAAATGGAAAATAGCTTGCGTGCGACAAAAGATGGTGTTGTAGGTAATATTGAGGCTGAACAGGGTGATAGTTTAGCGGTAGACCAAATTATTTTAGAGTTTAAGTAGAGATAGGTTTAGATGGCACAGGCGATAAAGACATTATCAGACCAACTTAGGCAAGGTGATCGTCGAGCTCTGGCAAAGGCTATTACGCTGGTAGAATCAACCCGCGATGATCATCGGCAGCAGACGGTTGAACTTTTGGAAACTCTTATCCCTGATGTAGGTAACTCCATTCGAATTGGTATTTCAGGCGCACCAGGAGTCGGTAAATCAACTTTTATCGAAGTCTTAGGGTCCCACTTAATTCAACTTGGACATTCGGTGGCCGTATTGGCTGTAGATCCCTCCTCGGCCGTCACTGGGGGCTCGATTCTGGGCGACAAGACGCGCATGGAAAATTTAGCCTTTACTGAGAAAGCTTTTGTCAGACCGTCTCCGGCGGGAAGTACTCTAGGTGGAGTGACCCGGAGAACAAGAGAGTCTATGTTACTTTGTGAAGCTGCTGGATTTGATATTATATTGGTGGAAACAGTGGGCGTCGGACAGTCAGAAATGGCTGTAGCTGATATGACAGATATGTTTTTGTTACTCCTCTTGCCTGCTGGGGGCGACGAGCTGCAAGGCATTAAACGAGGAATTATGGAGCTTGCTGATCTGATCTTAGTTAATAAGTCAGATGGTGATCAAGTAGCTTTGGCTGCTCGAACAACGAGTGACTATCGATCGGCCGTTCAATTTTTAGCATCACGATTTGATGGTTGGCAAACGCCAGTGATGTCCTGCTCTTCGATTAATGATGAGGGTATCATTGAGGCATGGGCCCAGGTTGATGCCTTCAACAAGATATTGTCTGAGACGGGCCAATTGCAACAGAATCGAGCTAACCAAGCTAAGTCATGGATGTGGAGTGAAATGGTTGAATCTCTGGTTGCGGATTTGAAGGATGATGAAAGAGTTAAGGCGTTAATACCAGAAATGGAAAATGCTGTACTTAGAGGTGAATTGCCCGCAACAGCTGCCGCTCAGAGAACTATTGACCTATACAAAAACTCCAATTAATTGATTAGACTTACAAGTAAGGTTTTGAGGATCAGAGCTATGCCGGAAGAAAATAAAAATTTGTCTGAAATGATGCAGTTGAATGAGCATTATAAGGCGATCTTTGATAAAGCTGGTCTCAGTGCTCAGCCGGGCAAACGTATTGCCATTCTTACGTGTATGGACTGTAGATTGAATCCATATGAATTTGCAGGATTAAAGGATGGCGAGGCTCACATAATAAGGAACGCTGGTGGTCGGGCGACTGATGATGCGATCCGATCTTTAGTAGTTTCTCACAAAGTGCTGGGGACCAAAGATTGGTTTATCATTGGGCACACAGAATGTGGTATGTCAAAAATAACTGACGAGGTCCTTGGCCAGTTATTAGAGCAAGACCTTGAGACTGCAAGTTTAGAAAAGGGTCTTTGGATAAATCCAAAACGCGATTCTACTAAAAACTGTAAACCTGGATCGGTCCTGGCTAAAACTATAAATTGGGGAACGTTCACGGATCTCCATCAAACTATTCTTGATGATATAGATAAGATCAGACAACATCCCCTAGTGTCTAGTCATGTTAACATCCATGGTCTTATTTTTGATGTCCATACAGGCGGATTAAAAATAATAAAATAGTCTTAGGAACTGGAGAATGGCATGCCCCGGTTTGGTCCTGGAATACTTGTTACAGCTGCCTTCATTGGTCCAGGAAGCATAGCAACGGCCAGCGTTGCGGGAGCAAATTTTGGTTTTGTGCTTCTGTGGGCCCTCTTGTTTTCATTGGTTGCTACAGGAATACTCCAGGAAATGGCCGCTCGCTTGGGTCTAGCGTCCGGATCCGGTCTTTCAGAGGCATTGAGATCTACCTTCACCAATCCAATTATTAGCAGAGGATCTGTCTTTCTGGTTGTGGCTGCAATTGGTTTAGGAAATGCAGCTTATGAGGCTGGAAATATTTCAGGGGCTGCACTTGGATTGCAGTCCATTTCAGGGCTTCCTATATCTGTGTGTGCGGTAATTCTTGGTATGATCTCCGCAATCCTTCTTGGTTCAAGCGGGTACAAAATTCTGGAGCCATTGCTAGTTATTTTAGTTCTTACAATGAGTGTTGTGTTTGTTGTCACAATGATCATGATAGATGTCAATTATCATGCTGTTTTTAGAGGCTTACTGGTGCCCTCTATTCCTGAAAACTCATTACTCACAGTTATTGCGCTAATTGGGACCACCGTAGTTCCATATAATCTTTTTTTGCATGCTAATCTTGCCAAAGAGAAGTGGAAAGATGTTGAGTTAAAATTGGCGCTGACTGAATCTCGCAGTGATATTATTCTATCCATCGGTCTTGGAGGGCTAATTACTTTAGCCGTTATGAGTACGTCGGCAGTAGCGTTTTTTGGAACAGACAGATTATTTTCATCGGCATCAATTGCAACGCAACTGGAGCCTGTTTTGGGTGCATCAGCCAATATTTTCTTTGCGTTTGGTTTGATGGCTGCAGGCTTGACTAGCGCCATTACAGCGCCACTTGCAGCAGCCTATGCAGTCACTGGTGCATTGGGTTGGCCTTCAGAATTCAAGGATTATCGTTTCAGAGCTATTTGGTTGTCGGTACTTTCAATTGGCACTGGCTTTGCCGCTATGGGAACCAAACCAATTGCCGCAATTTTATTTGCGCAAGCAGCGAATGGGCTGCTATTACCGGTTATTGCAATTTTTTTATTAATTATTGTTAATAGGGAAGATTTGATTGGCTTACACCGCAATGGGAAGTTTGCCAATATTACTGGGATTTTGGTTGTCTTGGTTGTGTCAGCACTAGGGTTATTTAAACTTGTGAGCACCTTTTTGTCATAAATCAGACAATAAGAAAGCGGCTAAATAGCCACTTTTTTATCACTGGTCTATCAGCCGCATTTTGAATCGCCACAATTAAGGCACGTCATACAGCCGTCCATCAGGATAACCGCTTTATGACTGCATTTTTTACATAGCTCGGCATTTGGAGGAAAGTCGGAGACTTCCTCTTCCGCCGAGTTAGCCTGCTCAAAGTCAGCACGCTTCTCGTCCATAATTTTTTGTTGATGTTCTGGAATTTCGATCTTAGACATCATCCCTATTTTTTGTAGATGATCTTCAATTGCCCAACCGATTTCTGCCACTAAGGACGGCATGAAACGTCCTCCAGATTTGAAATATCCACCTTGTGGATCAAAGATTGCCTTCAGTTCTTCAACAAGAAATGTGCAGTCTCCACCCTTCCGGAACACAGCAGAGATCACACGAGTCAATGCAGAGATCCACTGATACTGATCCATATTCTTCGAATTTAGAAATATCTCAAATGGACGGCGTAGTTCATGATCTGTGCCCTCATTTAAAATAATGTCATTGATCGTAAGATACATTGCATGGTCTGACATTGGTGTTTTGATCTTGTATGTGCTGCCTGCAAGAGCCTCAGGTCTGGAGACCTTCTCATGCATTTGGATAATATTACTTTCAGTTGGCGTTTCCATAGCCTCTGCTTTTGGAGCCTCTTGCTCCTCAGAAACGACTTTGTACCCAACTATTTTCTTTTCAATTCTCTTATTCATTTAATCCCTCGCAGTCTTCTGCGGAATCCATTTGTAAAATCAGAACTTTCCGTAATAACCCTCTTTTAGAGCATCAAAGAGATTGGCAGCAGTGTGAGTTTCACCATCATATTCAACCTCCTCATTACCTTTGAACTCAACAGTTGAGCCGTCTTCCAAGGTAAAGCTGTACGTAGTATTTTCTAGATCACTTTCCTTGACTAACACTCCCTGGAAGGCTTCTGGATTAAATCGGAAAGTTGTACATCCTTTTAGACCTTTTTCTGCGGCATAAAGATAAATATCTTTGAACTCCTCATATTCACAATCAGTTGGTACATTAATTGTTTTAGAAATTGAGGAATCAACCCATTTCTGAGCAGCCGCCTGAATATCAACGTGAGCTTTGGGCATTATGTTTTCTGAGCTCACGAAATAGTCTGGTAGTGCCTCTGAGGGGTCTGAACTAAATGGCATTGCTTTAGAATTTATAAGTGTTCGATAAGAAAGTAGCTCGTAAGAAAACACATCAACTTTCTCTTTCGATTTCTTTCCTTCTCTAATAACGTTCCTTGAGTAATGGTGAGCAAAACTTGGTTCAATACCATTACTGACGTTATTGGCAAGCGATAAAGAAATTGTTCCAGTTGGCGCTATTGAGGAGTGATGACTAAAACGACATCCCTCATCAACTATTGAATCTATAAGATCTGGCGCCACTTCCGCAACCTGTTGCATGTATCTACTATATTTTCCTAGTAGCACTTTACCTTTAATTTTGTCGCCAACCTTAATACCATCTTGTGCTAGTTCAGGTTGTTTAAATAATAGTGCAGCAGTGACATCAAACTCGTCTTCCATGATGGGTGCTGGTCCTTTCTCCCTGGCTAAATCCAATCCTGCACTTAAACCAGAAACCGCCATCTCTTTTGCGATACGATCAGTAAATTGAAGAGAGTCTTCATCCCCATATTTCATGCAAAGCATTGTGATGGCTGAACCCAATCCAAGGAAGCCCATGCCATGCCGACGCTTATATTCTATTTCACTGCGCTGTCCATCTAAAGGGAGCCCATTAATTTCTACAACGTTATCAAGCATACGAGTAAAGATGGCTACGACCTCGGCGTATTCCTCCCAGTCAAAGAATGCATCTTTGGTGAAGGGGTTTCTTACGAATTTTGTCAGATTAACTGAGCCCAAGAGACAACTTCCATAGGGAGGGAGAGGTTGCTCTCCACAGGGATTAGTCGCTCGAATATCCTCACAGAACCAATTATTATTATGCTTATTTACTTGGTCAATGAGTATGAAGCCTGGTTCAGCATAGTCATAGGTAGATGACATGATAGCGTTCCAAAGTTTTTGGGCTCTAATTGTTTCATAGATACGGCACGCTACTAAGCCATCTTTGTTGGTCGTATATCCTTCTGATGTTGGGAAGTGCTTCCAAACTACATTTTCCCCCTTGAGATCGAGACCTCCCTCAATTTCCTTGGAGCTAATTGGGAATGTAAGGTCCCAGTTGCCATCGGCTCTTACGGCTTCTATGAACTCTTCAGTAATCAGTAGAGAGAGATTAAATTGCCGAAGACGGCCATCTTCTCGTTTTGCTTTTACGAAATCAAAAACATCCGGGTGGCTTACATCGAAGGTTGCCATCTGAGCACCACGTCGACCCCCTGCAGAGGAGACGGTGAAACACATTTTGTCATATATATCCATAAACGATAGTGGCCCGGAGGTATATGCTCCAGCACCCGAGACATAAGCTCCTTTCGGACGTAATGTTGAAAATTCATACCCGATACCACAGCCTGCCTTGAGAGTTAGGCCAGCTTCAAGATTCTTTTCTAATATGCCAACCATCGAATCCGGAACAATCCCTGACACGGTACAGTTAATTGTTGACGTAGCAGGTTTATATGCTTGAGCACCGGCATTTGAAATGATTCGACCTGCTGGGATTGCTCCATGTTGGAGAGCCCAGACAAATCGCTCTCTCCACTCTTCTCGTTTTGCTTTCACTTCAACATCAGATAGTGCTTTAGCAACCCTCATGTAAGTTGCGTTAATATCCACATCGACAGGGTTCGATTCTTTGTCTTTAAGGCGATACTTTTTGTCCCAAATATCAAGAGATGCAGCTTGCATGACAATTTCTGTAGAATTCTTTTCAGTAGTTACTGGTTTCAGTTTAGGAGCGCTCATCATTTATCCTTTAGTTCCTGGCTTTTTAAGAAGCCCAAATTTTGCTTGAAGGGCCTATCTTGAGCCCTCTTTGCCGATACTTAGTTACGAAAAGAGTGAGATTCGTTATTAAAATCAGATAAGGAGTGTATCCTACATTGTGTGTCTTGCAAGCTTTTAAATACTACATGTAGTGTTTTTTTGGAATTTTTAATGATTTTTAAAATATAAGTAGGTGAAAAAGTTGTGGATAAATCATCTATGTATCTGAAATTTCAAGGTAACTAGAAATTATTGACTGGCTCGATTAAACCGGTCACAGAATGCCGACGTAATCTTTGATAGAGAATATTTCTGCATAGCGCGTTGTACCGCTCCAGTGTCTTCAGTAGAATTGTAAAAAATGAGTAGCATCAAGTCGGCGATCTTCTCGCCAAATTTTAAGGGTATATAGGCTTTAACATGGATATTTTCGATTTCTCCGATGGTCGCGAAGGCTACTACGGAGAATACGGCGGAGTTTTTCTCCCTGAAATTTTACACTCAACAATCGAAGAGCTGCTCGCTTGCTTTCGTGAATGTAAAGCAGACCCAAAATTCTGGAAAGACTACGTTACCTTACTTCAGAACTATTCTGGACGGCCTACGCCAATTACTCATTTAGAAAATCTCTCCAGGCAACTAGGTGGTGCGCAAATCTATGTCAAACGTGATGATTTAAATCATACTGGATCTCATAAAGTTAATAATGTTATGGGTCAGGGATTACTTTGCCAAAGATTAGGAAAACGTCGAGTCATTGCTGAAACAGGAGCTGGTCAGCATGGATTTGCAACAGCGACAATGGCTGCTAAGTTTGGATACGACTGCAGAATTTATATGGGCGCAGTGGATGTTGCGCGACAGCGTCCCAATGTTTTTTGGATGGAAAACCTTGGTGCGGAAGTAATTGCAGTTGAGGATGGGCAAAAAACTCTCAAGGATGCTGTAAACGAAGCGATGCGTGATTGGGTAACCAACATGGCTGACACTCATTACATATTGGGTACGGCCTGCGGTCCTCACCCATTTCCCGAGATGGTGAGTTGGTTTCAGTCAATTATTGGTATCGAAGCAAGAGAGCAAATGCTAAAGCAGGTCGGAAGACTGCCTGACAGAGTTTATGCCTGTGTTGGGGGTGGATCTAATGCCATGGGCATATTCCAAGGATTTTTTGATGATGACAATATCGAACTCATTGGGTGTGAGGCTGGTGGGCATGGCGTTGGCTCATATATGCACTCAGCCCGACTAGCTTATGATGATGCTTCAGTGGGAGTGGCCCAGGGTTATAAAACATATTTTCTTCAAAACGATCAGGGTAATATGAATGAGACTCATTCAGTTGCCGCCGGATTAGATTACATTGGGATCAATCCAATATTTTCTTACCTCTGGGAGCAAGGTAAAGTGCGCTTTGAGGCCGCCACAGACTCTGAAGTAAAAGAGGCTCTTAAGTTAACGATGAGGACAGAAGGCCTCATCCCAGCTCTGGAGAGCACGCACGGGTTTGTAACCGCCATAAAAGAAGCTCCATCTATGCGGAAAGATGAAATCATTTTGATTAATCAGTCAGGACGCGGTGACAAGGATATTTTCACGATCGCAGATGCCCTCGATGACTCTAAATGGAAGTCCTTCATTGGTGGCAAAGCTGATCAATATCGATCGGAGCCAGATTAATGGGATTACAGGCCTACATAGAGAAGCGGAAAAAAGATAAAGAATTATTGGTAATGGCACACGTTGTGTGCGGCTACCCAAGTTTTTCTGACAATATGAAAGAGCTGGAAATTATGTCTGCAACCGGTGTCGATATAGTTGAATTACAGTTCCCTTTCTCCGAGCCTAGTGCGGATGGCCCCCTTTTTGTAAAGGCAAATGAAGAATCACTCAAGTCGGGTACTACTGTAGATCAGTGCTTTGACTTTATGAAGCAAGTCAGCGAGCGATTTTCTTTTAAAGTACTAATGATGGGTTATTACAATACGGCCTTCAGAATGGGAGAAGAGCTTTTTGTAAAGCGCATAAAAGAGGCAGGAGGTTCTGGTTATATTTTACCGGATCTTCCTGTGGAAGAGTCATCAAATCTTCATGCGATTTCAGAGCGGGAGGGAATTGAGCCGATTATTCTCATGACTCCAACCAGTAGTGATAAGAGGTTAGCTAAGCTTGGGGAGGCGAGTAGGGGAATGGTCTATGCTGTCGCTAGGAAAGGAGTCACTGGGTCTAAGACTAACATGAGTGATGATGTAATTCAGTTGGTCAAAAGATGTCGTCAACATACGAGCGTCCCGATCGGGGTTGGATTTGGAATTTCTAGTAAAGCCGATATGGATTTCTTGAGGGGCAGCGCTGACCTGGCTATTGTCGGAACCGCTGCGTTGAAGATATGGGAAGAATCTAGAGAAGATGGGCTTACAAAGTTTTTTGAAGAGCTGATGGCATAAGGCCCTAAGTTAGGGATTAGAAATGTTCGATAAACGCCAGTCATTGATGACTTCCTCTCTAACTTGGTCAAGTGGAGGAGGATCAGAAATTTTGGCCTCCTCTAAACAAATTATATAGTAGCCCAGTCTCCCACTAATAGGACCCTCCCAGCACGGGAGAGCCTCTTGCTCGCGATCTTCAATAATAATCGCTATCTTCTTGCCAAACCCGCTACCAAATGTTTTATAAATCTCTGAGTCTCTCTCATCTGACCATCCATATTCGCCATCAAAGACTCCACTCTCTGAAAAGCTATCAGATTTAAGAGTAGACAATCCTGAGTTCAGAGAGGCGAGCGCAGCACGAGATTTTTCCAACGCCTGACCTCCTAATTGGATGCTAGAAAAAAAGTAGAATGGGAATTTTAGTGTGACTTTACCGCCATATGAGCGCTTATTTTCTCGGTAGAACAAAGATAACTCTTCATCTGAGGGAGTTGTCTTGTCACCAGAGGCTTTAATCATGGCACTGAGTTTTATCATCATTGCGTTATTTGTGGAGGGTGATAAATCAACTGGTTCTTCCTCAATATCATCACCAAGTATTTTTTTCTCAAGATCCACAGAAATCTCATTACTTATCTTTGAGGTATCGGGGATTAACTGCTTGGTATAGTCTTTATCTGCGGTAAGAGCTCTTTTTTGTTCTAGTAAATATGCTAAACCCAAGAGGATGAGGATTCCTAACATAAAGATTTTATGAATAGATTTTATTTGGAAGGGTTTTAGAGGCTCCATACTAAAATTCCATCAAACCAGATTTTAATTCGTGTATTGTAAGATTTGTGACAAGTATTCAGGTCGCAAAGATTACTCTAATCATTTAAAAAAATAATGCAATCACATCACGACAAATTTCTGATGTTTGCATGTGCAACAGAATTTTGTACCATTAGTTGCTAAATAGACGTATAACAGTTAGTTGTGTGAAAGCGGTTTGTGATCGATAGCTTTTTAATGTGTTAGCAAGAGATAATATCCATGAAAATATTAGCAAGAAACGTCTTAGGTATTTTACTGATCTTCTCGTTAACCTCGTGCGCATCTTTGGATGTCATAGAGGAACGAAAAAAAGAACAGCAGGCAGCATTGGATCAAATTGATCACGAGGAGTGCATCTCCTTTGGTTTTACTGAGGATACTGAGGCCTATGGGGGTTGCCGATTGACACTTAAGTCAATAAGAGCGCAGGAAAAAAACACAGATGCCCTTAGAACCAGAAATTCCAGGGATTCTCTTCACAATCGATTTTATTATTGTCGAGGCTTCTACTGCTGGTAATGTTCTGTCTATGATAAAAACAGGATTTTCATAGGCGCACTCGGTGAGCCTACGCAATTTCTATGTCCTTTGCAGTCAGATTTTGTCAGAATTTCCGGGCTTGGCCTCGTCAATTTTGGCTTGATCGCCAGCTTTAATAATCGAAAATTTATCTAAGGAAAAATGTCGTCTAAAGGCAGCATTGACCTCTTCTATGCTAAGGTTTCGGATAGACTCTTCGTACGCTTTATCCCACTGCATTGTACGATTCAAATCGATGTTACTTGCAAGCGTTCTAACCAACCTATTATCCTTCGCGCGATCTATTCGAGTATTTTGAAGAACACCTTCTCTAGCATCATCTAGCTCTTGCTCAGTAAATCCATCATCAATAACTCTCAAAAATTCCTCTTTAAACCCGATTTCAACTTTTTCAAGATTCTCTGGAGCACAAATTGCGTAGGCACCAAATGTTGCATTTTTGTCATAGGATCCGACGCTGAAAAAAGACCTAGCCCCATAGCTCAGTCCATCCTTCTGCCTTAATCGCTTAGCTAGCCTACTGCTGATAAAGCCACCTCCAAACATCTGATTAGCCATTTCCAGTGCAGGATAGTCTGGATGGTCATCCCTTAGAGGGAATGTATACATTGCACCAAATGCAGCACCTGCCTTATCTGGAGTATCTATAAAGCGATTTATACTGGAAACATCTGACACCCTTGTTTTGATCCGTTCATAGGGCATATCTACATTCCAAGAGCCAAAAAACTCGTTGAGTGTGCTATTCACAGAGGTTATATCAAAGTCTCCAACAATAGCGGCCTCTGCATTTTCAGCTGAAACAAATGTCTCATAAAAGGTAACTAGATCTTTCGCAGCTATCCGCTCAACTTCTCTGATTTCATCATCAATACTCATTTGGTAATAAGGATGACCGGGCTCATAAGCGCTTAAGTGGTCTTCGAGTTCTCGGAATACTCGAGACGTTGGTTGTTGTTTTTCCTGCTCTAGAGCAACAATCATTTCTTCTTTTAATATCTGAAGTTCTGAAGGATCAAACGTTGGGCTTTTCATTGCCTCTTCTACTAAATTTAACACCGCTGATAAATTATCTCGGGTAGTTAAAATACTTACTCCAGCCCCAGTAGAGCCTCCTCCGATACTCACACTCGCATTCAACTTATCGAATGCCGCCTGCAATTCCTCTCGAGACATTTTTTCTGAGCCTCTAGACAGCATGCTCATCGCCATGCTGCCTATGACTGACTGTCCAGATAGAGCTTTTTCATTACCAAAGTCAAAGCTTAATCTTGCAACTACAGATTTGCCGCGAGTCTTTTTAGATAGGTAAGTAATTTTAGAGCCATTATCAAGAACCTTAGTGATAGAACGAGCATCGATATTGTCATGAGAGGGATCAAAATTTTCTCCTTGAGCGATATCTTTCCTACCTTCGTAATTTGCGACCATATCTTTTATATCGGCTTGCTTCATTCTGACAATGCTGTCTGCTCGATTTGGCGACTCCTCGGGAATGAATAAACCCAGAGTTCTGTTGTCATTTACAAGGTATTCTGAGGCGGCTTTTCGCACTGCGTCTGCCGTAACTTGCTCTAAACCGTCACGTGCTAAAAACATCAGACGCCAGTCGCCCATACCAATCCACTCGGACAATTCAAGAGCAATGCTTTGTGAGGAGGTGAAGCTTAATTCGACTTGTTTTAATAACTTCGCCTTGGCTCGAGCAACCTCCTCATCAGTAATAGGGGTACCAAAATCTTCAAGAGTACTTAGTAGGGCGGTTTTAGTTGATTCTATGTCCTTTCCTTTTCCAACCTCAGCTAAAAAGATTGCAACACCAGGCTCTCCCCACTGAAAACTGAAACCGGAGGAGCTAGCGGCCAACTTATTTTTCACTAACGCTTTGTGGAGGCGACCTGAGGTTGGATCAGCTAGGACATTAGTGAGCACAGCAGTAGCTGGGTAATCAGGATCAAAGCCGGCTGGCGTTCTGTACATGCTTGCCACTAATTGAACATCGCCTGTACGACGAATGGTGACTTGTCTTTCCCCATCTTGTACAGGCTCTTCAGTGTAGAGCTCTTGCAGTTCTCTTTGAGGGCGACTGATTTTGGAGAAGTACTTGTTGACTAATTCAATCGTTTTAGTCTGATCAATTTTCCCAGCGACAACTAGAGTCGCATTATCAGGTTGGTAGTACTTTTTATAAAAAGCTTTTAAATTCTCAATCCTCACATTTTCCAGATCAGACCTTGCTCCAATTGTACTTTTCCCATAGTTATGCCAGTCAAAACTAGCTGCAAGCATTCTTTGAATTAGCACACGAAACGGACTATTTTCGCCGTTTTCTAGTTCGTTTCTGACGACGGTCATTTCACTATCAAGATCTTTTTTTGCAATGAAAGAATTCACCATGCGATCTGCTTCAAGATCTAAAGCCCAATTTAGGTTTTCGTCATTTGCCGAGAATGTTTCAAAGTAATTCGTGCGATCGGTCCAGGTCGTGCCATTTGGCTCAGCGCCGTGATCAGTGAGTTCTTTGGGTATGTCTTTGTGCCGAGGGGTACCCTTGAAGACCAGATGCTCTAAAAGGTGAGCCATTCCCGTTTCACCATAATTCTCGTGCTTCGACCCCACTCTGTAAGTAATATTAACGGTAATGGTTTCTTGAGAAGGATCTGGAAAGAGGAGGACTTGAAGTCCATTTGATAAGCGATACTCTGTAATACCTTCTATTGTTCTGAGTTCTTCAACGCCACTCAAGTCACCTTGATTACTTGGTTGAGAGTCACTCGCGTGCTGCTCAGATTTATTTGCAGATGAAATGTTAGTGCAAGCGGCAATGCCGAACAAAAATAAAATTAATATCGAGCGGAGCATAAAAACACCATAAGTCAGAGTTGGTTGGCGAAAACTATACGCGTCAGAATAGAACTATACCTCAAATTCTGCGGTTTAATA
>NTJY01000008.1 GCA_002457245.1 SAR92 bacterium MED-G29 | reverse complement strand
GCAACCTCAGCAACCTCAGCAACCTCAGCAACCTCTTCAGAGGGCGAGGTATCTCCAATTGGCGCAGTTTCCTCAACAGCATTGGCCATACTTTTTTCTACTTTTTCTTTAGCTGGGGCTTCATCGGCAACCTCAACAAATTCATCTTTGCTTGTCAGCGAGCCCGCCTGAGCTCTGCCTTCGAGCACGGAATCAGCTATCGAGGCGGCATAAAGCTTAATTGCTCGAATGGAATCATCATTACCTGGGATAATGTAATCAACGCCATCAGGGTCGCTATTTGAATCAACAATCCCTACCACTGGTATGCCTAACTTGTTCGCTTCATTAATCGCAATTCGCTCATGATCAACATCAACGACAAACAACATATCAGGGAGGCCGTTCATATCCTTGATCCCACCAATCGAATTCTCGAGCTTTTCCTTCATTCGGGTACGAGTGAGAATTTCTTTTTTATTCAACAGATCAAACGTTCCATCATTCTCTTGCGATTCTAGATCTCTAAATCTGCGTATGGAGGCACGGATTGTTTTGTAGTTAGTCAACATGCCACCCAGCCAACGATGACTGACATATGGCATACCAGAACGCTCAGCCTGCTCTTTAATAATCTTTTGAGCTGCTCTCTTTGTACCCACAAAAAGAATTTGGTTTCCTTTGGCAGCCTCCACGCGAATGATGTCCAAAGCTTCATTAAAAGCGGGGACAGTATGCTCCAGATTTATTACATGAACTTTATTGCGCGAACCAAAGATAAATTGGCTCATTTTTGGATTCCAAAAACGTGTTTGGTGGCCGAAGTGAACGCCAGCTTGCAACATATCACGCATGCTTACATTAGACATATTATTTCCTCTTGGGGTTAAGCCTCCACAATCCCCAATGATCAACTCGCTAACTTATTATAGTTTCGCAAGCACCCAGACCATCGTGTCGGATTATGTGTGATTTGTATAATCAAAAATAAGTTACAGGGTCATTCCTGTAACGGCGCGCTTTATAACATATAGTATTGTCTAATTAAAGAAAAATACGCTAATTTGTTATCTGAATATCAGCAATACTAAGATAACAGCTCCTCTTCTATCACCAACGAAAACATTGATTTTTTAATACATTCATATTTTCCAACAAAGCACCAAGACGAGTACAATAGTCAGAGGGAAAATCCGGGAGCCTGAAGAGATGACAATAAGTTTAAAAAGCAAAGATGAAATCAAAAAAATGCGAGTAGCTGGGCGCATGGCCGCTGAGGTTCTCGAGCTAATTGGAGATCATGTCGTCCCAGGAGTCAGTACTGAGACTCTCGATCAAATTTGTCATAATCATATTGTCAAAGTTCAAAAAGCTATCCCCGCATGCCTGGGCTACAACGGCTTCCCAAAATCAATTTGCACATCGATTAATCAAGTTATCTGTCACGGGATACCGTCAGATAAGAAGGTTCTTAAAAGTGGCGATATCATCAATATTGATGTCACCGTGATCAAGGATGGTTGGTATGGAGATACCAGCAAAATGTTTTGCGTTGGTCAAGTTGCCCCGCATGCTGAACGTCTCGTCAAAATAAGTCAGGAGTGCCTCTATAAAGCAATTAGTGCTGTTGGACCTGGTGCTCGTCTTGGAGATATCGGCGCAGTGATTCAGTCTCACGCAGAAAAAAATCACTACTCAGTAGTAAGAGAATACTGTGGTCACGGCATAGGGACGGGCTTCCATGAAGATCCACAAATTTTACATTATGGAATAAAAGGCACTGGCGCAGAGCTTAAAGAGGGAATGACTTTCACTATTGAACCAATGGTCAATGCTGGCAAGTATGCGACAAAACTCAAACCCGATGGTTGGACCGTCGAAACCAAGGATGGACGTCTTTCCTCGCAATGGGAACATACGATGGTCGTGACCGCCAATGGCTGTGAAATCTTCACTGGTCGAGAAGAAGAAACACTTTGATTAAAAGGATTTCATAATGGCATTGATGTCGAACCAATCGATAGGTTCCTCTCTGAATATTTCGCAATACGCCCCTCTTTTTTTTGATCAGAAACGTTTCCAAGCTGATCTTGAGAAGCAAGATCCGGTAAAAGTGTTTCGGGATGCTTTGGATGCATCGAAATCACATTTTAAGAATCGCTTTTATGAGGGAGAGGATATTCATAACCTAGTCAATGAATTAGCCAGATTTGCTGATTTAATACTAGCGCTCGCCTGGGACAGGTATGAATGGCAGGATGATGTTTCTTTAATTGCAGTCGGAGGATACGGTAGAGGTGAACTCCACCCTCACTCCGATATCGACCTACTCATTTTAATGAAACGAGATCGTAGCAGTCACTACAGGTCCGACATAGAGCAGTTTATTGCCTTCTTATGGGACATCCAACTAAAAATAGGTCACAGCGTAAGATCTATATCTCAATGCGTGGCTGAGGCTAAAAGTGACCTCACAGTTGCAACAAACTTAATGGAAACAAGACTAGTCGCAGGCAACAGACAATCCCTACTGGACATGCTAAGAAAAACTGGACCAGATCGAATTTGGGCGTCAACTGATTTTTACAAAGGGAAAATGATAGAGCAGTCCTTAAGACATCAAAAGCATGGAGATACTGAGTACAATTTAGAGCCAAACATAAAAGAGGCTCCAGGAGGCCTTCGAGATATTCAACTACTAAACTGGACAGCCAAAAGGCATTTTAATGTCTATCGTCGTTCCCAGTTAGTTCAAAAAGGATTCCTCACAGAGGAAGAATATCTAACAATTCGAAGAGATGAGGAATTCCTTTGGAGCGTAAGGTTTGGCTTGCATCTTATTGCTGGTCGATCGGAGGAACGTCTGCTGTTTGATCATCAGCGAAAACTAGCAGAGATGTTGGGCTATCAGGATAGCAGGGGCCGACTTGGCATTGAAAAATTCATGCAACGGTACTATCAAACAGTCCTCTCTATTCGCGAACTAAATGATGTTTTAATGCAATATCTCGATGAAGCAGTTTACCGACGAGGAAAAACAAAGAAGGTAGCAGTTTTAAATGACCGATTCGTGGTTCGCGATAATTATATCGATACAACCTCTGAGGACACTTTTAGAAAATATCCCTCCGCTCTCTTAGAGCTTTTCGTAATCTTGGGAGAAAATGACAAAATTACTGGGATCCGAGCGTCAACAATAAGGCAAATTCGTCTTCACAGAAACTTTGTAGATAAAAAATTTCGCGAAAGCTCTCAAAACAAAGAACTCTTCTTACGCCTGCTTAAGGTTCCTTTCAAACTGTCATTGCAGCTGCAAAGAATGAACCGATATGGCATCCTTGGCAAGTATCTTCCAGAGTTTGGAAAAATTGTTGGTCAGACTCAGCATGATTTATTTCACATATATCCAGTGGATGTGCATACATTGCAGGTTATTAAAAATTTGCGCAGATTTGTTAGACCAGAAATTGCAAAATTATTTCCGGTCGCATCACACATATACAAAAATTTAGCGAAGCCTGAACTTATAATAATTTCTGCCCTTTATCATGATATTGCGAAAGGGAGAGGTGGCGATCACTCAGTACTGGGTGCTGTTGAGGTAACGGAATTCGCAAAACGACATGGTTTGCAGCCAGAAGAGATAAATATTCTTAATTGGGTTGTCGAAAATCATCTCTTGATGTCCACCGTGTCTCAAAAGCAGGATATCTCTGATCCAGAGGTCATTCATAAATTTGCCGACCATGTCGGGAGTATTCGACAGCTAGAGCTCCTATACTTGCTTACTGTAGCGGACATTAACGCTACGAACCCAAGGCTTTGGACTGACTGGAAGGGTTCTCTAATCAATAATCTTTACTTTGAAACGAAGCGTCTTCTTGAACAGGGTATGGAGACGTTGGAGAAAAAAGACTCATGGGTTATTTCAGCAAAGACCTCTGCTGTTAAAATTCTTGAAACATTAGGAGTACCTCAAGATCATGCTGAATTAATATGGCAAGACGTTGGTGATGAGCTGTTCCTTCGAGAGAGAGCTGAGGATATAGCAACTTTTACAAAAGCTATTTATTTTAGTGAGTCTGATGACGAGCCTATTATCTTATTGAAAGATGTGGGCGTGGAGATTCCTGTGGCTACTCAGATATTCGTTTATGCTAAAAATCGTCAACGAATATTTTCTGTTATTTCAGCCGTTTTAGACAAACTTCAACTCAATATTCAAGATGCTCGCCTGCAGTCAACTAGCGATGATCAGGCATTTGATATTTTCTATGTCCTTGATGATAAGGATCTACCGATTGGTGCCGATAAAAAACTATGTCGGTTCGTCATTAAAGAACTTGCGGAGGGCATTAAAAATCCCAACTTTGCAGGGTTCAATATTCAGCGTCGTACGCCAAGAGTTTTAAAGCATTTCTCTTTGAAAACTTCGGCAAAAATAACCAATAAAACCGGGGCCAGTACTACATCACTTGAGATAATAACACCCGATAGGCCTGGGCTTCTTGCTCACCTGGCAAGTATACTCCTGCGGTTCGAAATAAATATTTATAATGCGAAGATAGCCACTCTAGGTGAGCGTGTTGAAGATGTATTTTATATAACTGACCTAAATCATAATCCCTTAATCAACGATGACTTAAATAAAGAGTTGCAGGAAACAATCTGTCAAGAGCTAGATGCGAGGAATGACTTCGAAAGACAGGATTCGTATACTCCTCAAAAGAAAAGACGACAATCAAACGTATGAATAGTAACCTGCAAAAACTCCAACCATACCCATTTGAACGGCTTGCTGAGCTTAAAAATGGAATTTTTCCTCCACAGCATTTAAATCATATTTCTTTATCTATTGGAGAGCCAAAACACCCTGCGCCTGATTTTGTGAAAAGAGTATTAGTAGACTCTATTGATGATATCTCTCGCTATCCAACTACGAAAGGAACTGCAGAACTTAGAGAGGTTATTGGTTCTTGGCTTGAAACTCGTTTTCAATTAAAACCAGGATCTGTTAATCCAGATATAAATATTCTTCCCGTTTGTGGGACACGAGAAGCAATATTTTCCTTCACCCAGGCTACTCTGGATAAAAGCTCCTACGGTAAAACTCCTTTAGTTATTACTCCCAATCCGTTCTATCAAATTTATGAAGGGGCCACGATTCTTGCCTCTGCAGAAGTTCATTTATTATCTTGTGGAGCCAAGGAACAGTTTAAGCCAGACTTTTCAGCTATATCTGCTGATATCTGGCAACGCTGCCAACTATTGCAATTATGCTCTCCAGGAAATCCAACTGGCGCTCTCATCGAGCCCGATCAAATGGAATTAGTCATTGAGCTAGCTGATAAGTATGATTTTATAATAGCAAGCGATGAGTGTTATTCGGAGGTTTATTTAGATGAAGATAGACCTCCGGTTGGCCTACTACAGGTGTGTAAAGATTTGGGAAGAGACAACTACTCTAGGTGCGTTGTTTTTCATAGCTTATCTAAAAGGTCGAATCTACCTGGACTAAGGTCAGGCTTTATTGCTGGGGATAATAAGCTAATCCAACAATTCCTCAAGTACCGAACATATCATGGCTGCAGTATGTCGCTTCCAGTTCAAAAGGCATCAATTGCAGCTTGGAGGGATGAGCTTCATACGATTGAAAATAGATCACTCTATAGGGAAAAATTTACTGCTGTCACTTCAATTTTAGGCGAGTGTTTAGACTTTCCTGAACCAAAGGCAAGCTTCTATCTGTGGCCAAAAACTCCTATTGATGATCTTGAGTTTACAACTCAGCTCTATGCACAGCAGAATGTTACCGTGTTGCCTGGACAATTTCTGTCCAGAGCTACTGCCAATGAAAACCCTGGCAGAAATCGGGTTCGCATGGCCCTGGTTGCGCAAGCCGATGAGTGTCTCGAGGCAGCTCTTAGAATCAAACAATTTGTTTCTTCAATAAAATAAAACTAGAGCAATCGAAATGCTTAAAAAAGAAAGAGCAGCATTTATTCTTGAGACGTTACATAAACTCTACCCTGAGACCCCAGTGCCGCTGGATAATAAAGATAATTACACGCTTTTAATCGCTGTGCTCTTAAGCGCTCAGTGCACAGATGAAAGAGTCAACAAGGTCACGCCAGCATTATTTCAGCTCGCCGATAACCCATTCGACATGCAGCACGTTCCGATCGATGAAATATACCAAATAGTGCGACCATGTGGCCTAGCTCCACAAAAATCATCAGCGATCTCAACACTTTCTAAAATATTAGTGGATCGTTTTAATGGTGAAGTACCAAGTGATCTGAAAGGTCTCGAGAGTCTGCCTGGTGTTGGTCATAAGACTGCGAGTGTAGTCATGTCCCAAGGTTTTGGCTATCCCGCTTTTCCTGTTGATACTCATATTCATCGTCTGGCACAACGATGGGGACTCACTAAAGGTAAGAACGTCGTGCAGACAGAGCGAGATCTAAAGATGCTCTTTCCAAAAGATAGGTGGAATCAACTCCACTTACAAATTATTTTTTATGGTCGTGAATTTTGCTCTGCTAGAGGATGTGACGGCCGTGTCTGCAAGATCTGCAAAACCTGTTACCCAAACCGGAAAAAACCTTTTATAGCTCGCAAACCATAGGCATAAGTTTTTATCAGTCAGTAATTACCCGCTATATGCATTGATTTAATAGTCAAAATAACTGCCTAATTACCTACCAATTCGGCACTTTGGGTGTGCCAACTTTTATATTATGCAATAATTGATAATCTGGTTAGCGGTTGACAATACACAGTTATTAACCATGACAATAAAAACATCATGAAGGGAAGACCATGAAAAAAACATTAATTATATTGTTCGCTCTTTTGACTCTTGTGGCTGCGGGTAGTCTCTCATATAGCCAAGATAACGAGATTGAGGAGGTTGTTGTAACCGGGTCCTATTTAAAAAGTACTCCAGGTGATGAAGCGTTACCAGTGCAGGTTCTCGATAGGAATTTTATAGATGGCATCGGAGCCAATTCGTTGTCAGATGTCGTTGCTAATCTTGCAATAAGCTCTGGTGCAGAAAATCAAGCCGACTCATTTACCCAAGGATCAACCCAAGGCACTGCCAATGTAAATCTTCGTGGGCTTGGCTTGAGCTCAACATTAGTTTTGATAAATGGTCGTCGTCAAACTATTTCTGGAGCCCTTGCTAATGATGGAAGCGTCTTTGTTGATACTAGTAGCATTCCGGTTAGCGCTTTGGAGCGCGTTGAAGTTTTGAAAGAAGGTGCGACTACTACCTATGGTTCAGATGCCGTTGCTGGCGTCGTTAATTTTGTACTTAGAGAAAACTTTGACGGATTGGAATTAACCATCGGTCATCAGCAGGTCGATGATGGCGGACAAAGGGACAACTCCCTCGGATTTATCTGGGGAAAATCAAATGATGACACTCATATTACCTTGGCTGGTAACTTTTTAGACCGTTCCGCTCTGAACGCGTCGGAAAGACCAAGTCTTGTTGACAATGCGAATAGTTCATTGGGTAGCAGTTTTGTTTCCTACGGCGAAGCCACTGTCGATTCAGGACCATATGCCGGAACATATGCCCCCGGCCAATATATCCCCAATGCCAACTGCGATAGCTATTCAGAGGGCCGTTCTATCGGTGGAATACTCTGTGGATTTGCCTATGGCCCAAGATTCAACTTGGTTAACGCAGAAAAGAGGATGCAAGTATATGGTAACGTATCTCATGATCTTTCAAATGGAATTGAGGTGCTTGGTGAGCTTGGCTTTAGTAAAAATGAGGTGACTGATAACCCCCAGTCGCCAAGTTACCCTGATTTAACTTTCCCTGTAATCTCCGCAACTCATCCTAGCAATCCAATAGGAGTGCCTCTAGCGTGGTTAGGCAGGCCATTCGCCTTTGGCTACCCTTCACCTCTGGCGCCCCGAGAAAACGATACATTTAGAGCATCCTTAAGCCTCTCTGGAACCCTGGATAGTGGATGGCGTTGGGATACCGCAGTTACTCATAGTAGCAACGAGTATAGGGCTATTCAGCCAGATACTATTGCATCAAGACTACGAGATGCTTTCGCCGGTCGGGGTGGGCCTGGTGGGGATGAGTACTATGATCCATTTATTCCTGAAAATAATAGTCAGGCCCTCTATGACTACTTGAGCTATAACACTGACAGTAAAAGAACAACTGATCTAACCGTTTTAGATGGAGTCATGAGTGGAGATCTAATCGCTCTGTCCTCAGGAGAGGCGGTAGAAATAGCCATCGGCGCGCAGATAAGACGCGAGGGCTATAAAGCTGAAACTGATGATCTTTATGAAATAAAGCTTGATAGTAATGGCGTTGCCATTCCAGTGGATCTGATCTTCCTTGGAGGAATATCTGAGTTAGATGAATCCCGAACTGGTTACTCAGCCTTTATCGAAGCTAAGACACCAATAGCCGATGATATTGAATTGACAGCTGCGTTAAGGTACGAAAATTTGGACAGTGGCAGCAGCGTTGATCCAAAGCTTGCTCTTCGCTGGCAAGCTTCAGACATAGTGGCTATTCGTGCGTCTGCCAGCACCGCATTCAGGCAACCATCCCTATCACAAATAAATGCTCAAATAGTTCAGTTGGTGGATATTCAAGATTACAACGCAGATGGAACAGCCAAAGGAGGCTCGGCATTCAGAAGGGTAACTCAGTCTGGATCGTCAGAACTGAGGCAGAGGAATCAGATAACTTTAATCTAGGCGTTATCGTTACGCCCAACAATAGTTTGGACCTCAAACTAGACTACTGGAGGGTTGACTATACCGATTTGATTACCGTAGAGGATCCACAAGGAAAGCTTCTCGCGGATATAAATGGGCCAGATATCGTAAGAACCGACACCGGGGCCTTATCTGGAATCATCGTAGATTATTTTAATTCGTCTAATGTTGACGTATCTGGTATCGACTTCGAATCTCATTGGGATTTTATGGACAACTGGACCATTGGAGTCAATGCAACTCATATGCTCGGATATGACATTACGCTGCCCACTGGAGATACAGTGGAGGCACTAGGCAACTTTAATCGCGGAAATTTTGCCCGATCTCTTCCCGAAACAAAGGCTAATATGACTGTAGCGTGGTCTAGCGAAAATAAAAGCGCTACTCTAAATATGAACTACGTTAGCAGCTATAAAAATGTTACGGATGATGTAAATTCTTATAAAACTGTCGACGCGCAGTACACCGTAGCTTTAGACTCTGACGGCGATGCGGATACCATTAAGCTAAGTATTGGCGTTAAAAATCTGTTAGATGAAGAGCCTCCAAGGGTAATCGATGGAGCGAACTACAGTTATGATGCAAAGCAGCACAGTCCACTCGGTAGATCGCTATATCTTAAGGCTAAATTTCAATTTTAAATTTGGCAACTAGACAGAGAATCTCAAGAATTAGAATCTTGAGATTCCCCTGCTAATCATCGTCAATCTTCAATTCGGTACTAATTCATTTAGTAAAAAGGCTGGTATAATTTACGTTCAAGGGCGATGAGCAATGCAAAAATGACAGTGCTTTACGGTATTAAAAATTGCGATAGTGTGAAGAAAGCAAGAAAATGGCTAAGTGAACAAGGTTACGCTCACGATTTCTATGATCTCAGGTCCGGTGATCTAAATCTTAAGACTGTTGTTCGATTGATAGAGATGACTAACTCTGATGTCCTCTTAAATCGACGTGGTACAACTTGGCGAAATCTAGATTCAGCGATTAAAGAATCTGTGAATCAAGAAAATATAGCTGAATTGCTCTTAGCAAACCCCACTCTCATAAAACGACCTGTTTTAGATTATGACGGTAGAATAACAGTAGGTTTCAAACCAGAGCTCTATTCAACAATTTTTAATCATTAATTTTTAACGAGTTATCTTATGAGCAGCCTTTACACTTTTGGAATAGGAGTAGGGACAAAAAACGCGCGAGGCGAGTGGCTTGAAGTTTACTACCCTGCTCCGCTGGTAAATCTAGATCCCGAAATGAGTAAGGTTATGCGCTCTGTCTTTTCTGACCTCGGTAGCGATATCGAACCCTCTCCAGAGCAACTCAGCTCACTTGTAAGCGCCCTGGAGTCGAACAACTTTAAAGAACTTGCCGGCGTAATCAAGACTTTACAAACAACAGACAAGTGTATTGTTGCAGTTTTACAAGATAAAAATCTTTCGCCCAAGACCGTGCCTCAAGGGTACTTAAAGTTGCATCTTTTGTCCCATCGCCTGGTAAAACCACATCAAACAGATATCAGTGGTATTTTTGGTGTGCTCAAGAATATTGCATGGACGAGTTTTGGCGCAATAGATATTGAGGAACTCCCAGAGCGCATGCTGGAATCCAGGCTGAGTGGGAAGCCTCTTATCATTGACTGTGTGGATAAGTTCCCAAAAATGGTTGATTACGTTGTTCCTAAGGGTATACGAATTGCTGACACCAGCCGAGTCAGGCTCGGAGCCTATGTTGGTGAAGGAACTACCGTCATGCATGAGGGGTTCATCAACTTTAATGCGGGTACCGAGGGGCCAAATATGGTGGAAGGTAGGATCTCTGCTGGTGTATTTTGTGGTTCTGGATCGGATATAGGGGGTGGCGCGTCAATTATGGGAACCCTATCTGGAGGTGGAACCGAAGTCATATCCCTGGGTCGTCAGTGCCTTCTTGGTGCTAACTCTGGTTCCGGGATATCCCTAGGTGACCGATGTACTATCGAGGCGGGATTGTATGTGACTGGTGGAACAATCATCACCGTCTTGGATGATAATAAAAATGATGTTAGGAAGGCAAAAGCCCGTGAGCTCTCAGGGCAATCTGACCTGTTATTTCGCCGAAACTCTGTCACCGGAGCAGTTGAGTGCCTAACTAACCTGTCTGCCATTGAATTAAACAGTGAGCTTCATAGTTGATTCTTTGACTGCCCTTGGCTAAGAGAATGTCCATTATTTTAAGTAATCGTTGTAACCTAATCACTATTGATTAATACTGATGCTGAGGACTTCATCTACTGGGATGCTGCATGGCTACAAACAAAGGTGGCAAGCTTGTAACAAAATCCAAGCAAACTAGGCGACCGCAGGCTAGAACCGAAAAAGCTAGGTCAAGTATGATTTCTGTAGCAACGTCTATGTTTGCAGAAAAAGGGTATCACGCCACCTCAATAAGGGATATTGAAATCAAAGCCGGAGTAAAACGCGGCATGCTGATCTATCACTTCGGCAGTAAAAAGGACTTTTGGAAGCGAGTTGTAGATTCAATCTGGAGCATCATCCAATCGAAACGTGAGGAACACATCTCAATTTTAAACAACCTATCCTCTCAGGCTGGCATAGAGTGGCTGATAACTTTTCATGTTAGGTTCGCAGCGGAATATCCAATAATGACAAGAATGATTTCTCAAGAAGGTGCGCAAGATTCTTGGCGAATTGAATATATAGTCAGTGCGTTCATGAAACCTGGGGTGGACGCAATGAAACCCTTTATCTCTGACGCTCTGAAACTCAATGATGACGACTTTGCCCATTGGTACTATATTTTAATTAGTGCTAGCTCAACAATATTTGCTCGCGAGCATGAATTTAAACATTTATTCGGCTTTGCTAGTAGGAAAGAAAGTGTCATTGAGGCTCATAGTAAAATGTTGGTTGCAATGTTGACACATAACTTATTAAAAATTGAGAATGAAGATATTTTCATTGAGACATGTTAGCGCCCGTGATGCTGATCACGCACGATACTCTGGCGTATCATAGCTTGTAAGCAAGACAGTAGTGGGTAAGAAATTTGAGTATAATTTCTAACTAAAACAACGTAGGTTCCCTATTATGAGAAAAGTGCAGCTCTCCAGTCCCGGTGGATTGGAAAATCTAAACCTCGTAAATTCAGATAGGCCAACTCCTTTAAAAGATCAAATATTAATAAAGGTCTCAGCAAGTAGTCTCAACTTCCATGATTTATTAGTCGCCTTGGGCAATATACCAAGTGATGATGGAAGAGTTATATTGTCAGATTGTGCTGGCGAGGTCGTAGAAGTTGGTCCTGACGTCACTAAATGGAGCGTTGGAGACAAAATTATCAGTTGCTGCTATCCCCACTGGATTGACGGGGAGCCCGAGTATAGATTGATGAGCTTTATTGGCGATAACGAGGATGGGTACGCTACTGAGTATATCGCTATCTCGGAGAAATCAGTAACTGCAATGCCCAATGGCTGGTCAATGCAGGAAGCTGCAACTCTGCCCTGCGCGGGCCTAACGGCATGGCATGCGCTTGTCGAGCGAGGTCAACTGAAAGCCGGACAGACCGTGCTTATCCAAGGCTCTGGAGGTGTTTCGATTTTTGCACTCCAACTTGCAAAGTCAATGGGGGCTACGGTAATTGCAACCTCGTCCTCTGAAGAAAAAATGGCGAAACTTAAAGAACTTGGGGCAGATGAAGTCATCAATTATAAAAAGGACATAGCTTGGGGTAAGGCAGTCCTGGCAAAAACCAATGGCATTGGCGTAGATCACGTTGTTGAGGTAGGCGGCGGCGGAACATTCAGCGAATCAGTTCGAGCAACTAAACTTGGAGGCCACATAGCTCTAATAGGCGTCCTAAGTGGTCCATCAGTAAGTGAAATTATCCTTCCAAGAATTTTCATGAAGCAAATTACGTTGAGCGGAGTAGCAATGGCAAATCACCAATCCCAACTCGCAATGGTTGATTATTTAAATAGCTCTGATATCCGGCCAATAATTAGCGATAGCTTTGATTTAGCTGACCTCCCAGCTGCGTTCCAGCATCAAATAGCGAATAAACACTTCGGAAAGATTTCCATCACAATGGATTCTCAATAGATGATCTCTGCAGGCTGGCTTAATAGCCAGCCGCGTGACCGTCCTTACGACTCTCCGAAGCACCCCAATAAACGCCATTTTTCGCCCGATATATAGCTTGATAACCCCCATAGGGGCCATTGGCGAACTGGACTTGGTGCCCCATCCGCATTAGTTCTCGGATAGTCCCATAAGGATAGCCTGTCTCTAAATTCAAGATCCCTCCATTGTTCATGGTCGATCCAGTGGGTTCAGAGGATCCAGTATGGTGAACACGCGGAGCATCCCCAGCGGCCTGAACATCCATACCAAAATCGATCATGTTAATAATGATTTGGGCATGCCCTTGGGGTTGCATAGCTCCACCCATCAAGCCGAAACTCATCCAAGGCTCACCATCTTTAGTCACAAACGCTGGAATAATCGTATGAAAAGGCCTCTTGCCTCCCTCGAATTGGTTAAAGTGACCTTCCTCAAGGCTAAACATCTCGCCTCTATCTTGAAGAATAAAACCAAGATCAGGCGGAGTCATGCCTGACCCCATACCCCGATAATTACTTTGAATCAACGACACCATATTTCCCTCGGAGTCCGCCGTTGTTAGATAAATAGTGTCTCCATCCTCAAGCAAATTACCAGCTGGATACGCTGGGCTAGATTGAGCTAAGTTAATAAGTCTAGATCTTTCCTTTGCGTATATCTTTGAAATAAGCTTCTCGACTGGTATCTTGTTGTATTCCGGATCCGCATAATATTTAGCGCGATCTTCAAAAACTATTTTTTTAGTCTCCGTGAACAAATGCACATACTCAGCTGATTGATGTTTCATTTCTGAGATATCAAATAACTCCATAATATTTAAGATTTGCAGCGCGGCAATACCCTGCCCATTTGGAGGTAACTCCCAAACATCGTAACCACGATAATTTATGCTCACAGGGTCAATCCAGTTGCCAGAATGAGATTCCAGGTCATCATAAGATAAAAAACCGCCATTCTCTTGAACATAGTTAGCCATAGTTTTCGCTATATCGCCTCTGTAAAAGGCATCTCTGCCACCACTAGCTATGCGCTCCAAGGTACCGGCAAGAAAGGGATTCCTCCAGATATCACCCTCCTTTGGAGCGTTGCCATCATCTGTGAATTGCGTGAGGAAGCCAGGGAATTCGCTTAAAATAGGAACAGATCGCTGCCAGTAATAGGAAATTAGTTGACTAACGGGGAATCCATCTCTTGCGTAATCAATAGTGGGCTGTAGTAACTCTCTCATGGGCTTTTTGCCAAACCTTTCATGAAGCATGAACCATCCGTCTACCGCTCCCGGTACCGTGACAGGAAGTGGCCCATGCGAAGGAATCGAATCAAAGCCATTATCTTTAAACCATTCAAGAGACAGCGACTCTGGAGACCTACCCGATCCATTTAGGCCGTACAGACGTTTTGTTTTTTCATCCCAAACGATAGCAAAAAGATCACCGCCGATCCCATTACCAGTCGGCTCCACTAATCCCAGAAGTGCATTTGCTGCAATGGCCGCATCAATTGCATTTCCCCCGCCCTTCATAATATCTAAGGCAACTTGTGTAGCAAGAGGCTGAGATGTCGCCGCCATAGCATTTGAGGCTAGTACGGGGGATCTCAGAGCAAAAGTCTCACCTGTGACTCTGTCAGCGGCCAGACTAATATTCGTCAAGCTCAGATAAATAAAAAAGAAGCAAAACCGGAAATAATACAGTTTTTTTATCAAGATAAATTCTCCTCTTTTTCTGGACTGAATCCCAAAAAATGGGTAACTGCTGGTGATTATTTTACATACCTAATCTTTACTCACGGCAATATCCTTAATTAAATCCGCAAACTTAGGCAGTAAAACCCTTGGAAGATTATGTCCCATACCCTCAAACCTGACAAACTTGGCATGTCTAATGCACTTCTTAGTCTCAACACCTCCGCTTATGTTAACCAAGAGATCCTGATTTCCGTGCATTATCAAGGTTGGCACAATAACCTTTTTTAATTGTTCATTTCGACTAGGAGCTAATCTTACAGCCGCCATTTGCCTTAAATAGCCCGCTGGATTACTCGATCGCTTAAATTCTTCAGCTACTGATGCTGTAACCTCTGCATCTGTTTGAGGGTAAGCTGGGCTGCCAAACATTTGACGAGTAATTACCGAATTCTCAAGCGCCGTTCTGTTTTTGGGTATTGGGGCAACCATTTGTCGAGCAACCTGCAAAGAGGCCTTTCCTTTTCCAAAAGCTCCTGTAGTTGACATAATGGAGGTCAAGGAGAGTACTCGCTCAGGAAATAAGATGGTTACAAGTTGGGCAATCATACCGCCCATTGACATACCAACAATATGGGCCTTATCAATTTCTAAAGAGTCCATTAGGCCTACCGTATCTTTAGCCATATCATCCAGAGAATAAGGCACATTCACTGGCACTCCAAAGAGCAGTTTCATAGTGATTCTGATGACAGATGGTGCTTTTTGCCCGGCCATTTTTTCAGTTAGACCAATATCTCGGTTATCAAACCGAATCACTCTAAATCCCCGCTCAACTAGCAGATCTATCAACTCATCAGGCCAACGGATTAACTGATTGTAGATTCCTGCAACAAGCATTAGAACTGGATCATCAGCATTGCCATGCTCACGATAAGCCATTCTAATTCCATTAGCAGTTACGAACTTAGTATCAGCCTCTTGATCTGTATCATCAGCCATCACTGAACTCCCAAAAAAAATTCTTTAGGTAGATTTATTTTTTTTATTGACGCGATATCTATGACCTGCCCATCTCTTGCAGCGTAAAGCAAATCACGAAAGCCATCCTTAGCTACAAGTCCATAAGGATCTCGTAACAAATTAGAACGAGTTTTTATTTCTTCGCGAAGAAACGGAGACACCAGCTGCGCCGCAATAAGTTTTAGAACCTTCATAGAGATCGATCCATCGCTCCATTGACCTAATTTTCTTGAGAACGTTAAACTGAAGTCATCATAAGGGTCTTTCTGGCGCTAATCCATCATGCACATCAATTAAATAGATCTTTGAGGAAACTGCTTTATTGAGCTTCATTGACTCAGATTATTGACTTGGTAGCTCCCCTGGCGCCCAGTAATCAATGAGATCCTTTATATAGTTACTCGAAGCGCCTGAGGTAGAGGCTCCTAAACCTACTTGCACTTTAGGCCCTATTAAAAAAGGTCTGGGCTGAAGATCAAAGAGTACGTCTGATGGAGCAATTTCCGTGGCCTGCTTATTAAACTCAGACTTCAACCATGTCTCCTGAGCTGCTTGGTAACCTGTCCCACCATAAGCTATCTGCCCCACTAACCGACCATTAAGATCAAACACTCCGGATCCACTAGCCCCCGGCGCTGCTGGCAATGTGTAATGAAGCGTTGAACGCTCATCCATATTTAGTCCAATAAACGCGCCTGCGCTTGTTACATATGGCCCTGATCTCAACATCAGAGCCGGATGACCCACAGTAATTAGCGGTTCCCTCCGGACAAGCAAACTCGAATCCGCAAATTCAATTGGTTCCAAATCCATCTCCTGATCAGTCCTCAACAAAGCAACATCTCCTCGATGGGACCCCTCTGTATCATTCCATGCAGGATATGTCAGCAATGGTCTATATACATTGCCGACATCTAAGCCTGACCGATTGACAAGCCTCGCATTTACAACCTGGCCCTGATATGTTTTGAAAGTTGTCTGATCACCGGGGAACATACTGGTCACGCAGTGATCATTAACAACAATAAGATTCCTGCTCACAGCGAACCCCGTACAAATACATGAGTCACTAAAGTCCTCGGTAAGGTCTCCAGCGTCACAATTTGTGCATCCATTAGCTCGAATATACATAACCGTGCCTTGCTTCGCAGTATCAAAAGCAAGCGAATCTGATTGACTAATTGGAAATCCCGACACAGTAAAATCATCTCCATAGTCAATCACTTCATAGTTAGTGGTCGCTAGGGTATTCCCGCTAATAGGCCAATCGGGATTTGCTATCACAGAAGGGGTACTGGAGTTAGAAATGACCTCTAACCCATTATCATAGCTTGCAATAAATTCTCGTAAGTCTTGGCTGCCAATAGCGATAGTCGACTGTTTTGGATCTGCGAAAAATGTACTTAAAACACCGAGTGAATTATTCTTTCCCGGATGCTCAATTCCATAGCAATCATCTGGCGTATCGAAGTAGTCACCCTTCACCATTCCCACAACATAGCCATTGAGATCAATAATCGGTGCGCCTAAGCTTCCGGCATCCGACCAAAAATCTACTGCGTAGACATCGGATGCGCCTGCACCAAAATCACCAAAATAGAAGTCGCTCTCACAGTTGTTAATAATATCCGCGGTCGTGGCGTGCCAACCGCCAGCATCTCGAGCGAAATCAGGATGATGGAGAGTCAACACACTACTTTCTCGGGCGGATCCCTCCAGTGCCAGTTGAAGGGAAGATATTTTTTTCTCTATGGAATTCCATGCCTGCCAATCAGCAACAAATATATTCTTATTTTTACTTCCAGAGGTTAGTTTGATGATGGCAAAATTGTCATTGCTGGCAACAACAGATCCCGCGCCCCAAGTACCATCAAACGTTTGAATAATGGGACCTGCACCCACCTCAAAGGTGATACCATTGACACCGGAAAAATTCAAATCAACAAAACTTTCACAGGTATAGGGATCATGTGGAGGAAATGGCGAAGGCGTAACTCCTCCTGCCCAAAAACCTCCGCCATCAGATTTTTCCGCAAATGTAGTAGTACCTTTCAGATCAGTAATAATTAGATTAGGTGCAATGAAAAATCCAGTTCTGGGGTATGAGGCAAAGCGCCAGTCAACTGATCCATTTTGGTTCAGCATACAAACATCTCCAAACACTTGGACAACTCCTGGAGCCGCCCAGCGAGCGACTCTAGATGCACTATCTAAGTTATCAAAATCAATTCCATCTGGAACGCGGTTTTGAAGGTAACCATCATAAGTATTTATGGAGAAACTCTTATTTCCATCTGAATCTTCGAAAACCTCTCCATCAGGCCACTGATCTATTATTGTTTGAACTTTAATGGTCCCATAATCAGTGAATCTGAATGATACCTGTCCTGCTTGTCCACCAATGCCACCACCGACTAGAACATCTTGAAAACCTGCATCATCTTTTGAAAAGCAAATCTCGTTTCCTTGATAATCCATAGTACATTTTGTCTGATAAACGAATCTCAAAGGATCAGGAACAGCAGCCGTATCGATATGCGATTTAATCTGATCGTAATTTGTTCTTGTCGCGCCGAAACCGATCACACCATTGGTCATCGCATCACCTGATAAACCAAATAGGTGCCTCAATAACAGCAAGCCATCGGTCAAGGCATCGAGAGAGCCATTGCCATCAAGGTCAAATACTGAGACCCTTTGATCGATAAAATTAGCTATAGCCTCTGGACTGGTTACCGTCGCATCTGGCGCCAACGCCCCCGCTGTCAGTGTTTCTCCTGTCAGTCCAAATTCATGCCGCAAGACTAGCAGTCCATCAGTTAGAGCATCATCCAAGCCATTCCCATCCACATCATACTTAGAGGCAGTAATCGTTGAAGATAAGGAGCTAAAAAGGAGAAATACAGTGAAATATAAAATAAATACTTTTAAACGCATACTAGGACGCCGCTTTGCAAACAGATGATTAGGAATGCTAACAGTAAATGCTAGTTAAAAATGTATAAAAACAGCCGACAAGTTTTCACTAAATTAATATCTAGGATATAGAGTCAGCGCCCTATGAAATCGGGGACGATAGTTTACAGGGACGACTCAACCCAACGACCGTATTTGAAAAATACAGTTGAATCTCTTTTATTGGACATATGAGCAACAGATACGCCAACTGCTCTTGTCTTCTTCAATATTCTTGACTTACTTTAAATCACTAGGCTTGGAGGGCAGCCAATGCCTTTGTAACAAATTTTTCGGTTTGCTTCATACCGGACTCCAATGCTTCATGATTTTTGATATCAGCAATTTCACTCCAATTTTCACGAACAATATCAGGGTTTTGCTGATCCACAGGTAAGAAAATACCATCAGTTTCGTACATATTAGCGACAGCATACCCTCCAGCACCTGCGCACAGGATCGTCCTCGTTGGAGCATTTCCATCGCAGAGGACTAATGCGCCCGCCGTAACTGACTCCGCAGTCATAACATCCATCATGGCAGGGGGAAGTATATCCTCGGTCATTCGGGTGCCAGCAGTGGGGGCTAGTGCATTGACGTGGATATTATACTTTCCACCCTCTAGCACAAGCGTATTCATGAAACCTAGTACTGCCATCTTCGCAGCGCCATAATTTGTCTGTCCAAAATTGCCATACATACCACTAGACGACGAGGTCATAACAATACGACCATAATTCTGTTCTCGCATGATTTCCCAAACCGCCTTGGTACAGTTAACCGATCCCATGAGATGAACATCCATCACCAAGCGGAAGTCCGCCAAATCCATCTTAGTAAAAGACTTGTCACGCAGAATACCAGCATTATTTATCAATATGTCGATCCGACCCCACTTCTCCATTGCTTGATTAACCATATCCTGTACTTCATCAAAATTCGCCACGTTTGCACCGTGTGCGAACGCCTCTCCACCGGAATCTTTGATTAAATTTACTACCTCCATAGCGGCGTCTGAGGAGGTGCCACTGCCATCACGAGCTCCGCCAAGATCATTTACTACGACCTTAGCACCCCGCTTCGCTAGCGCAAGTGCATGCGTTCTGCCTAAACCATTCCCGGCGCCAGTAACAATCGCTACTTGATTTTCAAAATTTATGCTCATTTTTTACCTCTATAAAAAACTAAATTGGAGTTTTAACTCACCATCTGAACCACAAGCCACTCCGCGACTAATGCAGGTTTATCTTGACCCTCTATCTCGACTGAGACCTCTGTCTTGAAGTCAAACTGTCCAGGCCGTTTTTCTGTAATTTCGAGCACCGTCGCATGACACCTAATTTTACTGCCAACCCTAACCGGAGCGACGAATCTCACTTTATCAAATCCTTTATTTACCCCCATAGTTATCCCATCAATAACTAAGTTGTAGCTCGTAGAGAAATAAGAAAGCATTGAAAGTGTTAGAAAGCCGTGAGCGATTGTTCCTCCAAAAGGAGTATTCGATGCGGCAGCAGGGTCTATATGAATGAACTGACGATCAATCGTACAATCCGCGAATATATTTACCTGATCCTGAGTAACCTCAAACCAATCAGTCGTCTCGCACTTGTGCCCAATGTACTTGTCAATTTCATTTCTATTAATTATCTGCGACATACCTCTCTCCTTTTACAAAATAGTAGTTAAATGTCACTCTGTTTAATCGACCTTTGGCGCGCAGTTTAACAGAAGTTTTTACTATAGAATCTAATCCAACCACAACAAAATGTTATCACATAATTAGAATTTAACATTTTGAGAAGTTATCTTCGGCAATCTTCAGAGAGAAATATATCTAGGGCGTTCTGATCAAAACAACCTATCGAGCGGTTAGAATTATTGCCTCAGACAAATCAAAGAACACATTGGGTGCTTTATTCCCCAAAGAGATAGGCGCCTCGGGTTATCGATAACAGAACAGCGCTAATGGATACTGAATATCCTGTCCAGAAATTCAAGATCACATCAATATAAAATCTAAATCGGGTGGTTTAGTCAGCTCCGCGCATCATTTTACTTACAACAGGAGACACCAGCAACATCGCCAAAGCTATTCCTATAGCCATGAATCCAACCTGAGAGTAGACCTCAACGTAACCAGCCTTAGCCGCTGCAACATTTGTCATCTGCCCTCCAATAGTCTCTGCGCCTGTTGCTCGAGCAATTACACCAGCCAAAAAGTTCGAAAGCCCTGAGTAAAGGAACCAAGCACCCATTGTCATACCGACAACCCTCGCTGGAGCGAGTTTAGTGACGGCAGAGAGGCCTACAGGAGAGACCATTAGCTCACCCATCGTATGTATCCAATAAATTAGGAAAATAAAGATTACCGGAGTTAAACCAATGTCACCCGTACCCTTCATCCCAGCAACAAGAGTCAAGAAACCCAGACCAGCCATCGCGACACCTAACGCGAATTTGACTGGCGTTGATGGATTGAGCTTTCGCCTAGCGAGCCAGACCCATAGCCAGGCTACGAGAGGCGCAAAAATGAATATAAAACCTGCATTTAAAGATTGAAATACCGGTCCGGGTACTGACCATCCTAAAATCTCTCTATCTACCAGGCGAGCGGTAAATAAGTTCAGTGATGATCCTGCTTGCTCAAATAGTGCCCAGAAAGGGATTTGAGCGAGTACAAAATAAACAGCCGCCAGCATCCTTGACCTCTCGTCACCTTCGAGCTTGGTAAATGCATAACCCACAAGCCATACAAACATAACAATGCCGACTGGACCCAGAATCCCGCCAACTAGCTCAGCATTCATTACCAAGATCATAGAAATAGCTATAATCCCGAGTCCTACCAGATAACACATCCATTCAATATTTATCCCCATAAATATTTTTTCTGACAATTTTTGAGGATTTGGCGGCTCAGCTCTCCCCTCCAGCCAACTATGACAGGTGAGAAAGACTGCCAGACCCAGCAACATACCAATGCCTGCGAGTCCAAAGCCATATTTCCATCCATGCACAATACCTAAATAGCCACAGGACAATGACGCCAGGAATGCACCAATGTTGATTCCCATATAAAAAATAGTAAATCCTGAATCCCGTCGAGTATCACCAAAACCATATAAAGATCCTACGATTGTGGAGATATTGGCTTTCAAAAACCCTACCCCTGCGATTATTAGAGCTAGAGATAAATAAAGCATATTTAGATAGCCCTCCTGAGTCTCTACACTAAGAGTAAATTCATCTCGTGGGATACTTGGAGCCAAGTCTACTGACTTGGGGTTAGCTATTTCGAGAGTCGACTCTGTAAAGTTGATATAAGAGGAGCCCACCTCAGTCACTATTTGCTGACGTGCGTCACCCCCTCGACCATCGAGAATAATCTCATATTGGTTGCCATCATGTGAGAGTAACTGTCTAGACCCATCTCCTTCAAAAGTCATTCCGAAATGACCAAAAGTAAGCAATATTGCGCCAAATGTGACCGCCTTGCGCGCACCAAGATATCGATCAGCCAGAGATCCACCGATAATTGTCATCACATAAACCAGAGCTCCATAAGCTCCATAGAGTACACTTGAGCTTTCATCAGACATTAGAAAATGTTGTGTTAGATAAATTATTAGCAGCCCACGCATTCCATAGTAAGAAAACCGCTCCCACATCTCAGTGAAAAATAATATGACGAGTCCTCGCGGATGTCCCAAAATTGTTTTTTCATCGACTGAGGTAGAAGAAGTGTTATGTGTATTCATCTAATTTATTCCTGTACTCTTTACTGTTAGTAATATGCCATAACAAGATTTTTGAAGAGACCGCTAAGTCACAAAAATTGGGAGAACCTTAACACAGTCTGACGTACCGTGTAACCAATGAAAACACGTGTTTTCTTCCTGCGAGTGACTCAAAAACGACATGAGGATGGAGCTTTAATGAAAACCGAAAATGCTACAAAAATGCTGTTCTTAAAGAACAAACCCGAATTTCTCGAGATTTTTGGCTTTTTAGATTGTTGGTTCGATGAGTCCAACCGGGTTTATCATTCCACTTATGCGCCTACCAAAGATCTGACTCACTCTAATGGAACTATAGTTCAAGGAGGGTTTGTTGCGGGTATGTTAGATTCAACGATGGCTCAATATATCTTATTTACCCACCAATTTACCTTGAATCCACTCACTTTAAAAATGGATGTAAGTTATATATTGTCATGTCGTCCCGGGCTCCTAGAAGTCCAGTCAAAAGTCCTTAAGATGGGAAGGAGTATAGCCTTTACTACTGCAGAAATGTATCAAGATGGCAACTTAATTGCGACGGCATCAGCAACAAATAAGCTTGTACAATTTGATAATAATCAATAATTTAAAAAAATTTATTAATTTAAATTAGAGATAATTTTTTGATTGATGGCATCGTCTAGACATTTTTTGGCATCAATTAAATTGAAGTTAGGCTCGCAAATGAATACAGTTCTAAAGCGCTTGCCATGCTAGGAGAAACTTAATGTCCAATAATATAAATCAAGAGTTAAATTCCAACGTCGAAGATGCAGAGCAATCAGACTTCCGAAAAGGCGTAGTAGATTGGATTAAACACAATAATCCTAAAGATCCTGGGTTTCTTTTACCGCAAACGTTTATGGAAGTTGGATCAGAACAGGTCTTGGACTTCCTTAGAGAATGGCAATATAAGGTATGGTCTTCGGGTTATCTTGGTATGGCTTGGCCTAGAGAGTATGGCGGTCAGGGCATGTCTCGCCAGTTTCAGCAAATTGCAGATGAAGAAATGAAGAAGGCGAGAGTCCCAATTTGCTTTAATGTTATTGGCCTGGGATGGGCTGGCCCCCTAATAATCGATACCGGCTCTGATTTTGAAAAGCAGACCTACCTAAAGGGCATTCTCACAGGCGATGATATCTGGTGCCAGGGCTTTTCGGAGCCAAATCATGGCTCTGACTTGGGAAGTATACAAACACGTGCAGAGAGAGATGGCGACGAGTACATGATTAATGGCAGCAAGATATGGACAACCATGGGTAACTTTGCCAAGTACATGATTCTATTAGCAAGAACAGATTCTCAGGTTGACAGACGCTACAACGGGCTCTCTTTTTTCCTAGCCCCGATGAGAGTTCCGGGTGTGACTACATCTCCCATCCAAAAACTTACAGGTGACTACGGGTTTACAGAGACCTTTTTTACTGATGCTCGCATACCTGCGAATTGCTTAATGGGTGAGGAGGGTCATGGGTGGCGCATCGCAATGCAGACTCTCCAATATGAGCGGGGCGCTGAGGCTGGAGCTGCAGGGGGCGTATCTATACTCTCTACCGTAATGAATGATCTGCTGCGCATCGCGAAGGATGTTCAGCGGGATGGGAAGCCTCTTATGAGAGATTCCGTTACCCGCGATAATCTCGTTAAGTTTCTGATAGAGGAGCACGCCCTTCATCTTTCAGAAAGCCGCTTAAAAATTCCAGCCCTATGCTCTGACTACCCTAACTCTATTGCCCTCTCTGGAAAGCTTCGTGGAACTGAATTCTATCGCAGAATGCGGCAGTACGCCCTGACACTCCAGGGGGCGTCGGGCTCACTGTATGTTGGGGACAGCGATGCCGTAGAGGGTGGCTTTTGGCAACGAGCATATCTTAATAACTTTTCTACCACTATCGGGGGTGGAACAAGCCAAATTCAAGCAAACATAGTCGGCGAGCATGTGCTCGGCCTCCCAAAGGACTAGAGGGCTCTCTCATGACAAGAACTGCAAATCTCTCTATGGCACTCAGTGATGAGCAAGCGATGATTCTTGATAACGCCAGAGAATTCTGTCGAAGTAAGTCCGATATCACCGCTGTTCGCTCACTATTAAAATCAGCAACAGGATTTAATTCTGAAGTATGGCAAGAAATGATCGAACTAGGCTGGACTGGAATGGTAATTCCAGAAAAGCATGGCGGCTCAGAAATGGGCATAGGCTCTGCTATTCCTGTTATCGAGAATATGGGGCGTTACTTCCTCTGCACACCATTTATATCGTCCACTATTGCTGCTGAGGCAATCATCCGAGGGGGGTCTGAATCGCAGCAATCCCGGTGGCTTCCAGCTGTGGCCCAGGGGTCTATCGGAACAATGGCTCTACTGGATAATGAAGACTGGGGAGCAACGGATACCGACTGCATATTACTTCAAGATCAAAATGATTTTATTCTTCAGGGTAAAAAATTCCTGGTAGCCGACGCAGAAGTTGCAGACTTCTTTATCGTCCTAGCTAAACAATCTGATAGCTTGGTACTCGTTATAGTTGAGGCCTCGCAGATACCAGCATCAGCTATAGAGAAGAAAACTTTGGTAGATGAGACGAAGCGAGCAGCAAGTGTAGACTTCTCCGGAATTAAGATAAGTCGATCTGCAGTCTTGGCAGAGGGCGCAAAAATACTTCCGGATATTCGACTTATTGGCGCCCTCCTTATTGCAGCTGAGGCCACCGGCTGCGCAGCTGCTGCGCTTGATACTATTGTGGACTACCTGACAACGCGCCAGCAGTTTGGCCGGCTAATTGGCTCATATCAGTCCCTTAAACATCCTACGGTAGACGTACTCATTCAAATGGACTCCGCACGCAGTTTTATTTATCACGCAGCTACCCTTATCGATCAAGACGCGCTTGATAGAGATACTGAAATTGCTTGCAGAATGTCAAAGGCTCAAGCCGCAGAGGCACTATCTTTTGCAGGAGACCGAGCCGTTCAATTTCATGGGGGCATGGGTTTTACTTATGAATGTGATGCAATGCTTTATATTCGCCGAGCTCAGTGGGCTCTGCACCAGTATGGTGACCCACAACATCATCGGAAGTGCCTGGCCGGCTTGCTACTTGACTAGATGAAGACATACTAAAAATGGGCGCTTAGCCCCACGCTGCCTCATCAGCATGAGCCGAGGCACCCACTCATTTGCCTCTATTGCATCTCTATAGCTTTCTTAAAGGCGCCCCTAGATTCAATATTCGAAATATACCTGTGCATATTGTGCATTTCGCCGGAGACACAGCCATTTCTGTTCGCCATAAAACAGGCGTGACCCAACATAACATCGGCCGCTGAAAAATTACCAATCAAATAATCCTTTCCCTCGAGCGCTTCATTAACTGGAACCAAAGCCTTGGTTAGGAGATTTTCAGCCTGACGCAGTACATTTGCATCGCGACGATCTGGTGGCAACAAAAACTTTTGGACGACGATCTGGTTCATCGGTGGCATAACCATCCCCTCGCAGTAATGAAACCACTGAAGATAAGAGGGGAATTCCTGAGTTTCAGACCCTGGCTTTAATCCCCCATTTTTGTGGCGCTCGATGATGTAATCAATAATCGCTCCTGATTCAAATATCGTTATATCTCCATCCTCAAGCACTGGAACCCTTCCTAAGGCATGCCGAGCTCTATGCTCACTCGACTTTAGTCCCTCCTTAGTAAAAGGCATGATGTTAACCTCATACTTCAGACCCAGCTCCTCTAGGAGCCAAACTACCCTGCCAGCACGTGTACCAGCTACAAAATGCACCTTTAACATTAAACATCTCCCCTTAAAAATAATATTGCTTGTTGCAGATTCTAACAATGGGCCTCAATAAATCTGCTAATTTCGGTAAATGCCTGATCGGACTCAGGTAATTCCGGATAAAATATCTGAAACACATGGGGCATATTAGCCCATAGCTGAAGTCTGGCATCAACCCCTGAGGCAACAGCCTTATTTATATAACGGCGTCCATCGTCTCGAAGAATTTCAATTTCGCTTGCCTGAATCAAAGTAGGAGGCAAGTTCTCTAAATTACCCAGCAACGGCGATATCATTGGATCCTTAGGATCCCCTTTAGCTAAGAACGTAACTACCAAACTAATTAACGAGCGTGGCATCCAAGAAAAACGCTTAACCAGAGATTTAAGCATCACATCAGACTCTAAATTGTCCTTAATGCTAGGGCTGGCATACCTTCCATCAGTAATCGGTGACAACGCTATCACCGCATTTGGCAATCTGAGTCCCATATCTCGGAGATTTGCATTAAGCACGAGTGCAAGGTTGCCTCCCGCTGAGTCACCAGCAACAAAAACTGATGATGGTCCTGATTGCCCATGCGGACCATTTTCCAGCATCCATCTGTAAGCTATCTCGCAGTCAGCCACACAGTCAGATCTCTTATTCTCTGGAATCAAGCGATAGTCTATCGACAGGACAGCACAATTATTAGTCTCTGACAACCTGCTTGTAATGACACGATGGCTTTTAGGGCTTCCCGCAAAGAACGCCCCTCCATGAATATATAACAACCGTTTATCAGGGTCTGCATTAGGGGATAGAACCCACTCAGATGGCACAGTGTCTGCCATTACTGAAGAAATTTTGCTTGGAATAGTTACATAATTGAAGAATTCATCCATCAACTGGCGGATGTAGCCTGTGCGCTCCTTAAAGCTCATCACTTCGGAGCGACCCGCGGAAGCTCTCAGCTTCGCATTTATTCGCTTAAGGCCCTCTTTAGATATTTTTGAGGCCTCTGCATCTGTTGTAACAAACCGTTGACCGAGAGGAAGATCATACATTGCAAAATCATCTTTACTGAACGCTCTCAAAACTACAAGAGCTCCAACTGATACGACTACGCCGACAGCAGTCTCAATTACCATTAGCCGGAATAGCTGAGGCTATTAAATTTTCTTTGGTGGAAATCCCCGTCGCCGAAAGCAACATTGATCATCATTAATCTCTTTACGAAGTGGCCTATGTTTAGCTCATCGGTCATACCGATCCCTCCATGCAACTGAATCGCCTCCTCGCCAATCAATTTTCCATAGCGCGCAATAGTTGCCTTCAATGCGTGAGCCGTCTTGGCTAGATCGAACTGATCGGCCTCACCCTGCTCTACGTTTTTGGCAACACAGAGGCCACGATAGAGCATCGATTTACTTTGCTCGCAAGCCATAAATGTATCGACCATTCGATGCTGTATCACCTGAAAGGAGCCGATGGGAGCACCGAACTGCTGACGTGTTTTTGAGTACTCCAAAGTCAAGGTATTTAAAGTAGCCATAATACCCAATGCCTCTGCAGAGAGGCTTATAAGAATTTGAGGCATCACAGCATCAATAAGATCTATACCCTTACCCAACTCACTAACCAACTCGGATTCATTTACTAATACATTTTTGAAGGTTACGGTGGCGGCGCTTTGCCCGTCCATCATCTTGAAGGAATCAATCTCGACACCCTCCACGGAACTATCAACTAGAAATAAACTGATCCCATCGCGATCGAACTGATCTCCGCTGCATCGCGCCGAGACGATAAACTTGTTAGCTGTGCTAGCATTTGAAACGACAGTCTTTTTACCGTTAATTCTAAAACCTTCTGGGCATACCTCCGCTGATGTACAGACATCGCTCATCTCATATCTTGACTGCTCCTCAACGCAAGCAAACGTGCCCATACAACTGCCATCTATAATCGATGGGATAACTTTGGCCTTAAGGTCCGAGTTGGGGGATGCTGACATTAAACTGCCAAAGACTACAATCGTTGATGCGAAGGGCTCAACAACAATCCCTTTCCCCATCTCCTCCATTACGGCGGACAGATCATCAACCGACCCTCCAAAACCACCATACTCCTCTGAGAAGGGCACTGAAAGCCACCCGAGCTCAGCAAATTTTGCCCAAAAATTGCGACTAATCCCATCCTCTGAACTAACAATTGCACGCCTTGTATCAAAGTCATATTCATCGCGCACAAAACGAGCGACGCTGTCTTTTATCATGGTTTGCTCTTCGGTAAAATCAAAATTCATTCTAATAGGCTCCTAAAATCTTTTAGCGTTGGCTCTGAGGACTCAAAGGCCGAGCACGGCTTTTGCAATCACATTTCTCTGTACTTCATTTGAACCACCATAAATGGTGGCAGCTCTGCCATACATGTACTTTCCTCTCGCTTCAGTCGCGAAATTATGGCCCAATACCTCACTGCTCAATTCTCCCTGAAGGGCCCCACCATAGTAGGAAGCAAGTTGCAATTGAAGTTCGTGAATTGACTGACTGATTTCCGTGCCCTTAATTTTAAGCAGTGACGATTCTGGCCCGGGCATTCCGCCTGAAGCCATCGATGCAAAAACTCGCAATTCGGTGTACTCAAGAGCCATTAACTCCATCTCGATATCTGACAGCCGCATCTGAAAAACCGGGTCCTCAATCATCGGCTTACCACCATTGACCTCTGCAACTGCCCTCAACTTGAGTTGATCGAGCATTCTTTTGGAGTCCGCAACCTCCGCCATGCCTGTGCGTTCGTGTGCCAGCAGAGCTTTCGCATAAGTCCAGCCCTTGTCTTGCTCTCCGATCAGATTTTCCGTTGGTACCAGGACATTCTCAAACAGCACTTCATTAAGGCTATGCTGACCATCGATTGCAATTATTGGCTTTACCGTGATACCTGGACTTTTCATATCTATCAAGAGAAAACTAATTCCTTCCTGCCGACGCACCCCCTTTGAAGTCCGAACGAGACAAAAAATCCAGTCAGCAAATTGGGCAAGCGTCGTCCAAATTTTACGTCCATTTACAATATAATTGTCCCCAGCATACTCAGCAGATGTAGTAAGAGCGGCAAGATCCGAACCAGCTCCCGGCTCAGAATAACCCTGACACCACCAGTCATCACTACTTAAAATGCGCGGCAAGAATCTGACCTTCTGCTCCTCTGTACCGAATGTATAAATGACAGGGGCAACCATTTTTAACCCAAAGGGGATCACATCTGGAATACCAGCGAGTCCTCGCTCGGTTTCATAAATATATTTTTGCGTAGATGACCAACCAGTACCTCCGTACTCGACGGGCCAGTCAGGCGCAATCCAACCTTTGGCATGCAGCTTCTTCTGCCACGCCACAATCGAGCTCTTGTAGTCAGAGCTGTGATTATCCGCTTGCCTTTTTGACACCTCGCTATCGTATTCCTTGTCAAAAAACTCTCGTACTTCATCACGAAAAGCGACGTCTTCAGCTGAAAAATTAATATCCACTCAGTTTCTCCCTTGAAGGTTTTTATTTGGCCAACTGTAGGTTATGACACGGAGAGCGTCAATAAAATGCCTACTGTTTTGTCGTCCCGTTGGTCATGCTAAAGATCTGCCAAAAAGATTCTAAAACTATATTTGCTATTTTATGTCCTAATCCGATACCCACGTCAGTCGCTGCTTTGCTTAATCTCAGACGCTAATCGATGGATAAATCGAGTGAACTGTAGAACCAATATTATTTGGGAGGCTAAAAATTTGACTTAAATTTCTCAGATGTTGCTGCAAAGCGATGTAACTTACCTCTCTATGCGTGGCTAATCTATCTCCTATATTTTGAAAAAGTTTGCTAGTATTAAATGTGGTTTCAAATTTAACTAATCAAAGGGAAATACTTATGTCTCTTGAACTGGTAACAAATGGATTAAAAGAAAAAATAGGTGAGGATTGTGGTCTAGGCGCAACATTAAAATTTGATTTTGGTGATGATGGAGTACTAATGTTAGATGCTACTCAGGTCCCTAACTTGGTATCTAACGAAGATGGGGAAGCTCAATGCACTATGGTAATCAGTATAGAAAACTTCATGGAGATGGCAGAGGGTAATCTGGACGGGACAGCTGCGTTTATGTCCGGCAAGCTAAAGATCCAAGGTGATATGGGTATTGCAATGAAACTTGGACCAATTCTAGCGTAAGAAAAACAAACCGATTATATTAAACGCTCCAGTTCACAACAGCTGGAGCGTTTTTTTGTTTTTGATTCCTGATAAAATCTTATCAAGAGTTATATGCCAAATTGACGAGCCGCTAGGTCACGCATAATTTCCTCGGATCCACCACCAATTGCATTAACACGGACTTCTCTGTATATGCGCTCAACTCTACTACCCCTAATGTACCCTATACCACCTAGAATCTGCATGGCCTCTCGCGCGCAGAATTCCATCGTCTGACTGCACTGAACCTTGAGCAGGGCAATATCGCCTCCACTCTCATTTCCCGCCTGTACTTGCTGGCACACCAGTTGCAGATAAGCTTGAGTTGCATTAATTCTCATCTTCATGTCCGCTATTTTATGGCGAATCACTTGATGATCTGCGAGTCGTTTCCCAAATGTTTTTCGCTCACGCGCCCACGCCAATGCATCTTCAAGACATACCCTAGAAAAGGCTTCCATTGCCGCAGACATACCTAATCGCTCAGAATTAAAGTTATTCATAATAACACTGAAACCTTTGTTCTCTTGGCCAACTAAATAACCTGCTGGCACGCGCACGTTATCAAAATATATTGTTGCCGTATCAGAACACCACCACCCCTGCTTTTTGTCGAGGGCCGTCCGAGAAACACCTTCAACATCCGTGGGAATCAGTAACACGGAAATCCCTCCTGCGCCATCACCACCTGTTCTCACGGCCGTAGTTAGCCAATTAGCGTTCATGCCTCCTGTGATATATGTTTTGGATCCATTAACAACATAGTGATCGCCTTCTAGGCTGGCTGTGGTTGTTAGTTGAGCCACATCAGATCCTGCTCCTGGCTCTGTTATAGCCAAAGATATCCTCTCAGTTCCCGCCAATACTGGTGGAACAACCATTGCTTTAACGTCATCGCTGGCGAAGTTTATTATCGGTGGTAATCCAATGCCATGAACCATTAAGGTCGCACCTACTCCACCCACCGCAACTCTTGCCATTTCTTCGTTGAGAATTATGGTGTACCAAATGTCTATACCTTCCGAAACGCCACCGAACTCTTCCGGATATCCTAACCCTAAAATTCCAACTTCAGCAGACTTTGGCCATAGCTCTTTGGGGATATGGCCATCTTCATCCCACTGAGCGGCGTAGGGAATTACCTCACGATCGAAAAATCTCCTTAACTGCGCTCGCCACTGATCATGCTCAGGCCTCAAGCAGGCATTAGGTAATCTTGCAGTATCAAAATCAAGCGACATAGTAATATCCTAATAAAGATTAAAGTTAGTATTATGCAGGAGCCTTGGTGCAATCAAGGTTTAGATGTATAAATTACTTCTAAAAAGACTAATTTCTATTATTCAAACCTATTGACTTAATTCCTAAAAAACATCAATATACTGTATATATATACAGCATATTATCCTAGCAAAGATTAAGAGAATGCCTGAAAAATCACTATTAAATAATCTTCTTTCACGTCAAGATACCTGGAAAGGTCATCAGTATCATCTATCCAAGAATTCTATCTCTACGGGCAATGACCATATTGACAAATTTTTACTAGGTGGATGGCCATTATCCGCAATAACTGAAGTATCTGCGCGACAAAATGGTATAGGAGAACTTAGCCTCCTACTTCCTGTATTAAAGCACTACACCAACAAAGGGAAGCTTTGCGTATGGCTAGATCCCCCATATGAGCCCTATGCACCTTGTCTCGCCGACGCAGAAATCCTCCTAGATAAAATTCTAATTGTAAGAAGTAAAAACACCAAGGAATGGTTATGGGCAGCAGAACAAATCATACAAGGTAATGCCTTGCTATTTGCGTGGACACATCAAATTAATCCAAATTATACAGCCCTACGAAAGCTACAATTAGCTGCCACAGATAACCTATCCCCTACATTTTTATTTAGAGAAATTTCATCTATCAAAGTACCTTCCCCCGCATCACTTCGCATTGAAATTGAAGGGGTAAGAACAAATATTATGTCCTTACTTATACACAAATTTAAAGGGAAAGTACCAGGTACAAGAATACGTATTAATCTTAGCAATAAATTATTAGAACGAACGCTACTAAACAAACTACCTGTAAATATAAGCCCTCCAAAACAATATAAAGGGACCTTCTCTTTACCTGCTACAGTTAAACCTCAGCACTTAAATGCATAATAAAAACATCTGGTTATATCTGAAGTTTCCCCTTCTAGCACTTGAGTCTGTATTGATATATCAATCAGAATTATCATCAGATAAGCCACTTGCAATTATTAGTTCACACAAAAATGTTCGACGTATCGTGTGTTGTAATGACGCATCTAAGCAATGGGGTGTTGAACCTGAACTATCTCTAACTACTTCATTGGCTATATGTCCAGATCTAGTTACATTTACAGAAAATTACAGTCAGGAAAAATTATTATTACAGCAATTAGCACTTATCGCTTATCGTTTTAGCCCTGAAGTTATTATAGATACAGCAGGCTTATGGTTAGAAATTTCGAGCTGTGAGCACTTATTCAATGGCTATGAAAATTTATTAAAACAACTTCATGAGCAACTTCTACAACAAAAAATCAATGTAGTTAATGGCATCGGTGAAAATCCTTTAGCTGCGAAATTGACATGTAGTGATGAATTCCAAAAAACTGTACCAAAAAAATGTGAAATACATAGAAATTTAATGGCTACTAGATTAGATAATTTACCTAGTACACCTAAGCAACAGAGGAGCTTTAAGCAGTTAGGCTTAAATACTATTCAAGATCTTCTTAAACTTCCTCGATGCGCCCTTAGTCAACGATTTGATCAAGTTCTGATGGACACACTGGGATTATTAGTTGGAGAAAAAACTTTTACAGGAGATAGGTTTAAACCGCCTCAAAGTTTTTATAATGAAGTGCAAAACCCTCAAGGGCTATATAGTAAGGAAAGTTTATTATTTCCAATGAAGACTCTATTACAGCAATTTTGTCAGTATCTTGCAGTTCTCCAGTGTCATAGTCTTCAGCTTGAGTGGACTTTTGAGCCTCTCTTAGGAAAGCATCAAAAAATCATACTCTCTCTATCAGGAAGTAATAACAGCTGGTCAAATTTCCTAAACTTAAGTCGACTTAAATTAGAGCGAATTGATTTACCTCAAAGTATTGAAAGGATCTCCCTAAGTTCTAATAAATTTATTGATATGCCCGATTTAAATGTTGATCTATTCAACAATCAATTTGACCTGAATAAAGAGGAAAAAGGTCTCATTGATAACCTAAGTGCGCGATTAGGTCTTGAAGCATTATCTAAACTAGTAATGAGTAATGAGTATTTACCTGAGAAAGTAAGTACTCTAGAACCAATACATCAAAATTTAGATTCAAAATATATTATTTCAAAATCATATAAACCTATTTGGTTACTTGCTGAACCTAGCCCTGCTAAATGGTGTAAAAAACAGTTATATTGGGGTAAACCCCTAAAAATTCTTAGTGGCCCAGAGCGACTATGCGGTAATTGGTGGCAATCTGAACAAAAGCGTGACTACTATTTAGTTTCTGATAGCGAAGGCTCTAGATACTGGATTTTCAGAGAACTTTTAAATAATCAATGGTTCGTCCACGGCGTCTTTGCTTAAGACATCATTTCTAACATTTTTCATGTTAGGAAGTTCCATAAATTTTGACATCTCACTGTAATATGCGATATTTACTCTAAAATTAAATATAACTTGATTAAGGAGAATAAGAATGAAAAGGCTACTCATCATTTGCTCAGCAATATTTATCATTGCAGGGTGTTCAGACAAAGAGGCTGAAGTACAAACAGTCGAGGCAGCACCAGAACCAACGATGACTGAATTAGCGGAATCTAATGCTAGTTATTGGGGATATATTGATTACCTCTGGGCCAGAAATGGAGATTCATTCTCTCAGGAAGGTTTTTCAGCTTACCTCGCCGACTGGATCGTTGAAGCCAATGCAACCGAAGTCCCCTACACTAGTTTTGGATATGTTCCTGCAGAGCCAAATGAGAACTTTGATGGCGTTTGGGCCGTGGCTTGGAAGAACAAAGCTCTTCGAGATGAGGCATGGGACAAGTGGCTAGCAAGTGACTCAACTGAGAAACTCGCCTCAGCACACTCAGGGATGATAACTCTGGGCGGTGAAGAATATGAGGATGTATATGGGTTTTATGCATTCCGTCCACGTGAGATGTCAAACCCTTGGAA
>NTJY01000007.1 GCA_002457245.1 SAR92 bacterium MED-G29 | reverse complement strand
AAGTGACTCAACTGAGAAACTCGCCTCAGCACACTCAGGGATGATAACTCTGGGCGGTGAAGAATATGAGGATGTATATGGGTTTTATGCATTCCGTCCACGTGAGATGTCAAACCCTTGGAACGATATAGGGCCGGAGCAGGAACCGTATAATGTAGATATCATGTTTTGTAGCTTCAATGATGGACAAGGATTTGAAAACCTAAGAGAGGTCATTGCTGGAGATTTTTCTCCATGGCTTGACTCTTATGAGGCGGCAAATCCTGATGCATCCTATAATTTCAGTATTGAAGTTCCATCATATCAACCTGATCCACCCTTTGATTACATTTGGAAGAATATCCATAGAAACTCCGCTCAAGCGGATGCAGGAAATGCTGCGTGGGTTGAGAGTGGTGGAGATATCCAAGCTAAATTTGACACTATTGCTGACTGTGAGCCACCTGCAAGGTTTGCAGGCTACTCTTTTGTTAATGATGACGAGGCATAAGCGAAACTATAAATAGGCTGCGAATGTTACATTCGCAGCCTATTTGAGACTTTTTAATTAGTGTTACTTTGCGATGAATTGCTCTTTGGGCTTGAATTTTTGGGCCTTTCCTGCCGAGTTTCGAGGTAGTACATCGATGATATGCAACTCACTGGGTAATTTTAAGCGCGCAAGTCATCCTCCTGCAAAAGCTCGCAGGCTTTCTAAATCAGGAGTCTCGCCTTCTTCGAGAACAGCAACCGCCCCAACCCCTCCCGACTACAAATACATTATTTGTAAAACCTTATTGTTTGGCATGGATTCTGCTAATAAGTCTCTAAGATAATAAGGATATCTCCTGTGTATCGAACCAAATTCACACAGTTTTGCACGCCAATACCGGCTCAGATCCACAGTAGATGGGAGTGTGCAGGCCTATCAAAAGCAGAAACAGCATTGCACCACTTTGGGGCTTTGTCATGCTAACAGCAAATATTCTCACCACAATGGGTACACAACGGTTAATTTTTACAGATCTTGACGGCAGTCTATTAGACCACAACACCTATAGCCATAAACCTGCGATCTCACTCCTTGAGACACTTAATCAGGTAGGTATACCAGTAATTCTTACCTCAAGTAAGACGCTAGCTGAAATTGTGCCTTTGAGAGAGACAATAAGTAATTCGCACCCATTTATTGTTGAAAATGGAGCGGGTATATATGTTCCAATGAATTATTTCAGCTACCTACCATCGTCCTGGACAGAAAATGAGGAGTTTATGCTCTATTCAAAAAGTCCATCTCGCGAAGTTATTTTAGAAATTATCGATACATGCAGTCAGCAGTTTAAAATGGAATATCAGACCTTTTACCATCTATTTGAGCGCGAAGGTTCAGATGGAATAAGTCGAGTAACAGGCCTATTAGCTCACCAATCAGAATCGGCGAATAAGAGAGAATTTAGCGAAACTATTATCTGGCTCAGCACCGATTCTCGAAAACAGGAATTTATCGAGACGCTCAACTCTAAAGGACTCAGTGTTGAGCAAGGCGGTCGATTCTTATCTGTCACCGGCCATGCCAGTAAGGGTAGAGCTTTAAAATATCTCACTAATATTTTTAAACAGCAACATGATGTAAATCTCTGCGAAACTCTGGCTATCGGGGATGCAGCGAATGATAAATCAATGCTAGAAATAGCGGACACCGCGCTCATTATTCGTTCTCGTCACCACATGCCACCAAAATTAAAACGAACCGATGGGATAAGTATTTCCAAAGAGATCGGACCAAAAGGATGGGTATCAGGAGTCACAAGTTGGCTTCAGAATTTTTAACAGCTTAAGGACTGGTGTATGGGTGATTTTCATCAAAATGGGATAATAACTACGCTTCATAATATGCGTGAACGAACGTTATCAGAAATGGAAAAAGAACTTAATTTGTTTTCCTCTCAACGCCCTATGGGACTCATTCTTCCCTCACTCTACTCCGAGCTAGAGGGCGATGCATTGACTAAGATCGTCAATGAACTTACGAAAGTGTCTTATCTAGATCAGATTGTGATCGGACTGGATCGCGCTAATGAAGAAGAATATAAATCAGCTCTGAACTTTTTTTCTACGCTGCCACAAAACGTCAGGGTGCTTTGGAATGATGGTCCACGGCTTCGGGCAATTGATAAGAAGCTTTCTGAATTAGATTTAGCTCCGAAAGAACTGGGGAAGGGCCGAAATGTTTGGTATTGTATGGGCTATACGCTTGCCTCAAACAAAGTATCTTCAGTCGCTCTCCATGATTGTGATATTACAACGTACACTCGGGAGCTCCTTGCAAGGTTAATATATCCTGTCGCTAATCCCAGATTTAACTATGAGTTTTGCAAGGGGTTCTATGCTCGGTTTGCGGACGGCAAATTTAATGGCCGAGTTTCTAGGTTACTTATCTCACCTCTGATTCAAGCTTTAAAAACCAACCTTGGTCATATGAAGTACCTAGATTATATGGACAGCTTTCGGTATCCGCTAGCTGGTGAGTTTTCATTTAGACGCGACGTTCTAAATGATATTCGCATCCCAAGCGATTGGGGTCTAGAGATTGGAGTACTTTCAGAGATGTATCGGAATTATGCAGGGAATCGCCTTTGCCAGGTAGATATTGCAGACAGATATGATCATAAACACCAAGACATGTCCCTGGAAGATAAATCCAGAGGGCTTTCTAAAATGTCGATCGACATAGCTAAAGGATTATTCAGGAAATTGGCAACACAAGGCATTACATTTAACCAGGAGACGTTCCGATCTATCAAGGCGGCCTATTATCGGAAGGCATTAGACAGCGTAGAGATACACCAAAATAACGCAATTATGAATGGCCTTAAAGTAGACGTGCACCAAGAGGAAGAGGCCGTAGAAATGTTCGCACAGAACATAATTACTGCTGGAGATAAATTTATTGAAAATCCTATGGAGCGCCCCTTTATGCCAACCTGGAACAGAGTTGTGAGTGCTATCCCCAATATTTTTGAACAGCTAGTAGAAGCCGTCGAGCTGGATCATCAAGAGTATTCCAAAAAAACAAGCCCCGCGAGGTTGTTGAAGAAAGCGACGCACCATGGATAGTGGTCTTTACTTGAGATCCAAGGTTACCCATCATCTTGAAGAAATTTATGCGGAAATATCAAAGAAAGATTTAGAGGCTGTGGCCTTTGATCTGATTCAAGAGATGGAAATCACTCAAAACTCAAACCTAGAGGTAACCGCTCAAGGGCATTGGGATCAAAGAGATGTTTTGATTATTTCATATGGCGATTCAGTACTTGATAAACCGCTAGCTCCTCTTCAAGCCCTGAAACAGTTCGTAGATAAATACCTGAAAAGTACAATTACTGGAATTCATATCCTTCCGTTTTTTCCCTACACTTCTGATGACGGATTCTCAGTGCTCGACTACTCATCGGTCAATGAATCCCTAGGAACTTGGGAGGATATAAAAAATATAGCTTTAAACTATTCTCTTATGTCAGATTTGGTTATTAATCACTGCTCCGCTCGAAGCGTCTGGTTCTCTAATTTCATCAAAGGGATAGATCCCGGAAAAGATTTTTTTGTAACTGCAAATGCTTCAGACGATCTCAGCGCAGTCGTCAGACCTCGAACAAATGAGTTGTTACGTCTGGTAAAAACTCAATCCGGAATCAAACATGTCTGGTGCACCTTTAGTCATGATCAGGTAGATCTCAATTTTAGAAATCTTTCAGTTCTGAAAGAATTCATCAGGATAATCAACCAGCATATGGAACAAGGCGTCAAGATTTTCAGGCTTGATGCGATAGCTTTCCTTTGGAAAGAGCTCGGAACTAACTGCCTAAATCTTCCGCAAACTCACGAAATAGTCAGACTATTGCGTACCCTTATTCAAGCAAAAAAATCCGATGCAATCATCATCACTGAGACTAATATACCTAACCGCGAAAATTTATCTTATTTTGGTAATGGTAATGAAGCCCATTGGGTTTATAACTTTTCGCTACCTCCCCTCCTGTTAAATACTTTAATTACCGGCAGTTGTAGATCACTAAAGCAGTGGATGATGAGTATGCCTCCCGCTCGTTTTGGTACAGCTTACTTTAACTTTATAGCCTCCCATGATGGTATTGGCCTTAGACCTGCAGAAGGACTTCTAACAAGTCATGAAATCAATCATCTAGTCGAAGTTATGAAGGGTTTTGGTGGGCATACCTCTTGGCGGAACCTAAAAGATGGAACAAAACGGCACTATGAGATTAATATTTCCCTATTCGATGCTCTTAAGGGAACTGAATCAGGAAAGGACCAATGGCAAGTTGATAGATTTGTCTGCGCACACGCGATAATGTGCGCTCTTGAGGGCGTTCCCGCAATATATTTACATAGTTTTTTAGGAACAAAGAATGATTATCAACGTGTAAAAAACAGCGGACATAATCGAGCAATTAATCGGCACCAATGGCAATATGACGATATAGTTATGGAGCTGGCGAATAGTGACTCGTCTCACAGCCAGGTATTCCACCGACTAACAGAATTAATCAAAATACGGCGTAAGCAGCCAGCATTTCATCCTAATGCCACCCAATTTACACTTCATCTTAGTGATCATGTTTTTGGTTTTTGGAGACAAAGTATTGACAGAGAGCAAAGTATTTTTTGCATTAGCAATATCTCCAATGAGACTCAAAAGCTTGTTACCTCAGACATCAATCTTATCGACAATCAGACTTGGATTGATTTGCTTGATCAATCCGAATTTAATCAGATAACAGATTCGATCACGATGAGGCCTTACCAGACGCTATGGATCACGAATATGTTTTCCTGATTTTCTGAGTCATTTCTACTCATCAAAAGTAATATCTTTTATTTTTAAGGTTATAAGAAACCAGTCTAAGCACTGCATATCCTGCCTTGATCCCAATCATTTATACTATGCAATCGTTCTTTTCGAGAAAATTCTATGAAACAGGAAACTCTTGCAATTCATGCTGGCTTTAATGATGACCCGACAACTAATGCGGTAGCTGTTCCAATATATCAAACAACCTCTTATAGCTTCCGGGACACTCAGCATGGTGCTGATCTTTTCAATCTTGCGGAGCCAGGGAATATCTACACGAGAATCATGAATCCGACTAATGATGTTGTAGAACAGCGCGTAACTCAATTAGAGGGTGGCGTTGGCGCCTTAGCACTAGCCTCTGGGATGGCAGCAATCACTGCAGCAGTCCAGACTCTTGCTAAAGCGGGCGACAACATCGTAAGCGTTAGTCAGTTGTACGGCGGAACATACAACTTTTTTGCTCACTCCTTACCAAATCAAGGGATTGAAGCTCGAATGGCATCTGGTGACGACATCGATGCATTGGAAGCATTAATTGACGATAATACAAAAGCATTATTCTGCGAATCCATCGGAAATCCAGCGGGAAACATTGTCGATATTCAAGCCTTATCTGAAATGGCTCACAAACACGGTGTCCCTGTGATCGTTGACAATACCGTGGCTACCCCTATTCTCTGTCGGCCATTTGAGCATGGTGCAGATATTGTTATTCATTCTCTGACTAAGTACATCGGTGGTCATGGTACAACTGTGGGCGGTATTATCGTGGATTCTGGAAATTTCCCATGGAAAGATCATCCAAGATTCCCTGCATTTAATGAGCCAGATCCTTCATATCATGGCGTAATTTACGCTGAAGCCCTCGGTGAGGCCGCATTCATTGGTCGCGCTCGTGTCGTGCCACTGCGCAATATGGGTGCGGCCATTTCTCCCTTTAACTCATTCTTGATACTCCAGGGACTAGAGACTTTATCTCTTCGAATGGAGCGGCATACAGAGAATGCTTATGCTGTCGCCCAGTACTTATCAGATCATTCCTCGGTCGACTGGGTCAACTATGCTGGACTTAAGGATGATAAGTATCATGATTTAGCAAAGAAGATAGTCGATGGTAAGCCTTCAGCTATCCTAAGTTTTGGTATAAAGGGAGGCGAGAAGAGCGGAGCTAAATTTATTGATGCTCTGCAGTTAATTAAGCGTCTTGTTAATATAGGAGACGCCAAATCATTGGCCTGCCATCCTGCAAGTACAACTCATCGTCAACTTAATGACGAGGAGTTAAAGTCAGCTGGTACAAGCAGAGAAATGATTCGTATTTCTGTTGGTATTGAGCATATTGATGACATTATTGCCGACATTGACCAAGCTCTTAAGGCAGCTAGCTAGGCAACCAACAACTAGATAACGGTACCGTAGTGCCGTTATCTAGTTATCTACTAGTGAGGTTCAATCTACTCTGAACTATCAGAGTCATCCTCATCATCTCCGGTAACCGCACCAACGACTGCGGCCCCAACCTTTATAGGCGCTGTTGCAACAGCGATAGCAACATCAGTGACACCTTCTACAGCGGAAACGACTAAACAACCAGTTTGTGAGATACATAAGAGTAAAATTGCAGCTATTTTTTTCATATTTTGGTCCTTTCACGGAGTGCAGAATTATGCATTTTCCAGTAGTTTTTTGATAGCCCATATGCCTAATTTTCTAGGATTCGATCAAATTTAATATATTACTGTCAGTATAGACAAGAATCTGATACTGTACATATATACAGTATTAAGCTATTAGTATTTGTCATGCCCTATGCAGAACTTCATTGCCTCAGTAATTTTACTTTTTTACGTGGTGCATCTCGCCCTCAAGAGCTCGTTCAAACAGCCTTCTCTCTTGGTTACACAGCATTAGCTATTACTGATGAATGCTCTTTAGCTGGCGTAGTTAAGGCTCACGTGGCGGCGCAGAACTGCGGCCTAGATATCATTATTGGTAGCGAATTCCAAATTGATGGCCACAAATTAGTAATTTTAGTTACCAATCGAGAATCTTATTCTGAATTATCATCTTTAATCACTTTAGCTAGGCGGAGAAGCAAAAAAGGAAATTATCACCTCAAATGGTCAGATCTTAGTGATAGCCTACCTAATTCATTACTCCTATGGTTGCCTAGTGACAACCTCGACTCTGACAATATGATAGGAGAAAAGTTAAGTGCCTGGTTTCCTAATAGATTATGGCTAGCCATTGAACATACTCTAGATGGTCAGGAGTCTATCCAATATTACTATTACCGTAACTTAGCTGCTTTGTGGGAGATGCCGATGGTTGCCTGTGGCGATGTCCACATGCATATTAAGGAGCGGCAGTGCCTGCAAGACACCCTCACAGCTATACGTCACAACTGCTCCGTAATGGATTTAGGGAAACTTCGATTCTCCAATGCTGAGCGTTACTTACGAGGAGTGTCTTACTTAAAAAAACTATACCCACCTGCCCTTTTGGCTGAAACAGTTCATATAGCAAAACGCTGCCACTTCTCTCTTGAGGAGTTACGATATGAGTATCCCTCAGAAGTAGTACCTGAACACTTAACTGCAACAGAGCAACTTCAATTTCTTGTTGATGACGGGATACAGAGGCGATGGCCTAATGGTCCATCTAAAAAAGTTATAGCTCAGATAAATTATGAATTAAAGGTCATTGAGGAACTTAACTATGAAAGCTATTTTCTAACAGTTCATGATATTGTGGCCTTTGCCAGAAGTCGAAATATACTCTGTCAAGGACGCGGATCTGCTGCAAATTCAGTCGTCTGCTACTGTCTATTTATCACTGAAGTATCTCCAGATCAGATATCACTACTGTTTGAGCGTTTTATTTCAAAAGAGCGTAATGAACCCCCTGATATCGATGTTGATTTTGAGCATGAAAGACGCGAAGAGGTTATTCAATATATTTATAAACGCTATGGCAGAGAACGCGCAGCTATTGCAGCCACAGTAATCACCTACAAACCTCGAAGTGCCGTACGTGATGTAGGCAAGGCTCTTGGATTAGATCCTCAATTTATAGAGCAAATCAGTCAATCTTTATCTTGGTGGGACAGACGTGCCGATCTAGAGAAACAATTTAATGATCATGAAGCTAACTATAGTAACAATGGCTCAAGTAAATTACTAATTGATCAATTTTATAAAATCCTTCAAGAGATCATGGGATTCCCTCGACATTTATCTCAGCATGTTGGTGGCTTTATTATCACAAAAAGTCTCACCAGCACTCTTGTGCCTATTGAAAATGCCAGTATGCCCGAGCGCACTGTGATTCAGTGGGATAAGGAGGATATCGAAGCTCTAGGGCTATTGAAAATAGACATCCTTGCACTAGGAATGCTAACTGCGATTCATCGCTGCTTTGATCTCATTCAAAAACACTATGATCATGAGCTAACAATGCAAAAAATACCAAACGATGATCCTGATACTTACGACATGCTATGTAAGGCCGATAGCATTGGCGTATTTCAGATAGAATCACGCGCTCAAATGGCTATGCTACCTCGACTAAAGCCACGCTGCTTCTATGATCTTGTTATTGAAATCGCTATTGTCCGTCCTGGCCCTATTCAAGGTGGAATGGTCCACCCATATCTAAAACGTCGTCAAGGCATTGAAAAAGCGAACTATCCTAGCGCAGAAATTAAATCAGTGTTGGAAAGAACGCTGGGTATTCCTGTCTTCCAAGAACAAGTCATTCGCCTAGCAATGGTTGCCGCAGGATTTTCAGGTGGAGAGGCTGATCAATTACGTCGAGCAATGGCAAGCTGGAGCAGTAAGAGTAGCAGTAATAATCAGCTCGCACAGTTCGAACGAAAACTTACAGAGGGGATGTTAAAGCAAGGTTATAGTATGGACTTTGCTCAACGTCTATTCCGTCAGATTCAAGGTTTTGGCGTTTATGGATTCCCCGAGTCACATTCAGCTAGCTTCGCCCTTCTTGCTTATGTCTCAGCTTGGCTCAAGTGTCATTATCCTGCCGCATTTTGTTGTGCAGTCATGAATAGCCAGCCCATGGGATTCTATTCCACCTCACAACTAGTTCAAGATGCAAAACGTCATAATATCCAGGTAAACCCCATAGATGTGAATTATAGCGATTGGGACCATCGCCTTGAAAATATATTAGAATCTAATTTAAATAAAAATAATAAACCTTTGATTAGATTAGGTTTTAGAATAATAAAAGGAATTTCAAAGAAATCTATTCAGTCTGTTTTATCTGCAGATAAACCCTTTACAAGCTTAGATGATCTAACATTTAAGACAGGACTATCTAAAGCTAATCTTAGCCTATTAAGTAGCGCCGGTGCTCTTAACTCAATAACCGACAACCGTCGTCAAGCACATTGGCAGGCACTTGCTCAAAAAAGCTCAAAACAGCTGCTAAGTAATACCACTCAAGATAGCCATACCCCACTTGGAAAACCTAGCGAGAGTGATAATGTTTACTCTGACTATAACAGCACTGGACTAACATTAGGCAGGCATCCTATGAGCTTAATTCGAGATCAATTCCCTGCCTTCCGTCAATATAAGCGCCATGCTGATCTGGCGGACATGGGTCACCAACGTTTTATTTGTATAGCTGGAATTGTCACCGGGAAACAACGCCCTGGAACGGCATCAGGCGTCGTTTTTCTTACGCTTGAAGATGAAACAGGTAATAGTAATATCGTTATATGGAAGAGTGTCCAGCAAAAATTTCGCCAAGCACTCCTCAAGGCTCAACTACTATTGGTCAAGGGGATTGTAGAATGTGACGATGCAGTTATGCATGTAATTGCGCAGGAACTTGTAGATTGCAGCGAACTATTTTATAAAACTAAAATTAGATCTCGTAATTTTAGATAAATAATCAGGTGACAACGCCTCTCAGCTACCTAAACAACTAATTTTTCAGGATGATTTGGCTAAATATCTCCAAGACTGAAAGAAAACATCTCCTTCAGGAGTTTTTTTAGATAATATAAAGTGATAAGTGACATAACTTGGAGTTTAGTATGACCGCGATACCAATGTATTCCAAAACACCCGATGATATTTCAATAAAAGCGAGAAATGTGAGCTTTTCGATTGAAGAGTTGCTAAGTGTAGACTGGGCAGATAATGACCCGTTCTTAACCGCATTATTTAATGCTATGAGTATAAGCTTCCCATCCGGCGAGAAAAATTTCATCGATTCAGTCCGCCCTTTTGAGAAGCAGATTGAAGACAAAAAGCTACTGAGTGAGATCAAAGGATTTTACAAGCAGGAGGGAATACATAGTAGAGAGCACATGAAGTACAACAACCTTCTTTGTACGCAACGTGGTTACGATCTTGGTGAGCTGGAGAGCGTTTATCTTAAAAGGATCGACGAAGGTAAGAAAAATCCAAAAGTTACAAAAAAAATACTGCTTGCATCGACCGTCGCCGTAGAGCATTTCACTGCCAGCTTTGGTCAATGCTTTTTAGAGGGTCAATTTTTACGCGGACTAGAAGGCCCTCTGGGGAATCTCTGGCGTTGGCACTCGCTTGAAGAGTTAGAGCACAAAGCAGTTGCGTTTGATGTTTATTCACAAGTTGGAGGAAGTTTTAAAATGCGCAAGGCAGTCATGCGGATTGTGATGATCACACTTCTCATTGATTTCTTGAAGGTAACCCTCAAAATGCTGCGCCATGACAAGCAGCTCTGGAGATGGCGCACTGCCAAGAGCATGTCAAAGTTCTTCTTTTCTAAACGTGGATTTGTAAGGCTACTTATGCCAGCCTATAAAGACTTTTTTAGAGAGGACTTTCATCCCTGGGATGAAGATAGCCGAGAGTTGTTAATGCATTGGCAAGAGAAGCTAGATCCTATTATGTCCGCTGCTTAATGCTGTCGAAGGCCTTGATTTGGCGGAGACCAAATATGGTAGATCGTTTAACATTATACCGCCATCCAATTTTTGTGCTGGTCGCAAGTCTCATTCTCGCCTCATGCTCAGACAATAGAACAATACCATCCAGTGATACGTTTAGCTCTGTAGCAGATGTGCATAACGATGAGTATGTTATCGCTGAAACCATAGAAATTGATAATTTACTGCGCAACGGCCGTGGCCCTATCTTAGGAGGCCAAAATCCGCTCTTTGAGATAGAAACTGAGCTGCTATACCGGGAAAAATCTGCCTCACCTGATCCATCGCAATCGACAGGTATGAAGCAGGAGCGCTATGCCTATTTTGGCGATTTACATGTTCATACAGCCTACTCGTTTGATGGTTATTCCTTCGGTACTCTGGCATCACCGTATGATGCGTATCGTTTCGCGCAAGGTGAGGCCATCAAGAATCCTGCTGGGTACAACATGCAGCTATCACAACCTATGGACTTCTACGCAGTGACGGATCACGGAATGTTCCTAGGACTTGTTCAAGCGGCAGCGGATACTTCTACAGCATTTTCAAAGAACTCCTATACCGAACGTTATCATGATCTAAACGCTCCAGAAAATCTTGGCACAGGGCTGCTTAGTAGAATGAGTCGCCTCCTAACATTTTCAGACTTCATTCCCGAGACAATAGCTGGACTTTTGGATGGGACGCTCGATCGCGATGAAATTCTAAGCATTGTACGAACTAGCTGGGAGGATACAATCAACGCTGCTGATCAGTTCTACGTACCCGGCTCGTTTACTACATTTGCGGGTTATGAATATACAACTTCAAGTCTACAAATGGGCAACCTACACAGAAATGTCATTTTCGAGGGCACAGCAAAACTACCTCGAGAGCCATTCTCTCGCTTTCACTCAAGCAATCCCGAGAAACTTTGGGACTGGATGGACGAGCTTCGAAGCAAAGGTGTTGAAAGCTTGGCGATACCGCATAATTCAAATGGATCTAATGGCTTAATGTTTAGGTCCTCAGATTTTTCAAATAAAGCCTTTGATCAGTCATATATAGCACAGCGTACACGAAATGAGCCGATTGTAGAGATTACACAGATCAAAGGCACTTCCGAAACACATCCGTATCTATCCAGTCGGGATGAGTGGGCTGGCTTTGAGATCGCTCCATACAGAGTAGCGACTGGAGCCCTAAGCAAAATTAGCGGCTCTTACATTCGAGAGGCATTGCTTAATGGCCTCAAGATTGAACGGTCAGGCATTGGGAATCCATATCAGTTTGGGTTTATTGGATCAAGTGACACCCACTCTGCGGCAAGTCAAAATGATGAGTCGGGCTTCGTTTCCAAGCTAGGGATCCTCTCCAGCACACCAGAGCAAAGAGGATCTGTACCCTTTAAGGTTACGGAAGGAGAACTAGCTTATTATGCCACCAAGATAGGTACGACGTTAAATCCAACGCCACTTGGTAAGAACATGTACGTCAGAATTGATGGCGATATCTATACAGGAGGTTCAGTGCCAACTTACGGAGCTTCAGGTCTCGCCGCGGCATGGGCGGAGGAAAATACTAGAGAATCTCTCTATAGGGCATTTCGCCGCAAAGAAGTTTTTGCCACCTCTGGCCCAAGAATCAGGTTGAGATTTTTTGCGGGACATAACTATGATCAGAATATAGTCAAAGCGCCAGACGGCATTGAGCAGGCTTATGTCAAAGGAGTAAGCATGGGTGGCTCACTGCTTAATAAAAAATCGAAGCGAGATCATGTAAAGTCACCCGGATTTTTAATTATGGCATCAGCTGACCCGGAGAGCGCGCCTCTACAACGCCTGCAAATTATAAAGGGCTGGATTGATTCCAACGGAGATACCAAGGAAGAGGTCATTGACGTTGCATGCGCAAATAATGCAGACATCGGGACAGAAACAAAGCGGTGCCCCGATAATGGTGCAAGGGTAGATATCTCTAATTGCAGTATCAACTCTGAAACTGGAGCAGCTCAGCTGTCGGTGCTTTGGCATGATCCTAATTTTAGTCCTCAACAGCGCTCATTTTACTACGCGAGAGCCATCGAAAATCCGACTTGTCGATGGTCAACATGGGATGCTATTCGATCGGGTGTCAAGCCTAGACCTGATTTAGCGATGACCATACAAGAACGCGCCTGGTCATCTCCAATCCATTATATGATTCAATAAGTAACATCGCTAAATTGGTGATATATTTGAGTCTTAAAATGTCCGCAGAAGATATCAAAAATGAGGCATCTAACTGCCAAGTAAATTTAAATACCCTTAATCTGATCATCATAAATTTTGTACCACCATTAAAAGGTTCCTCTAATGAAAGACTTTAAGAACAAGGTAGCAGTTATTACTGGAGCTGGCTCTGGAATGGGTCGTTACCTTGCCATACTCTTAGCGAAAGCGGGAGCGAATTTAGCGATCTGTGAGATTAATGAAGAAACCCTCTCAGAAACTAATAACTTGCTTCAAAAGTATCCAGTCAATATCTCTTGCCATGTGATTGACGTAGCGGACAAGGCGGCCATAGAGAAGCTACCCGTCCTGGTAAAAGATCATCACGGCCACATCGACCTTGTGTTTAACAATGCTGGAGTCACCGTCGACTCACCTTTCGAGGTAATGTCCGAGGCTGACTGGGATTGGGTAATGGACATTAATTTGCAGGGCGTAATAAACTCAACTCGAGCTTTCCTCCCCTTTCTAAAGGCCCGCCCCGAAGCTGCATTAATCAATACATCGTCAATTTTTGGGATGATAACTCAACCTAATCAGTCGGTTTACCATACTACAAAATTCGCCATTAGAGGATTCACCGAGTGTATCGCCAAGGAATTAAAAAATAGTAATGTCCAGATACATTGCGTTCATCCAGGTCATATCGGAACCAACATTGTTACAAATGGCCGTATGAATCTTCGTGAGGGAGAGATCAATCCTTTGCAACAAATATTAGGAAATTTAATTGGTATAGGTAACACACAGGAGGAGCTAGCGGAATTCTTTAAAAATAATGGCATGCATCCAAGCAGGGCGTCTAATATCATCTTAAAAGGTGTAATTAAAAATCGGTCTCGTATTTTAATTGGTGCCGATGCACTGCTAATGGACCTGTCACAACGACTGTTTCCTGTGCACTATGAAAAGATATTTCCAATATTTATGATTCCACTTACAATTATGAGGAACAAAAAGCCTCTTAGAGAATGAATTGGCATGTCCGTTCTAAGGGGCCAAGGATAACAAAACAATGAAAATAGACCATACTGATGTTGTAATCATCGGGGCAGGACTGTCTGGTATTGGGGCGGCATTCCACTTGACTGAAAAGTGCCCTGATAGAAGCTATATCATTCTAGAGAGTCGCTCTGCCATTGGTGGGACTTGGGATTTATTCCGTTATCCCGGAATTCGGTCGGATAGTGACATGCATACCTTGGGGTACAGTTTCAAACCTTGGGATAGCGCTAAAGCAATTGCAGATGGCCCTTCGATCCTCAAGTATGTCCGCGAAACCGCACAGGAAAATCATATCGAGGAAAAAATTCAGTTCAATAGTAAGTTAGTTAGCGCGAATTGGGATAGTGGCACAAGTCGTTGGCTACTTGATGTGGCTGGGAGCGATACAGAGCAACTCTCACAGATTAGCTGTAATTTTTTATATATGTGCGCAGGTTATTATAGTTATGAGGAAGCTCATGATCCTAAGTTTCCATCGATGGATGCGTTTAAAGGAAAAATAGTGCATCCTCAATTCTGGCCTAACGATTTGAATTATGAACATAAGAAAATCGTTGTCATTGGCTCTGGGGCGACTGCAGTCACTTTAGTTCCTTCAATGGCTGAAAAGGCCGCAAGCGTGACAATGCTTCAGCGCTCTCCAACCTATATCATCTCCAGACCTTCGGAAGATTGGTTTGCCAATGGGCTGAGAAAAATCTTACCCAATAGCTGGGCCTATGCCCTAACGCGCATGCGGAACACGCGTTTTCAAGAATTTATCTACAAAAGAACACGAAAAAAACCAGAAAAAGTTAAAAAAACTTTACTTGATATGGTGCGGAATGAACTTGGCCCAGACTATGACGTGGATAAACATTTTACCCCCAGCTATAACCCGTGGGATCAACGCCTATGCCTAGTTCCTGATAGTGACCTATTTGAAGCTATAAAGAATGGGAGGGCCTCAGTCGTCACAGATCACATCGATTACTTTGATGATTCAGGGATAAAGCTCAAATCTGGTGAGCATTTGGATGCAGATATTATTGTTACAGCGACGGGCCTGCAACTGGTTATGATGGGTGGTGCAGATATATCTGTTGATAGTCAGTTAGTCGACTTCTCAAAACTTTGGACTTACAAGGGTTTAATGGTTTCTGATGTACCAAACATGGTATCGACCTTTGGATACATTAATGCATCCTGGACTTTAAGGGCTGATTTAACTGCAGAGTGGGTATGCAGAACTCTTAATCACATGACAGCAACCAACTCATCCTCGGTTGTTCCCATAGTGCCTGAAGAATTGAAAAAAATGGCGGCGAGGAACTGGATAGATGATTTTCCTGCAGGGTATATGCAGCGGGTGATGCATCTGTTCCCTAAGCAAGGGGATCGCGAGCCCTGGCTAAATACTCAAGATCTTCGTCGCGACAGGAAGATCTTTAATAAGCCCTTAGCAATCGATGACGCTCTAAGATTCAGCAATTCTGGAGCTAAATCCTAAATCCTATGACTTTTATAAGTAACTTTATAGCACTTTTTACAGAGTCAGCACCCTGGTTAATTCTGGGATTTTCTGTGGCTGGCCTAATGAAGGCATTTGTTCCTAGTCAAGTTCTGGCCAAACATTTGGGTAAACCAGGCATCATGTCCACCGTGAAGGCCGCCTTATTGGGGGCGCCACTTCCACTTTGTTCATGCGGAGTTATCCCAGCTGCCCTTGGTCTACGTCGAAGCGGCGCGTCCAAGGCAGCAACCACATCGTTTCTAATATCTACACCAGAGACAGGTGTTGACTCTGTCACCGTATCATACGCGATGATGGGTCCTTTCATGGCCATTATTCGGCCTATTGCAGCAATTTTTACAGCGATCACCGCAGGTATACTAGTTGGTGCGGATAAGGAGGAGCCCAAGCAGACTAGCTCGATTCAATCATGCTGCGCTGGCAAAGCTGCCAAGCAACTCGTTGAGGATGATTGCTGCAATAAATCCTCGGCATCTGATCAGGATAGCGTTGTGTCTCGGTTGAAAGAAAGCATGACATTCACCTTTGTTGATCTGATAAAAGACATCAGCCTGTGGTTAATAATTGGTCTAGTTATTGCCTCAATGGTAAAAACCTATATCCCTACGGAGTTTCTTACTCAATGGGGAGATGGTTTTATGGCTTTTACTATTATGGCTCTGATAGGAGTCCCTATGTATATTTGCGCACTCGCCTCTACACCAATTGCAGCAGGGTTACTTTTTTCGGGAGTTTCTCCGGGGGCGACCCTAGTATTTATGCTTGTTGGGCCTGCCACAAACGTTGCCACGATAGGACTAGTTAGAAGTGAACTTGGTGGGCGCGCACTACTAGCATATCTTGGTAGCGTGATTGGGGTTGGCTTTGCGTTTGGATATCTCACAAATTATTTAGTGGCCCAGTGGCAGATCAATTTTCTCTCAACAAATCAAAGCACTCATATCATGCCAAATTCACAAGTTGCGTCATTCTGTGCACTTCTGCTAGCTGGCCTAATAGCTAATGCTTTGAGAAAAAGATTTTTTGGGTAACCGCTTACACTCCTAATTATTGAATATAAAAAAAGCAGCCCTAGAGCTGCTTTTTTTATATTTTTAAAATGAACTTACCAGCCAGTAATTTCTTTAAGCCCACTACCAATTTCCGCAAGACTTCGCACCGTTTTAACTCCAGCATCCTCTAAAGCAGCAAATTTCTCATCAGCAGTACCCTTTCCACCGGACACTATCGCACCTGCATGTCCCATCCGCTTGCCTGCTGGCGCTGTAACTCCAGCGATATAGGAAACAACAGGCTTAGTAACGTTGGCTTTGATATAAGCCGCGGCTTCTTCTTCTGCAGTGCCACCAATTTCACCAATCATAACGATTGCTTCAGTGGCTGAGTCTTTTTCAAAGAGAGCCAGGACGTCGATAAAACTTGACCCGGGGATGGGGTCACCACCAATACCCACACAAGTAGACTGGCCAAAGCCATAATCCGTTGTCTGTTTGACTGCCTCATACGTCAATGTCCCTGATCGAGAAACTATGCCTACCTTTCCTGGGAGATGAATATGCCCGGGCATAATACCTATTTTGCATTCACCTGGCGTTATAACTCCAGGACAGTTTGGTCCGATCAGAACGACGCCCAAGTTGTCACATACCACTTTACACTCAAGCATGTCTTGAGTGGGAATGCCCTCAGTAATACAGACTACAAGCATAAGCCCCGAATAGGCAGCCTCAAGAATGGAGTCCTTACAAAATGGTGCTGGTACGTAGATAACCGAGGCTTCCGCCCCTGTCTTTGCAACCGCTTCGGCTACAGTGTTAAATACCGGCAGCCCAAGGTGGTTTGTACCACCCTTTCCGGGAGTTACACCTCCAACCATTTTTGTACCGTATTCAATGGCTTGTTCTGAGTGGAAGGTGCCCTGCCCGCCAGTAAAACCCTGACAGATAACCTTGGTGTCACTATTAATTAAGATGGACATGTTTAGTTACCCCCTGCGGCTTTGACAACCTGTTGGGCTGCGTCGGTAAGACTCGTCGCAGCAATAATAGCAAGGCCCGATTCGGCCAATTTTTTAGTTCCAAGATCCGCGTTGTTACCTTCCAGCCGCACCACCACTGGAATAGTCACACCAACCTCCTCGACCGCGCCAATCACGCCCTCAGCGATCAGGTCACAGCGCACGATACCGCCAAAGATATTGATCAGAACGGCTTTAACATTGGTGTCTGAAAGAATAATTTTGAACGCTTCAACCACACGCTCTTTAGTCGCGCCACCTCCAACATCGAGGAAATTAGCTGGCGACCCACCGTGAAGGTTAACAATATCCATAGTACCCATAGCAAGACCGGCACCGTTGACCATGCAACCAATATCTCCTTCAAGAGCCACGTAGTTCAGGTCCCAGGCAGAGGCATGGGCTTCTCGAGCATCTTCTTGCGAGGGATCATGCATTTCTTTAATCTGAGGCTGACGATACAACGCGTTACCATCAATAATAACTTTAGCGTCTAAGCAATGAAGGTTTCCTTCATCAGTGATAACCAATGGATTAACTTCAAGTAATTCAAGGTCTTTTTCTTTAAATAATTTAGCCAAGCCCATAAAGATACCAACAAATTGTTTGATTTGGACACCTTTTAAACCCAATTTGAATGCAAGATCACGTCCCTGGTATGGCTGAGCTCCAGTCAATGGGTCGATAACTGCCTTCAATATCTTCTCAGGAGTTTCATGAGCAACCTTTTCAATCTCGACACCACCCTCTGTGGAGGCCATAAATATGATGCGACGTGTTCCGCGATCGACAACAGCACCCAAATAGAGCTCCTGGTCAATGTCTGTGCAAGTTTCGACCAAAATTCGGCTAACCGGCTGCCCATTTAAATCTGTTTGATATGTCACAAGGTTGTTACCCAACCAGTGCCGAGAAAACGCCTCAATTTCACTCTTTGAGCTTACTAACTTCACACCTCCCGCCTTTCCACGGCCACCGGCATGAACTTGAGCTTTAACAACCCATCGTTCTCCACCTATGGTGTCAGCAGCGGCAACTGCTTGATCAATAGTCTCTGCTGCTATGCCTTTAGATACCGGCAATCCATAGTCTGCAAATAATTGCTTACCTTGATATTCATGCAGATTCATACTTGGTTTCCTGTTAAGTTAAAAATAAGAACTACTCTGCACCACTCAATTGGCGGCACAAAGTAAACAAATAAAATTGTTACGAACGTCGCTTACGATTGGCGATATGTATCGCGCTTCCGTTCACTGCTAAGGCCGCCTCATGGACCGCCTCTGATAGGGTAGGATGACCAAATACTGTCATTCCTAGGTCCTCCGCACTCGAGCCAAACTCCATAGCAATCGCGACCTGTTGAGTTAGATCTGCAGCACTTGGACCAACAATATGGCAGCCTAATATTCGATCTGTATCGGCATTAGCAATTATTTTCACCAAACCGTCAGTATCATTCGCGGCCATCGCACGTCCACTCGCGGAGAAAGGGAATACACCAACATTGTAAGGCTCGCCCCCTGCCTTTACCTGCTCTTCAGTGAGACCAACAGACGCGACCTCAGGATGAGTATAGATAACATTGGGAACAATATCGTAATTCATTTGAGCTTTATGGCCAGCAATTCTCTCCGCCACCATGACACCCTCTTCTGAGCCTTTGTGAGCAAGCATTGGCCCGCGCACCAAATCGCCTACTGCGTATACTCCTGGAACATTAGTGGCACAAAATTCATTCACGAAGACAGAACCTCTTTCATCCACATCCACACCACAACCAGGCGCCAATAAACCATCGGTATATGGTCGACGACCAACGCAAACGATGAGTTTGTCAAAAGTCTGAGAAAGCTCTTCACCGCCACTTGTCTTGTATGTCACCTCAACTTCTCGGCCGTTAATCTTGGTACCAGTCACCCTAGCACCAAGCCGAATATCAAGCCCTTGTTTAGAGAAAATCTTTTTAGATTCCTTAGCAATAGCTTTATCCATGATAGCCAAAAAATCGTCTAATGCTTCAAGGAGAATTACCTCTGAACCCAATCTTGCCCAAACAGAACCTAATTCCAGACCGATTACACCAGCTCCAATGACTCCAAGACGCTTTGGAACTTCTTCAATTTCCAATGCTCCTGTAGAATCAAGAATTAAATCGTTGTCAACTGGCGCCACGGGAATAGAGATGGGGAGAGAGCCTGAGGCAAGTATCACATTTTGGGCATCAATGAGAGATACGGATCCCTCGTTATCGGTTAATTCAACCTTCTTTCCAGACAGAAGCTTCCCTGTACCATAAAGCGCTGTAACTCCATTAGCTTTGAACAAACCTGCTATTCCACCTGTGAGCTGATTTATAATCTTATTCTTGCGTTCAAGCATTGCCGAAATATCTATATCAACACTGTCGACACTAATGCCGTGAACAGACAGGTCTTTCGCTGTCTCATGAAACTTTTGAGAACTATCTAGCAGTGCCTTTGAAGGGATACAACCAACATTAAGGCATGTCCCTCCATTCACTCCCTTTCCATCTGTATTTTTCCATTTCTCTATACATGCGGTCTTCAACCCCAACTGGGCCGCTCGGATTGCTGCTACATAGCCAGCAGGACCACTTCCTATCACAACTACATCAAAATGATTAGACATTAAAATACCTATATATCAATATTTTATATATTAAATTTCAAGTAATATCTTAGCTGGATCCTCGACTAACTCCTTGATCGCAACCAAAAATCGTACGGCGTCCTTTCCATCGATCAATCGATGATCATATGACAAGGCCAGGTTCATCATAGGCCGCACAACAACCTGTCCCTCAATGGCTACTGGACGCTGCTGGATCTTATGCATTCCTAGGATTGCAGATTGAGGTGGATTCAAAATTGGCGTTGAAAGGAGGGACCCATATACTCCACCATTAGTTATCGTAAAAGTGCCCCCAGTCATCTCATCAATGGTCAACTTTCCATCTCTAGCCTTCCCAGCATAGTCACTTATAGCATTCTCTACGGTGGCAATACTCATATTTTCAGCATTACGAAGTACTGGCACAACCAGGCCTCGATCCGTCGAAACAGCAACTCCAATATCCTGAAATCCATGATAGACAATGTCGGTACCATCAATGGACGCATTAACAAGTGGAAATCTCTTCAGAGCCTCAACAGCCGCTTTCACAAACATTCCCATAAAGCCCAAACGAGTGCCATTATGAATCTTGGTAAATTCATCCTGATATTGCTTGCGCAAGCCCATCATTGTGGACATATCAACCTCATTGAATGTAGTCAACATCGCCGTCGATTGAGTTACGCTCATTAATCGCTCGGATATCCGAGACCGCATGCGCGTCATAGCCACTCTGCGTTCTACGCGCTCTCCTGACTGAATCATCACCTCGACAGCTTCTTGCACATTTTCTTCAGCACCAGCTGTTATAACAGGTGGAGGCGCATAGTTAACAACATCCTCCTTTGTGATCCTTCCACCCTTTCCTGTACCTTTTACTAATGCGAGATCAATATCTCTCTCATCGGCAAGCTTCTTAGCAGCTGGATTTACCAACACTCCACCAATCTCTGCATCGGACTCAATTTTTGCCGATGCAGCAGGAGGCTGCGCAGATTCGACAGAGGAAGTCTCCTCAATACGCGCAAGTACCTCATTGCTTAAAACAATATCACCCTCAACCTTGAGAACTTCAGTTATCGTTCCAGAGGCAGGAGCAACAACCTCTAAAACAACCTTATCAGTTTCGATGTCAACGATCAGATCATCACGACTCACCTGATCACCCGCCTGTTTATGCCAAGTCGCCAGAGTGCCCTCTTGCACTGATTCTGGGTATGTGGGTGCCTTTATTTCTATGGCCATCAATATATTCCTAGTTTAAGAGTCAAAAGTTAACGCTTCATCAATAAATTTTTTCTGCTCATCTAAATGAACAGACATATATCCGCTCGCAGGTGCCGCTGATCCGTCTCTACCGGCATACATTAAATCTAACTTACTATCATGGCGCTTGACGGCATTTCGTATGTGATGTTGACTGCTGTACCAAGCACCCTGATTCATAGGTTCTTCCTGACACCAAACGGCACTTTCAAGACCAGGATATCGAGACAATATCTCATCCAACTCTTTATCAGGGAAAGGATATAGCTGCTCAAGTCTAATCAGTGCGATATCTTTAATGCTGCGGCTATCTCGCTCCTCTAACAAGTGATAATAGACCTTGCCAGAGCAAAAAATAAGCCTACGCACTGATTGCCCATCCACGCTATTATCTTCAATTACATTCTGAAAATGCCCATTCCCCAAATCCTCTAAGGAGGACGTTGCAAGCTTATGACGCAAAATCCATTTTGGGCTCATAATTACAAGCGGTCGACGCATCGGCCTGATAGCTTGACGTCGCAGTAAATGAAAAATTTGTGCCGGAGTGGTTGGGTTACAAATCTGCATATTATGCTCTGCACACAATTGCAGGAATCTTTCTAGACGAGCCGAGGAATGCTCTGGGCCTTGTCCCTCGAAGCCATGCGGCAACATCATGATTAAGCCACAAAGACGCCCCCACTTATGCTCACCGCTTGCTATAAATTGATCGATCACAACCTGCGCGCCATTTGCAAAATCACCAAACTGCGCCTCCCAAATAATCAGCCCTTTGGGAGTGGTCGTAGCATACCCATACTCAAACGCGAGAACTGCCTCCTCCGACAGAACCGAATCATAGATATCAAATCTAGGCTGATCATCATACATATTTGCGAGAGGTAGATAAGCTTCGCCATCATTTTGATTGAAAACCACTGCGTGCCGATGGGAAAATGTTCCACGCCTCACATCCTGGCCAGTAAAGCGAATCGGATAGCCCTCTTTGAGAAGCGTGCCGTAGGCAAGTAACTCGGCCATTCCCCAATTAAGCGGGAGCGCGCCGCCACCCATCTTACGTCGATCATCGTAAATTTTATCTACCTGACGCTGAACCTTAATACCATCTGGAATTGTTGTAATTTTGGTCGCTACTTCCTGCAAAGCTTTGAGGTCTATTCCTGTCTTACCAACAGCACGCCAGTCGTGGTCAAGATATGGGTTCCAGTCAACAAATAAACTAGTATCTGGCTCTCTAACTAGGTTGTGAACAACAAACTCTCCTTTATCCAGGCGTGCTCGGTACGTATTAGCCATCTCGTTAGCTTGATCCTGTCTAACGATACCCTCAGACACCAATTTTTGTGCGTAGAGAGTGCGAGTTGTAGAGTGTTTTCGAATTACCTCATACATTAATGGCTGAGTAGAGGAAGGCTCATCTGTTTCGTTGTGGCCTCTTCGACGGTAACATACCAAATCAATTACTACATCTTTCCCAAATTCATAACGATAGTCAGTAGCGAGCATAGCGGCAAACATTACTGCATCCGGATTATCACCATTCACATGGAGTATCGGGGCACCGACCATTTTAGCGATATCAGTGCAATATTCGGTCGATCGGGCATCATCTTGTCGACTCGTTGTAAAACCGACCTGGTTATTAATAACTATGTGAATAGTTCCGCCGGTCTTATAAGCTCGGGTCTGGGACAACTGGAATGTCTCCATTACAACCCCTTGGCCCGCAAATGCAGCATCTCCATGAACCAGAATCGGTACTACTTTTTGACCGGTGGGATCATTTCGCCGGTCCTGTCGAGCTCGACCAGAACCCACTACTACCGGGCATGAAATCTCTAGATGAGAGGGATTGAACCCAAGGGCCATGTGAACTTCGCCGCCTGGGGTCATTACATTAGAGGAGAAGCCCTGATGGTATTTAACATCGCCTGAGGTATTAACCAACCTTTTACCTTCAAACTCTTCAAACATTTCTACTGGGTTCTTGCCAAGAATATTGACCAACACATTTAATCGACCACGATGTGCCATGGCCATAACAATCTCTTTAGCTCCATATTCACCTGAACGCCGAACTAAACAGTCAAGCAAGGGAATTAGACTTTCTCCCCCCTCTAAGCCAAATCGTTTAGTTCCCGGATATTTTGAATCAAGATGCTTTTCCAAACCCTCTGCAGCAGTCAGCCTATTTAAAACGTCTACTCGAGCATCATCCCCATAGGTCGGGGTTGATCTTACGCTTTCAAATCTTTGTGCGAGCCATTGCTTCTCTGTGAAAGAAGTAATATGCATAAATTCTGGCCCTAAATTACCACAATAGGTTTCTTCAAGCGCTTCTATTATTTCCCTCAGCGTAGCTTCTTGCTTACCAATATAGAGAGGCCCAGTTTGAAACGTAGTGTCAAGGTCTGCCTCAGTCAACCCATGAAAATGTAAGTGTAAGTCAGGAACATCAGCTCTTTTCATGATCCCTAACGGGTCAAGTTTTGCTTTCTGATGCCCCCTGAATCTGTAGGAGCTTATAAGCTGAACAACCTTGACCTGCTTGCGTTCGTGCTCTAGATGAATTCCACCTGATCCGGGCGCAGGCGTAGGCCTAGCTTGGCGTCGGCCTAAAAGTTCAAAGTGCTGGATAATCGTATCGTGAGAAATATCAGGAGCAAATGAACCGTTAGTCCGCGGAAGAGAGTCAAAGAAGCTGCTCCACTCCTCAGGCACCGCATTTGGACTGTGCAAGTAGGTTTCGTAGAGTCCTTCAATGTATACTGCGTTTCCACCGGAGAAGTGCGAGGAGCGGAGGAATTGCTCCATCAGGCCTTCGGCCATCACATCGTGTCCTTTTGACTACAAAATTTCTTCCGGTATTTTAAAGCCGTAAGATCCCCACGGCTAGTACTATTTAGAAAAAGTGATCCTTTTAACGCCGAGGGCACAGAATCGACACGCTATAGGATTTTTAAGCAGGGCTGCTGATCAACATTTTCCGAATGTGACCTATCGCCTTTGTGGGGTTCAATCCCTTTGGACAAACTTGTACGCAGTTCATAATTCCGTGGCAACGAAAAACACTAAATGGGTCATCTAGGTTAGATAATCGCTCTTCGGTACCGGTGTCCCTACTATCAGCCAGAAACCGGTAGGCCTGTAGCAGTCCTGAAGGGCCAATAAATTTCTCAGGATTCCACCAGAAAGATGGGCAAGCAGTGGAGCAACATGCGCAAAGAATACACTCATACAAACCATCGAGCTTTGAGCGTTCTTCAGGGGACTGTAGTCTCTCAATTTTAGGTGGTGCCGAGTCGTTAATCATGTAGGGCTGTATCTTTTCGTACTGAGCATAGAATTGAGCCATATCGATTACGAGATCCCGAATGACAGGCAGGCCCGGCAAGGGTCGAATCACAAGCTTATTTCCTCTTACCGCATCAGAGATGGGTGTAATACACGCTAAACCATTTTTTCCGGAGATATTGACGCCATCAGATCCGCAAACCCCTTCACGGCAAGAGCGCCTAAATACCAATGTCGGATCCTCAACTTTTAACTTTTCAAGGACATCCAGCACCATCAAGTCCTTGCCTTGAGCATCAAACTCAAAGTCTTGCATGTAAGGCTCTTGATCAATCTCCGGGTTGTAGCGATAAATACTTACAGTTAGCATAAATTTAAGTCTCAGGGATTCTTTTTAATAGGTACGAACCTTGGGCTCGAATGGCTCTCGGGTTTTCAGACTAAAATTGACAGATCTCTTACCAATTTCTTTGCTGCCTGGGAAGTAAATTGAGTGACAGAGCCAATTATCATCATCTCTTTCTTGGAAGTCTTCTCGCGCATGAGCTCCTCGACTTTCCGTTCTTCCTGCTGCTGCAATCGCTGTCGCGTATGCAGTTTCAAAGAGATTTTGTAGTTCTAAAGCTTCAATGCGCGCTGTATTAAAAGCTAAGCTTTTATCTGCTAAGAAAACATTCTGAATTCGAGGGCGTAATTCATCAAGCTTGGCTACACCCTGCTCCATAAAGTCTCCACGACGAAATACTCCAAAGTAATTCTGCATAATGGTTTGCAATTCCCCACGAAGTTTAGCCGAATTCTCACCCTCTGTTGAGCTATTAATCTTGTTTAAAACGACCATCGCCCTATCAATATCGTCTTGGGTCGCTTCTTTCAAATCAATCCCTTCCTTTAACTTCTTCTCGATAAAGATTCCAGATGCCCGACCAAATACAACCAAGTCTAAGAGTGAATTTCCTCCTAATCGATTCGCACCATGAACAGACACACAAGCTGCTTCTCCACAAGAATAAAGTCCTTCAATTACCTCGTCATTGCCTTCCCTGTCGATCGTTAGTGCTTGACCATCAACATTTGTCGGAATACCGCCCATCATGTAATGACACGTTGGCACGACAGGGATGGGAACCTTTACAGGATCTGCATGAGCAAAGGTGCGGGACAACTCCAAAATTCCTGGAAGCTTTGCATTTAGAGCTTCCTCTCCGAGGTGATCCAATTTTAAGTAAACATGATCACCTTCTGGACCACATCCTCGGCCCTCAAGGATCTCCAGAACCATAGATCGAGCAACCACATCTCGTCCTGCTAAGTCCTTGGCATTGGGCGCATACCTCTCCATAAACCGCTCACCATCTTTATTGATTAGATAACCACCCTCTCCACGGCAGCCCTCCGTGACAAGAGTTCCTGCTCCATGGATTCCGGTTGGGTGGAACTGCCACATCTCAATATCTTGCACAGGAAATCCTGCGCGTAACGCCATGCCTATCCCATCTCCAGTACAAATATGTGCATTGGTTGTAGACGCATAAATCCTGCCAGCTCCTCCAGTCGCAAAAACCGTTGCCTTTGATTTCACATACACGGACTCACCAGTTTCAATATTAATCGCGACAACACCAACAACGGCCTTATCCTCGTTTTGAACAATATCCACTGCAAACCATTCAGTCAGGAAAACCGTCTTATTTTTCAAATTTCCCTGATAGAGAGTATGGAGAAGCGCATGACCAGTGCGATCAGCTGCAGCACATGTCCGAGCTGCCTGACCTCCAGCTCCATAGTCTTTAGATTGGCCGCCAAAGGGACGTTGATAAATCCGACCTTCCTTAGTTCTGGAAAAAGGTAACCCCATATGCTCCAGTTCAAAAACGGCCTCCGGGCCTGTTTGACACATGTATTCAATGGCTTCCTGATCGCCTATATAGTCTGAACCCTTTATGGTGTCATACATATGCCACTGCCATTGATCATCTGGATCATCACTCGCTATAGCGCAAGTAATACCCCCTTGTGCAGAAACGGTATGCGATCGGGTAGGGAAGACCTTCGTAATTACGGCTGTGTTATAGCCAGACTGTGCAAGTTGGAGAGCAGCCCTCATTCCTGAACCTCCGCCACCAACAATTACAGCATCAAAGCTCATTGTCCTTAAGTTCGCCATACTGTCAAAATCTCCAGAGAATGTTGATCGCCCAAGCAATGTAGGCAAATGTGAGGATTGCCATACCGAATCTTATGGAGTTACGAATAAAGTTCGCTTTTGGGCCAATTAACCTTTCCGTCACATAGTCAGTGAGAACACACCAGTTCCCAATCCATGCATGCGATAGCATTGCTATCATTGTGAGAAAGGTAAATGCTCTCATACCCAATGACTTATTCAGCGCTTCCCACTGCCCATAGGAAAGATCTGGATTGATAAAAAGGTAGATCAACATAAAGATCAAGTAGGCAGTCATCAACAGAGCTGTAACTCTTTGAACAAACCAGTCAAACAAGCCGCTATGATAAAATCTTACAGCCTTGTCTATCATACAAAAATCCAAAGTGTTATGACTGCAATCGAAGCTAGTGCAACGCCAACAGCGATCCAAGCACTCATGCGACCGGCTTGAAAACTTTCCTCACCCACACCTAGATCCATAAGCAAATGCCTTACGCCTGCTACGGCATGGTAAAGAAGCGCAACCAGACTACCCCATACAACTATCTGCACGAAAGGATGACCAAGCATTTCCTTCAAGGAGTCAAAGCTCTGTTGCGAACTTAAACTTTTGTCCAACATCCACAGTAAGATCGCTAGCGCAAAGAAAATGACGACGCCGGACACTCTGTGCAATATAGATACATAAGCTGTGATTGGAAGTCTTAACGTTCCAATATCAAGATTAACTGGCCTTTTCTTTTCTGCCACGAAACGCTCTCCAGGGGCCCGACCAAACAGGCTGACCTTGCAATATATAAAGTTTAAAAAAATTTGCTTCTCTTAGGATTCTCCCGCGAACGCGGAACGCCCTCTTGTAGTGAACTCGAGTATAATAATTCGAATGGACGAATTCAATTACGTTTATTTTTAAGTTACAGAATAAATCTAGACTAAGACCTTTTAAATAATGTCTAATTCCTAGCTGAGCCCGCAAATTCAATCGAAAACTTAAATTATCCTAAAAATAATGATATCTTCGAGACTGCTCATTTCTCCAGTGAATATTCATTATCGAAAAACCATCTTCCCATACAAATCATCCAGTTTTTAATCCATTTAAACCTCCGAGTTGGTTGACAATTTGTGTCGAACAACTATAGTTGCAGACCGACTTTTTTTTGAAAAACTACCAAAAGGGCAGAGGTTTAACCATGTCAGAGCGCAGAGCAATCCTTTCAGTTGATGGTGGAGATCCCATTGAACTCCCTGTTTATCAAGGTACGCTTGGTCAAGATGTAATTGATATTGGTTCTCTGGGTAGTCATGGATTCTTCACTTATGATCCTGGTTTTTCTGCTACAGCGGCGTGTCAGTCTGACATTACCTTTATCGATGGGAACAAAGGTATTCTGTTGCACCGAGGTTATCCCATAGAAGTGCTTGCAGAACACTCTGATTACATTGAGGCATGCTATTTACTACTGGAAGGTGCTCTGCCCAATGCTGAGCAAAAGAAGACCTTCGAACATACAATCAAATACCACACAATGGTCAACATGTCCGTCGAGCAATTCATTAGTGGATTTCGCTATGATGCTCACCCAATGGCAGTGCTGTGCGGTGTTGTGGGTGCTATGTCATCGTTTTATCATGATTCACTAGACATAACCGATCAAGAGCATCGATCAATTTCAGCACATCGTTTAATTGCAAAAATGCCCACCATTGCAGCGATGTGTTACAAACACTTCGTTGGTCAACCATACATCTATCCTGACAACACGATGTCCTATTCCGAGAATTTCTTACACATGATGTTTGGAACTCCTTGTGAAAAGTATGAGTGTCATCCTGCATTAGCGAAAGCAATGGATCGAATTTTCTTATTACATGCTGATCATGAACAGAACGCATCGACCTCTACAGTGCGACTGGCTGGATCCTCCGGCGCAAATCCCTTCGCATGCATCGCCGCTGGGATTGCAGCCCTTTGGGGACCAGCTCATGGCGGAGCTAATGAGGCTGTCCTAAGTATGCTGGCTGAGATCGGTCATGAGGATAATATTGAAGAGTATATCAACAAGGCGAAGGACAAAAATGATCCATTTAGGCTTATGGGATTTGGACATCGTGTCTACAAAAATTATGATCCAAGAGCTACAGTTATGCGTCAAACTTGCGACGAAGTACTTGAGGTTCTGGGCGTACAAAATGACCCTCTGTTTCGGTTAGCTAAAAAACTAGAAAAGATAGCTTTGGAAGACGAATATTTCGTCAGTAAGAAACTGTATCCAAACGTCGATTTTTACTCAGGTATTATTCTGAAGGCAATGGGAATTCCCGAGGAAATGTTCACGGTCATATTCGCCACGGGAAGAACAGTAGGTTGGATATCTCATTGGAACGAAATGATTACCAATCCCTACCGGATCGGTCGACCCAGACAACTTTATACAGGCGCAAACGTTCGAGATTTCATTAATTTAGAGGATCGTTAAATTCGGGAAAAAGTATCTGCTTATTTCTTTAAAGGTTAAATTAACAAGCTGTGAAATTAGACCGAAGGTCCCGATTGGAGAATCTGCTGCTACTACCTCAATGAACCCAGAGATGCCGCTCACCCTTTCTCTTCAGAGCCTCAGAAGTTGAGCTTGGCATTGCGTTCACATCAAGCCTATTAAAGAACAGCGGTTTAAGCTTTGATTTTCCACTCGCAACTTCAGACATATCCTTAACATTGTAAAGTCTGCCATTGATCATGGTGTGCGATATCATCTCACTCTTGCGAATATCCTCAAGAACTTCTCCATTGATAACCACGATATCGGCCAATTTACCCACCTCAATTGATCCTATATCTTTATCCATCCCCAAGGAGATACTCGCATCATAGCTCGATGCCCTAAGTGATTCCCATGGAGTAAAACCCCCTTGATTGAGCATCCACATTTCCCAATGCGCGGCTAGCCCCTCACGCTGACCATGGGCACCTAAGAGCACACGAACTCCAGCATCTCTCAGCTTCTTCGCGTATGTAGCAACCTTTATGTGATTGTAATGATCATCCGGTGCGGTAGGCCGTCTGATAGATCTAGGTTCAACAATATAGCGCGGCACATAGCGCATGAGCCTCTCATTTTCCCAGACATTAGTCCGATCATACCAATACTTTTCTCCCTCCAAGCCACCATAAGCCACCACCAGCGTTGGATTGTATGCCATGTCTGTCTGACTCCAAAACTGTGTAAGATCACTATAGCCAGTGGCGATATTCAAGGCGTGTTCGAGAGTCGTATGTCCATCAGCCATCATAGTCATATTTTGGTAAAGCTTACCTCCACCCTCTGGCACAACCATCAGTCCAAGTTCTCTCGCGGCCTTAAGTACCTGTTGTCGCTGCTCGCGTCTTGGCTGGTTGTAACTCTTAACAGATACTGCACCCATATCTTTCAAACGTTTAAGATGAAAAAGAGCGTCCTCATAGCTATTAATTCCAGCAAAAGCCCTTGGAGAGTTAGCACCATACAAAATTGTACCCGTTGAAAAAATTCGGGGGCCCAAAATATGGCCAGCTCTCTGCAGTTCGGAGGCAGAAAAAATTTCAGAACTATCATTGGAAGGATCATGAATGGTAGTGACACCAAAAGCGAGACTAGATATGTTTTTCCAATTTTGTTGAGGGATAATCTCTGATCGAGCTTGAGAACCGTGCGCATGGGCGTCAATAAATCCCGGCACTAGTACTTTTCCTGTGACATCAATTTTCCTGGCATTCGCTGGAACTTTTACTTCTTCGACAGGACCCACAGCAACAATCCGATTAGATTCGACCAGCACAGTGCCTTGATCAATAATCTCTCTGTTGTTGTTTGCATCTCGCATAGTGACGATCTGCCCACCCACCAGGGCTATAATTGACTCAGGCTTGTCCGCTCTCTGACTAAAACTTAAATCGATACCGCCTGATACAGGCTCAGGCAGATCATCTGGTGCGCCATCAAGAAAACTAAATGCTTGGTTGAGAGATCTCTGGAAAACAGTAGCCGCATGAGACCAACCTACACTGCCACTATCTGCGGACCAATGCAGATACTCACCAGCCGTTTTAGAGGCCTGAGCTACTGGGAGCCCACCAGTCTCAATGCCAACCTTCTGTTGACTTCCTGTTGCCAGAAATGGAGCAACAAAAGCGTTATTTTGATGTGTGTAGGCAACCCATTTTCCATCGGGCGATAACTGGTACTCTGTTACTTTCTTCCCTTTAAGAAGTTCACGCTTATCCTCGCCCGACAAGTCAACACTGCATAACTCAAGCTCGGTGTATTTACTCGCAGGAACATAGCTTGTGAAGTAAATTCTGTCTTCACTTGCTGAAAAATGCGCGTTAAAACCACTCCCCATGATTTTTCCCATGGTCTTCTTTGTGAGATCAGCAATATAAACTCCTGGCTCCATCGACCATTCTGGCGATAGCAGATATCCACCGGCCAACCTTCGGAAGACCACACGATTGCCACTTGGAGAGAACTTTGGCTCAACATAAACTCCAGGCTCGGTTGATACTGTTTTCCCAATCCCACCGGTTATACTAATAACTTTAACGGATCCCAGTTCGTCGTCACTCCAAGAGGTATAAACAATTGACTTTCCGTCGCGTGAGAAGCTTGGATAAAATTCGTCGTGGCTATTTTGCTTTGTCAAACGACGCACCTTTCCTGTTGCCATATCCTTCCGATAGAGCTTACCAAGTGCCTGATACACGATATATTTGCCGGTTGGAGAGGTACTTGCCCATCGAATCATTTTGATATCAAACTCATCCGGCGCAACATCGACACTAAATCGTGGTGGCTGTTGAATCTGTTTCTCAGCTACAACTCGGATTGGAATAATTTCAATATCCAAACTGTCCACATCAATTTTGTTAAATTTCCCATTCGTCCAAAAAATGATCTGTTTACCATTAGGCATCCAGTCAAAATAAGCAAAGTTGCCCTCAGAGCCGAAAGTCTCCTGATGATCTCGCTCCATGTTCACAAACAGGCGCCGATCGATGCCAGTTTTCAGGTCCTTGAGATAAAGCACCGTCTTATCATCTTGACGTTTTAAATATGCCATAGATCTTCCATCAGGTGACGGTGTAGGAACGATCGCACCACCTGCACCACCGATGTAACTCCGTGTCTCGCCGGTCTCCAAATCATGACGCATAATATTGAACAACTCGGTTGTGGAGTTTTTCCCATATTCCCATACACGCCCAGCTGTAACATCTCCGGTGAAGTAAAGGTAAGCGCCATCTGGCGAGAATGAGGGATCCGTCATATTTTTTTGAGTGTGAGGGCCATAGGCTCGACTCGTTACCTGGACCCCGTCTCCACCTGCTCGATGGAACATCCAAATCTCACCAGCCGGGATAGAGCGGGATGACATAAAGCCTTTAGTTACCGCGATGTAATTACCATCGGGGCTCCAGCTCGGCGTATGGATTAATGCTGTCTTTTCATGGCTCAGTTGGCGCACGTTCTCCCCGTTAGCATCCATTACCCATAAATTAGATGCTCCATCCCTATCACTGACAAAGGCTATAGTCTCTCCATCTGGACTAAAGGCTGGTTGCATATTCCAATCGAAGCCCTGGGCTAGCGGAACTGCATTTCCACCATCAATCGAAACACTATAAATATCGCCCAACATGTCGAAAACTATTGATTTTCCATCTGGGCTAATGCTCAAGTTAGACCAAGTTGTTTCCTCAGTATCAATAGAAATAGTTTTCATGACTCCTTGCGGATTCTTAACATCCCAGTTCTTCTCAGAAGAGGTATCATCTTCTGAGTCCGCGAACGCACAGGTAATCAGTAAACAGGACAAGAGAGATTTTGATACAAAACTCACTAAATTAAGACGCTTGATTATCATTTTTCCGGACCTTGTGAGTAGTTCTAACAGCTTTATTCTTTTATCTTAGCTTATCAAAACATGATTTGGGAGGCGTTTTTAAGCGTACTAAGCTACTTTTAGATAGATATGAAAAACCTAGATAATTGGACCAGAATAAACCCGGAACTCACTATCGGGACGCTCTATAAGATTCTTCTCAATAGATGCAAAATGATCGATCCTTGCTATAAGTTTTCCCTCGTCTGACATTGATTTTGCTAAGGTTAAATACTTAGAGAAGTGATGCTCCTGTGTCCTAACAAAGGGAACATAAAAGCTCTCAAGTTCTACATCGATATACGGGATTAATCTAGAAAATCTCTCAAAAGCTCGGCCATGCATAAATGCACTGACAACCAACAAGTCAATGAGCTTAGTTTTCTCAGCACTGTTTATATGATCTCTCAACCCAACAGCATAGCGTGAGGCTGACAGCGGAATACAGTCAAGTTTACGAGCCCTGATGATCCTCATAAGCGACTGAAAATTTCGCATTTCGGTCTCAACAAGCTGAGACATAGATTCCATAATATCGATGTTATCGATACATCTGTACATCAAATGCAGCCCACTACTTGCGGCTTTTTTTTCGCAGTTGGCATGGTCCAGTAAAAGTAGAACCGGGTTGTCCAGAGCATTCTCAAGCCATCTATCTGGCGTGATACAAGGTAAGAATTCTTTAACTAAGTCCATCCAATATACACACGTTAGAAATTTTTATCATTTGAGTTGACCCAATAATTCACACTTTAGAGCCTCATATTTTTCCACTATTGCCCGAAATTTTTCAGGTTCATTTCGCGCCCTTTGCGCATAATGGCCAACCAATCTGGACCAGTAGCGTTGATGATCCTGATCTTTCCAGTTCCACATTGAATAGCCAGTATTCGCAATCGTCTTCCCAGAGTTTCTGGAGGCATAAATACCCTCATATATCTTATTCTTATCAAGAATAATTTTTTCATCTATTAAACTAAAGCCATTATCTATTAGGGATTCCCGAACAAAATAACTCCCATGAACCGAGCAAATTAGAATATCAAACATTGTGTCAGCGGCTGAGATACTTAGACTATTGATAAAATCAACTGTCTGATCTCCGCCAACACCAGCAATGATGAACAACTGAGAATTAATTTTAGGAACAACAATATTTCTTATATCACCACATCTGACGTGCCAATTATATTTAGCCAAAGGGAAGTCTTCTCTCAAAGAGCTCTCCAGCTTGCGCATCTGGTTCGCTAATACGTCAACAAAAACGAGCTTACGAGCATGGGCCGTATCCAATAAGGACATCCCCAGTAACCCATGGTCGCAGCAGCAGTCCCAAACAAGCTCATAGGGCTTAAACAACATCGCGCTCAGCTGTTGGAGTCTACTCCCAGACCTTAAAATATGACTATCCCCACCCGATATTAATAGTTAATACATTGCTCAACATTACTAAAAAAATTTCAAAACTGAAGCAAGATCGAGGATTTTTGACTATGGTAGCTGTATCAATTAGGAATGATAGTCGATATCAGCGTTTAACCTGTAAAAAAACTACATGCTAACGTATAATTCCTTACAAATTTTAAGGTCAAATGTAATTAAAAATAACGTTATCTATTAGTAAAGGAGAAGTAAACAGTGCTAGAAGCTTATCGTGCACATGTGACTGAGCGCCAACTGCAGGGCATCCCACCCAAACCTCTTGACCCAGAGTGGACCGCCGGTCTGGTCGAGTTACTCAAGGCTCCACCAAAGGGTGAAGAGAGCTTCCTTCTTGATCTCATTTCTAATCGAGTTCCACCTGGTGTAGATGAAGCTGCATACGTAAAAGCAAGCTTCCTCTCCGCACTTATTAAGGGAGATGCATCCTCTCCTTTAATTGATCGAAGGTTAGCTGTAAAACTATTAGGAAACATGCATGGTGGCTATAACGTGGCGACTCTTGTTGGATTGCTCGATGATGATGAATTAAGAGAACTCGCCGCTGAAGAATTAAAGTCTACTCTTCTTGTGTTTGATGCCTTTCATGATGTCGCTGAAAAATGTAACAGCGGCAACAAATTCGCATTAGATGTCATGAAATCATGGGCGGATGCTGAGTGGTTTACCTCTAATGATGCTGTTCCTCAAAGTATAAAAGTCATTGTCTTTAAAGCTACCGGTGAGATTAATACTGACGATCTTTCCCCCGCACAAGACGCGTGGTCTCGACCAGACATACCTCTTCATGCAAGAGCTATGTTTAAAATGACTAGAGATGGCATACATCCTGAAGAACATGGTGTCACAGGGCCCATGTCTCAGATTAATGAGCTAAAGTCACAGGGCCTGCCGGTTGCATTTATTGGCGATGTCGTTGGGACTGGCTCATCACGAAAGTCAGCTACAAATAGTGTACTTTGGTTTTTCGGTGAAGATATGCCCGGAGTACCCAACAAACGATCAGGTGGTATTTGCTTTGGCAGCAAGGTGGCGCCAATTTTCTTTAATACTATGGAAGACGCAGGTGCTCTGGTATTCGAGGCTCCCGTAGACAAGATAGATAATGGAGATATTATTGAAATTTATCCCTACGAAGGGAAAATCCTCAATGAATCTGGTGAAGTAGTTTCCGAGTTTAAACATAAATCTGACGTGATTCTCGATGAAGTTCAGGCTGATGGAAGAATTAACCTAATCATTGGACGAGGTTTAACTCAGAGGGCAAGAGAACACCTGGGTCTCCCTCCATCAGATGTATTTCGTCACCCCACCGCTCCAATACATAGTGATGCAGGCTTCACTTTAGCTCAAAAGATGGTGGGCAAAGCCTGCGGTACCGATGGGATCAGACCTGGCACATATTGTGAACCTAAGATGACGACGGTAGGGTCTCAAGACACAACTGGCCCAATGACTCGAGATGAATTAAAGGATCTTGCGTGCCTGGGTTTCTCCACTGATCTAGTAATGCAATCATTTTGCCACACCGCAGCCTACCCAAAGCCCGTAGATATTGATACTCAGCATAGTCTGCCTGACTTTATTATGAATCGTGGAGGCGTCTCTTTGCGTCCAGGTGATGGCATCATTCATAGCTGGTTAAACAGAATGCTGCTCCCTGATACAGTTGGTACTGGTGGTGATTCGCATACTCGCTTCCCGATGGGAATATCGTTTCCTGGAGGATCAGGGCTTGTCGCTTTTGCGGCCGCAACAGGGGTGATGCCTCTAGATATGCCCGAATCGGTTCTTGTTAGATTTAAAGGGGACATGCAACCCGGTATAACACTTCGCGATCTTGTGCATGCAATTCCCTACTACGCAATTAAAGAAGGTCTCCTTACAGTAGAAAAGAAAGGTAAAAAGAACTTCTTCTCTGGCCGGATTCTTGAAATTGAAGGTATAGAGGGGCTGACGGTAGAGCAAGCGTTCGAGCTTTCAGATGCCTCGGCTGAGCGCTCGGCGGCGGGATGTACTATCAAGTTGAGTGAGGACTCAGTAACCGAATATCTTCAATCCAACATAACGCTCCTGCGCTGGATGATTTCAGAGGGCTACGGGGATGTTCGCACACTAGAGCGACGTGTCAGAAAGATGGAAGATTGGATAGCAAATCCTTACTTGATGGAAGCCGATGCAGATGCGGAGTATGCCGCGGTAATTGAAATTGATTTAGCTGACGTTATGGAACCTATTGTTTGTTGTCCAAACGATCCAGACGATGCGAAGCTCTTGTCAGAAGTCTCTGGAGATAATGTAGATGAAATTTTCATTGGCTCTTGTATGACAAATATCGGACATTTCAGAGCGGCAGGAAAGCTTCTTGATGAGGCAGGCACTGTTGACTCCCGATTCTGGATTTGTCCTCCTACTCGTATGGATGCGCATACATTAATGGAGGAAGGATATTACAATATCTATGGAAAAGTAGGAGCTCGTACGGAAATGCCGGGCTGCTCACTTTGCATGGGTAACCAAGCTCGTGTTCTGGCTGGAGCTACAGTGCTATCTACATCGACTCGTAATTTTCCTAATAGATTGGGAGATGGAGCTAATGTCTATTTGACTAGCGCGGAGCTTGCATCGGTGGGAGGTATTTTAGGCCGACTACCGACGGTTGAGGAGTACATGGAGTACGCTACGAAGATTAATTCTATGTCTTCCGAGATCTACCGATATATGAATTTTGATCAGATAGAGTCGTTCCAAAAATCTGCCGAAGAAGGAAAGCTTATTGCCGCAGAGCAAATAATTGAAGTGGCCTAGTTTAACGTTTAGAAGAACCCTATAAAAAAGGCCCGCGTTAGCGGGCTTTTTTTGTGGGAAATGTTAAATAAAAAATGTTCTACATGTAGGCATTGCTTGTATCTGTGTGGTCAGTGACATCCCGAACACCATTCAGCTCCGGAATCTTACTCATTAGCGTCTTCTCAACACCCTCTCTGAGAGTAAGGTCAACCGCGGAGCATCCCTGGCAACCTCCACCAAACTCAAGCACAGCAAATCCCTCATCCATTTCAGATAAAGAGACAACACCACCGTGAGAAGCAAGACCAGGATTAATTTCGTTATATAGCAGATAGTTAACTTTGTCCTCTATAGGACTATCATCATTTATGTTAGGTAGTCTAGAGTTTGGCGCCCTTATGGTAAGCTGGCCGCCAAATTTATCCTCCGAAAAGTCCACAACAGCATCGTCTAGAAATGGGATACTACGCTGCTCGTAGTAACCATTGAATTTAGAATATTCAACGATGATATCATCCTCATTATGCTCACCAGGCCGACTGTATGCGATACAAGTTTCTGCCTTTGGAGTCCCTGGATCCGATACAAACATTCGAATTCCAATCCCTTCACAATTCTGTTTCTCTAGTAGCCCTGCAAGATAATCTTGAGCAGACTCAGTAATGTTTACGTTCACCATAGGGAAATCCCAAATTTATACTTAAGAGGCTTGTATCTTACGACACATCGAGTAATTGACAAAATAATCTATTGCCTGTCGCTTTGTACGAATAGTGATAATATTGAGCTCACTAGCCAACGAAAAGACTAGACTTTCAGATGAATGACAAACAAAAAAGACCCAACAAACGCTC
>NTJY01000006.1 GCA_002457245.1 SAR92 bacterium MED-G29 | reverse complement strand
CCCGTTTGCCGAGTTCCAAGCACCTCACCAGGCCCTCGTAATTCGAGATCTTTTTCAGCAATTTTGAAGCCATCATTGGTTTCACGCATTATTTTAAGACGTTCTCCTGCATTATTGGAAAGCGGAGGACTATATAGCAGGACGCAGTGACTAGCCTTAGATCCTCTTCCTATTCTGCCCCTTAACTGATGCAACTGAGATAAACCCAGGCGCTCCGAGTTCTCAATAATCATCAGGCTAGCATTTGCAACATCAACACCCACCTCAATAACCGTGGTCGCCACAAGAAGATCGATATCGCCAACCTTAAATTTTCCCATGAGCTCCGACTTCTCGCGCGGTTTTAATCTCCCATGAATGAGGCCAACAGATAATTCAGGGAGTAGTATTTTGAGCTCGCTAGCGATAGCTTCTGCGGCCTGCGCCTCTAGAACTTCAGATTCTTCAATTAGAGTGCATACCCAATATGCCTGACGTCCAGCCTTACAAGATACCTTAACTCTCTCGATTACATCTCCACGTCGACTATCACTCAGAACCAGAGTCTCGATGGGTTTCCTACCTGGCGGTAGTTCATCAATAGTGGAACAGTCTAAATCTGCATAGACGCTCATCGCTAAGGTACGAGGAATTGGGGTCGCAGTCATTATCAACTGGTGAGGTGCAGAATTTTGAGTAGCAACATTGACATTTGGACGAAAACCCTTTTCCCTCAAGGCCAACCGTTGGTGTACTCCAAAGCGGTGCTGCTCGTCAATAATACTTAATCCAAGATCGTTAAATTCAACGCTCTCTTGAAACAGGGCATGAGTACCAATCACCATCTTCGCAGATCCATCAGCGATCATATTAAGCTGTACTTCTCGAGCCTTTCCCTTAACTTTGCCAGTAAGCCAGGCAATACGAATACCCAAAAGCTTGAACCATTGCTCAAAGGTATTCCTGTGTTGCTCTGCAAGGATTTCAGTTGGGGCCATCAATGCCACTTGCTTTCCACTTGCAATTGCCTGAACCGAAGCTAGTGCAGCGACTACTGTTTTGCCAGAACCAACATCTCCCTGAACTAGTCTCAGCATTGGTACTGCACAGCTCATATCATCACTAATTTCTGTCAAAACTCTTTGCTGAGCACCTGTAAGTGAGAACTGTAAATCATTTAAAAATAGATCGTGTGCTCTGGTGTCCATCTCAAGGATAGGTGCCTTTTGTTGCTGAATTCTTTGACGGAGCCGCAATAGGCTCAGGTGATGCGCAATTAATTCCTCAGCGGCAAGACGCTGCTGAGCGGGATGTTCCCCCCGTGCAAGTAGATTCATCGCAACACTTGGAGGTGGTTGATGTAGAAGACGAATAGCGTCAACCAACGAGTAAGCTAATTGATGTTTCAATTCACTATTTGAGAGCTCGGGTAATAGTTCTATAAGTGAGTTCCGCTTGAGCTTTGAGAGGGCTTGAGAGCAAAGATCTCGAATTCGACTTTGGGTAATTCCCTCTGTTGCTGGATAGATGGGAGTTAGCGCGTTTTCAAGCTGCTTAGTATTATTAGTCTCAATATATTGGTATTCGGGATGATAGAACTCAATACCTGTCGAACCTCTACGAGCTTCACCAAAGCATCTTAAATAAGCACCCGGCTTGAGTTTCAGTTGCTGAGCTTTGTTGAAGTGAAAGAACCTCAGAGTTGTTGTTCCTGTTTGGTCTTGCAAACGGCAAACAAGGCTCCTTCTGCGGCCAAACACAATATCACTAGCTCTAACTTCACCTTCAATGACTACCTCAGTTCGCGGCTGAATTCCCCCTATGGGAGTAATTTTCGTTCGGTCTATGTATCTCAAAGGAAGATGAAAAAGGAGATCTTGAACATTATAAAGTCCAATCTTATTTAATTTCATTGCCAATTGTGGACCGACACCTTTTAGGCTTTTGATGCTAAGAGTATCCAAATATTGAGTATTCATTTATTCCCTGAAATTCCGGGTAACTTACTTATATTGATGGCTTGACGCAAAGTATCTATTGCTTTGTGGCGCGGAAAGCTTGCTCGCCATGCCATGGCGGTGGTGCGTGTTGGTGTGAAGTCATGAAAAGGTTTTATTACGAGCTCATTTGATCGCTCAATAGCCCCAACAGCAGCAGATTTAGGTAGTACCGTTATACCTAAGCCTGAAGATACCATATGGCAAAGAGTCTCTAATGAGCTGCCCTCTGTCATTGTTCGGATTAATGCACTTTCACTTTTGTTTTTGTTTATATTAGGTAATATTTGAAAAACTTGATCTCTAAAACAGTGGCCCTCCCCCATCAACAGAACATTTTCATTGTCTAAGTCATGGCTAGCAACGGCATGGTTCTTGGACAACGAGTGACCTTTTGGCAGCAGAACGACAAACTCCTCCTCGTAGAGAGGTTGTACTACCACATCTGGCTCGGTAAAAGGTAAGGATACTAATATCACGTCAACTTCCCCATTACGAAGTCGCTTTCTCAGTCCACTGGTATATCCCTCCTCGATAACTAGATGCATGTCAGGCGCACTTTTTTGCAAAGGTTTAATAAAGTGAGGGAAAAGATAAGGTCCGATGGTAAAGATAGCTCCTATGTGAAGAGGAGTGTTAAGTTGATTCATTCCTAACTTCGCAATGTCCTTTATTGAAGAAGCTTCTTCTAAAACTCGCTGCGACTGACGGATTACTTGTTCTCCCACGGGAGTTGCACGAACATTGTTTTTTGATCGTTCAAAAAGATCGACACCAAGTTCACTTTCTAACTTCTTAACCGCTATACTCAGGGTTGGTTGGCTTACATTGCATACTTCTGCTGCTTGGCCAAAGTGTTGACACTGAGCTAGGGTCACAACGTAACGGAGTTCTGTAAGAGTCATGGAGACGTCCTTATATAAAGCTACATATCATAGCTAATTTTTATCGATGCCGGGGAAACAATTGAAAATATTATTAGCAGGGTGTGGAGATATTGGCCAACGGCTAGGCGAAAATCTTGCTTTGCAGCACGAATGTTTTGGTTTGAGGCGAGATATAAAAAAAATTAGTGGCCCAATTATCCCTCTCCAAGCCAACTTGACGGATAGGCCACAAATACTATCCATACTGAACCAAGAGTTTGACGTTATTGTTGCTACTTTGACTCCAGATGAGTTTACTGAATTAGGCTATAGAAGAGCATATATTGATACGGCTAGTTCTTTAGCTGAAGTCTTAAAGATAACACCTAAAATGCCTAGGTTGGTAATTTGGGTTTCTAGCACGGGAGTGTGCGGTGAGAATCATAAGTGGGTCGATGAGGATTCACCAACTGACCCTAATACGTTTTCTGGTAATGCGCTACTAAAAGCCGAGCAGATTATAAGTGATTTGCCGTGTGATACTTGTGTTGTTAGATTCTCGGGAATTTATGGTAATACAAGGAAAGGGATTCTTAAAAGTGTGTTAAAAGGAGTTGGAAGGCCAAAACTTCCGCTGCAATGGAGTAATCGCATCCATTTTGATGATTGTGTTGGAACACTTAAGCATTTGATCGAGCGTCATGCCTCAGGATTTTCTTTGGAGAGCATTTATATAGCTACCGATTGTGAACCAGTGACGCAACATGAGCTGCGCAAATGGATTTCAGCCCAGCTAAAAATTACACTGACTGAGCAGCCAAGCGGCGGCCCTATTCGGAGACGATTGAGCAATAAGCGATTACTAGATAGTGGGTATGTCTTTAAATTTCCAACATTTAGAGAGGGCTATAAATCACTAATTGCAGATATCATTAAAAACAGCCCTAAATGACGACGACGCCGTCCATTTCCACCTTAGATCCTTTGGGTAAAGACTTAACCCCGATTGCGGCTCTTGCCGGATATGGCGCAGTAAAATATTGACTCATAATTTCATTGACGATTGAGAAATGATCCAAGTCTGTTAGAAAGATATTAAGCTTTACAATATTACTTAAATCTCCACCAGCTGCCTCGCAAACCGCTCGTAAGTTGAGAAAAACTTGATTGATTTGATCATCAATATTTTCACTAACAAGAGTCATTTTTTCTGGATCCAATGGGATCTGACCAGAAAGGTAGACGGTATTATTGATTTTAATTGCTTGCGAATAGGTACCAATAGCTCCCGGAGCTTGGTCGGTTTGGATAATTGCTTTGTTGGCCATAGTTGTCTCCTGTTATAGCGAGCATCATTTATTTTTAACGCGGTATACTTTGCGTACTGGTTTAAGACTGCGCGCACGACGCATGATATCTGCAAGATGAATTCGATCTTTGACAGTAAGCACGACATCCACAATGCTTGTCAAAGCGTCTCTCTCGTCTACGCTGATATGCTCGATCGTAGCATCTTCTTCTGTCATTCTTGCAGCTAAAGCTGCGATAAATCCTCTCTCGGGAGTGACTTCAACTTTTAATTCTACAGCAAATTCTCCCTCCACGACTGAGGACCATACCAGCGGCATACACTTCTCTGGGAATCGACGGATTTCTTTTAGATTACGACAAGACTCATGATGGATTACTAGTCCTTTTCCAGGAGATAAATGTCCGAGTATAGGATCTCCAGGAATGGGATGACAGCATCGCCCGTATTGAACCAACAGGCCCTCCGATGCGTCAATCACAACTGGAAGATTTGAATTCTTTTTGTCTTCCACAATCTTCCTTTTATTGACGGGCACCATGAGATTAGCCACCGCAAAAGGCACTCGATTTCCCAAACCTATCTGTTGAAGTACAAATTCAAACGTAGGAGCACCGGTCTCTTTTAGGAGCATTTTTATTTGAGATTTCTTCAATTTGTTATAGCTAGTTCCTAAGTTTGAAAGCGCTTGATCAAGAAGTCTCTTCCCGAGATCTACCGACTCATCATGTTGTTGATTTTTCAAGAAATGCCTGATTGCACTTCGAGCTTTTGCAGTGACGACAAAGTTAAGCCAATTAGGATTTGGCTGCGCGCCGGCGGCACTAACAATTTCGACTTTTTGACCACTTTTTAAAGGTTCTGATAGTGGCGTTAGCTCTCCATCCACATGACAAGCTATACAGCGATTGCCCAATCCTGTGTGCACAGAGTAAGCAAAATCAATCGGAGTAGCACCCAATGGAAGCTCCACAATTTGGCCTTTCGGCGTAAAGACATACACTTCATCAGGAAATAAGTCTGCCTTGACGTGTTCTAAAAATTCTAGGGAGTTTCCAGCTTGTTGCTGCATCTCAAGGAGACCCTGAATCCATCTGGCTGCCTTCTTTTGACTTGTTGCGATGTTTGAATTTCCTGTCTTATATTCCCAGTGCGCCGCGATTCCGAAATTAGCCATTGCCTCCATTTCTGTTGTTCGGATTTGGACCTCAATAATGACTCCATGCATTCCTACTAAGACAGTGTGCAAAGATTGATATCCATTAGCTTTTGGGATTGCTATGTAATCTTTAAACTCTCCTGGGACAGGTTTATAAATATTATGAATGATTCCAAGAGCTCGGTAACAATCATCAACATTATCAACAATTAAACGAAATGCAAAAACATCCATAATGTCGCGAAAAGATTTTTTCTTTTCACGCATCTTGAGATAGATACTCCAAAGATGTTTCTCTCGCCCCTTTACCTTCACTTTAACCATTTCTTTGTCGAGACGCATTTCGATTGATTGATGAATTTCAGACACAACTTCTTTACGATTTTTACGAGATGCTTTTAGCGCCTCTCTAAGCCGCCTGTGTCTGAGAGGGTACATTGCTGCGAAGCCAAGATCTTCAAATTCCAGTCGAACATCATTAATGCCCAAGCGTTGAGCGATTGGTGCATAGATATCGATTGTTTCACGTGCGATACGTCTTTTTTTTTCAGGAGAGAGCACTCCCAGCGTGCGCATATTGTGGAGTCGGTCAGCTAATTTTACCAACATAACTCTGATATCTCGGGACATGGCTAAAGTCATTTTTTGGAAGCTTTCAGCCTGCTGCTCTGCCCGAGACGCAGAAGCCACCTCACCGAGTTTGCTGACCCCATCTACCAGATCGGCAACAGTGCGACCAAATCGGCGACTTATCTGACCTTTGGTGACACCGGTGTCCTCGATGACGTCATGCAAAAGAGCGGCCATGAGACTTTCGTGATCCATTCTCATATCTGCAAGAATATTTGCCACGGCAAGGGGATGGGTTATGTAGGGATCGCCACTTTGTCGCATTTGACCCAAGTGACATTTTTCGGAGAAGTGGTAGGCTCGCTCGATGCGATCTACTTCCTTTGGGTCGAGGTATAGAGTTAGCTTATCAGTAAGTCCTTGAAGCAACTTCTACACCTCCCCCCTGAAAATCAGTCCTGTTCAGTTGAAACTGGAGAAGGATCTGGATTCTCTGAAGATTCCGCGGTCTCTGTATTTTCGGAATCCTCTGTGGATTCAATAATTTCATAATCTTGTGGAACTTCAATTAGGATATCCGCCGTTACGAGACCTTGTTCAATTTCTCGCAAAGCTACAACAGTAGGCTTGTCATTTTCCTCATCAACAAGAGCCGGCCGGCCTTCAACAGCTATCTGACGAGCACGTTTCGATCCAACCATCACTAACTCAAAGCGGTTATCGACATGTTCCAAGCAATCTTCTACAGTAATTCTTGCCATTTTAAATACGACCCTGATAATTTAAAGTTTAGTCAACCATCTTTCTGAGCTCGCGCCCTTACCTCTAGGCGGCCGCACAGTTTACCTAAATCCCGGATTAACAACAATCTTTGTGTAAAACTAAGCGGGTTTAAATTATCAATCACAAACTCTTTAAGACAATAGTTTTTTAATAAGCGCCCCATCAAAACTTGTAACATTAGAGGAATGTTGTTTTTTAATAATTGATTCTAAATTGTTTAGTGCAACTTTGAAGTCGTCATTAACTATAACGTAGTCAGCCTCTGAGTAGTGAGCCATCTCTTGCCTTGCAGCTGAGACTCGTTTTGCTATCACGCTGGGATCGTCCTGGCCACGGCTATTTAATCTATCCTCCAGAGCTTGAATTGAGGGTGGCAGAATAAAGATACTTTTGTTGTTGGGGAATTTTGCTCTGGCCTGCTCTGCACCCTGCCAGTCTATTTCTAAGATAACGTCCACTCCCTGAGCCAACGTTTCGATCACCCAAGTTTCAGAGGTGCCGTAGTAGTGGCCGAATACAAGGGCATGTTCTAAAAATATCTTTTCATCGATCATCTTTAAAAACTTCGCCTTGTCAATAAAATGGTAATTGACCGCATTTTCCTCTCCGTGGCGACGAGGACGAGTAGTATGAGAAATTGATGCCTTTATATTTGTATTCCGACTCAAAAGTTCGGCTACTAGGCTGGTTTTACCCGCCCCAGAGGGCGCTGAGAGAATGAATAGAGTACCTTGTGGCATAAAGTTGCAACCGAAATTTCTTTAGCTGAGATGATTTTTTTTCCGTGGAGCATTTACAAAATATTCTTCACTCCCCATAGTGTACTAAAAATTCAGCACTGCTTCGATCCTATGAAGATAGTTATTTTAAGCGGTAATTTAATTAAAGATAGTAACGAGAAAGTTGTTGCGGAGGCAGATGGAAAGCAGGCTTTTAAAGATTTGTCTAATTTAATACAAAAAGAGTAGAACACTTATTTTGGCCAAGTTAAAATTAAAAATTTCAATACCAAAAATCTTCGTAGTAGTCTCTTTATTCAATATTGGATGCGCTCTTGAGCCGATGGAAACTGAAGAAGAGGCTTCCTACTTAAACCAGTTTTGCTCAGATATCGCCAATCGACTGCCAAGTCCGAGTGACATTGTTGTAAGTGATTCTAATATGATTACATATTCAGAATGCATGGTTGATCATGGGTATTTGGAGAAGGCGATCCTAAATTAGGAGCTGATGAAAACTTTTGCTATTCGATATTCTGGATCTGTTCACGCATCTGCTCAATAAGAACTTTAAGCTCAACAGAGGCGTTTGTTGTGACGCCGGCGATAGATTTTGATCCAAGAGTATTGGCCTCACGGTTAAGCTCCTGCATAAGAAAATCTAAGCGACGACCAATAGAATCTTGTTTTTTAAGAACCCGACGAATTTCTATTAGGTGGGCTTCCAATCGATCAAGTTCTTCAGCAACATCTGAACGATTGGCAATAATTACCATTTCCTGTTCTAGCCTATCAGTATCAAGTTGTGGGACAAAATCGGACATTTTTTCATTGAGACGATGACGTTGATTAGCGAGAATCCCTGGTAAATTTTCTCTTATTACTGTTGTTTGCGCGCTAATTCCAATTAATCGCTGTTCGATCATTTCGGATAACTTTTCACCCTCTCGTTCGCGGCCTCTAATGAGATCATCGGATGCTTCAATAAAAATATCATTAGCTGCACTTTTAAGATGTTCAATGTCAATATTCTCATTTTTTAAAATGCCAGGCCATTTCATGACTTCCAACGGAGGTATAAGGCCAGGTTGATCTATTTCAGTTGCGATTTTTTGGGCAATGTCGATATATTTTTTCGCAAGGCCAAGATCAGCATTGACTTCAGAGTCATTGTTGTTAAATGTTAATTGAAAGGAGCAATCTATCTTGCCTCTACCAAGTTTCTTTCGAGCTTTTTCTCTTAAAACCATTTCTAATTCCCGAAGAGTTTCAGGTAATCTAAAATTAACTTCTAGGAAACGATGATTAACAGAACGAATCTCACAGGTTATTGATCCCCACTCATGATGAGCAGTGCTGCGGGCAAATGAAGTCATACTTCGAGGCATTTTGAGTCCAACTTAAATAGTTCTGATTTCGACATGTTAACAAAGGCGGCCATTAGGGTGTTAGATTTGCTACACTTCTGAGGCAAAATAATGATCAATTTAATTTTAGGAAATCAACTTATGTCAAGACCCAGCGGCCGTCGGCCTGAACAGTTACGTCAAGTTAAGATTACTCGCGAATTTACTTGTCATGCAGAAGGTTCAGTTTTAGTTGAATTTGGTAATACCAAGGTTATTTGCACAGCTAGCGTGGAGAGTGGAGTTCCTCGGTTTCTCAGAGGAAAGGGAGAAGGGTGGATTACCGCTGAATATGGAATGTTGCCACGATCTACGAATAGTCGTATGGGTAGAGAGGCTGCACGTGGCAAGCAGAGCGGGCGAACACAAGAAATTCAAAGGCTCATCGGTCGCTCTTTACGAGCAGCTGTCGATCTAAAAGAGTTAGGTGAGCATACTATTAACATAGACTGTGATGTGATTCAGGCTGATGGGGGAACAAGAACAGCTTCTATTACAGGGGCCTGTGTTGCCCTAGTAGATGCTATTAGATACTTACAGAGATCTAAAGCTATCAAAGGTGACCCGTTGATAGGAATGATTGCTTCAGTCTCAGTTGGAATCTACAGAGGGATGCCAGTTTTGGATCTTGACTACGTAGAGGATTCTAATGCCCAGACCGATATGAATATTGTGATGAGCAGTGAAGGTGGCTTTATTGAGGTTCAAGGTACGGCGGAAGCGGCTCCTTTTAGCCCCGCCGAGTTAGCCCAGATGCTTGAGTTAGCAAAGCGTGGTATTGAAGATTTAGTGAGAGTGCAGCAGATGGCTCTCGCACAATAACTGATTAAGAGATTGGGAAATGTTAACAGAATATAAAATGCAGTTTATTGATGCTGCGCTTAGTAGCGGGGCTCTTAAGTTTGGTGAATTTACCCTAAAGTCAGGACGTGTATCGCCCTTTTTTTTTAATGCTGGAGAATTCTATACAGGCGCTGCGCTTGCTAAATTAGGACAATGTTATGCGGCAGCCATAGTAGAATCAGGTATTAAATTTGATGTCTTATTTGGTCCAGCATACAAAGGAATAACGCTTGCGGCTGCCACATCAGTTGCACTTGCCAGTCAATTTAATATTAATGTTCCGTACTGTTTTAATCGAAAAGAGGCAAAAGGCCATGGAGAGGGCGGACTTCTTGTTGGCGCTCCCTTGGAGGGTAGAGTATTAATTATTGACGACGTAATAACGGCAGGAACAGCGATAAGAGAAATTATGTCTGTTATTAATCAGTCAGATGCCGAGGCAGCAGGCGTTGTGATTGGAGTAGATCGTCAAGAACGCGGGACTGGAGCTAATTCAGCTATTCAAGAGGTGGAAATGGACTATTCGCTACAAGTTTTCAGTATCATTGATATTACAGATATTTTGACGTATCTGCAGAGCAAGTCAGATTCGAAAGAACTAGTCTTGAGTATTAAATCTTACCGTGAAAAATACGGTGTAAGTTAAAGAGACCTATTACTTTTGCATAATTGCAGAGGAAATCAGATTCCATTGCTCTGCCCAATACTGATTTGGTGGTGTTTGAAAGTCGCTTCTCACGAACTGGCTAATCTTACCTTCAATACTCACAAGCATTAAGTTGGCCGCAACTGAAACTGGAACACAAAGCTTTAGCCCATCTCTAATTTCTGCCTCGCGTAACGCTTGTTTTATTTGTGACTCTAACCGATCGAAGAATTGAGCAACTCTTTGATGCAATCGCTCGTTTTCAATAGCTAAAGCGTCACCATTTAGTATTCTAGTGATACCAGGATTTTTCTGGCAGAAAGCAATAACTAAGCTGAGAATTCTGTAGCACTGATTAATAGCGTCAGGCTCATCATTTACTATTCCTCTGACTCTCCCAAAGATCGTTTCTTCTATAAAATCTATAAGACTTTCGTACATTCTGGTTTTACTTGGGAAATGACGATAAAGAGCGGCTTCTGAAATACCAAGTTCAGTAGCAAGAGAGGCTGTAGTAATTCTTCCTTTGGAGGTCTCAAGCATACGCGCAAGAGTTTGGAGAATTTCTTGAGCTCGGGAACCTTTTTTTCCAGCCATTACTGGGCCTCTTTAGTGTTTTGATGAGTAATCAAAGTTCCTACGCCCTCATCGGTAAATATTTCTAGCATGACCGCATGATCTACTCGTCCATCAATAATATGGGCATAGTTAACGCCTCCCTTCACGGCTTCAATAGCGCATCGAACTTTGGGTAACATGCCACCATAAATGGTTCCATCTAAAATTAATTGATCAACATGATTAATACTTAAGCCAGTGAGAATATCTCCTGCTTTATTCTTTAAGCCTCCAACATTTGTTAGTAGCATTAGCTTTTCAGCTTTCAGAACTTCAGCAACTTTACCAGCAACTAGATCAGCATTTATATTATATGAAGATCCGTCAGATCCGACACCTATAGGAGCTATAACAGGGATGTAGTCACTTTTAAGAAGCATGTCGATGACAGATTTATTAATTGAGGCTACTTCGCCAACATGGCCTATGTCAATTATTTCAGGTACTGACATTTCTGGAGCTTGATGAGAGACCACTAACTTCTTTGCTTTGATTAGTTGCCCATCTTTACCAGTAACTCCGAATGCTCTGCCACCAGCATGACTGATTAAATTTACGATCTCTTTGTTAATGGTTGCTCCAAGCACCATTTCCACGACATCCATAGTTTTGGTATCAGTTACGCGCATGCCATCGATGAATTTACTTTTAATAGATAAGCGATCGAGTAATTCGCCAATTTGTGGACCACCGCCATGAACGACGACTGGATTAATACCAACCGCCTTCATCAATACAATATCGCGAGCAAAACTCTCCTTCAATCGATCATCAACCATTGCATTGCCACCATATTTTACAACGACAGTTTTTCCTGCAAATTTTTGAATATACGGGAGTGCTCGGGATATTACCTGAGCAGTGGTTGAAGCTTCATTACGATTTAATGACATAGTTAAATATAGTCTTCTATTTTCTTGATAAAAGGTTTTAGTTTATTTTGGAAATGCGCCTTTATACATTTCAATTCCATATTATTATTGGCTTCGAACCGCAGTGTAAGGTTTGGTGTTGTATTGGAGGCACGAATTAGCCCCCAACTTTGGCTTCTTTCTACTCTTAGACCGTCAAGGGTAGTTATTTGAGCATCTCCAAAATTACAATAATTGATTAACTTCTCCATCAGTTCAAATTTTTCAGTCTCGGGGATGGGAACTAAAATTTCTGGGGTAAAGCAGCTGTTATCAAACTTGGATAGGATACAGTCAATACTGATAACTTTATCAGTGTCGCTGTTACAAAGCACCTCTAACAGCCTGGCTGCAGCATAAAGCCCGTCATCAAACCCATTCCAACGATCATTGAAAAAAATATGCCCACTGAATTCTCCTCCAAGGATAGCATTAGAGTCAATCAATGCCTGCCTTATGTGAGAGTGACCAGTTTTGCTGAGCAGAGGCACACCAGAATTTTGGATAATGAATTCCTTAAGACGCATACTACTTTTGACATCAAACACAACTATTGAGCCTGGATTCTGGGGGAGAATGGCTTGCGCAAATATCATCATTAGTCGATCCGGCCATACGATCTTTCCTGCCCCGCTGATAATCACAAGCCGATCGCCATCACCATCGAGTGCAATTCCCAGATCCGCCTTATTTAACTTAACTCGCTCAATTAATGTTACGAGGTTTTTCTCATTCGAAGGATTTGGATCATGGTTTGGAAAATCTCCATCGACATCACAAAATAGCCGTTCTACATGACATCCCGCTTGCTCGAAAAGCCTCGCGGCAATATCTCCAGCAACGGCATTTCCACCATCAATCACAAGATTAAATTTATGTGTAATTTCAGTATTGTCGATTACATAATTTAAATATTGAGGCATTATATCCAGCGAAGAAAAAAAGCCCTTTGTCAATGGAGTAAAGAGATTGGCTTTCATCATGCCCTTGAGTTCTTGAATTTCATCGCTTGAAACAACGACTTTCTGCATTACCATTTTGAATCCATTGTAGGCTCCTGGATTATGGCTTGCAGTGACCATCACTCCGCAACATGACCTCCCGTGATGGTGGATAGCAAAATTTAAAATTGGTGTACTGGTTAGTCCCAGATCAATCACATTGCATCCAGAGGACAGAAGACCCTCACATAATGAAGTGGTCAGTTTGTCAGAACTTAAGCGGCCGTCACGACCCACATAAATTGAGTCTTCATCCCTCTCTAGGGTAAGTTGACCGAGTGATTTGCCTAGACGTAAGGCAAATTCTTGATTGATCTCAGTGAAGGCTATTCCTCTTATGTCATAGTCTCTAAAGACTGTTTCTACAAGTTTAAAGGTATCTTTGTCTCCAGATGCTCCATGCTGATCGCCTTGAATTACAGATTTCAATTGCATTGACACAGGCTCTTTTGTTAGCGGTTGTGGTGAAATGACTTAAGTATTTGCTGAATAATGTCCCTAGCCAACTGAGTCTTACTTCGCTTGCTAAAGATTAAAGATGAGTTTTTATCGATCCAGCTAACCTCATTTGAGTCGCTATTAAATCCGATATCAGATCTTGAAATATCATTGGCAATAATGGCATCAAGACCTTTTTTCTCCAATTTTTCTTTAGCATAACCTTCCAGATTATTACTTTCGGCCGCGAATCCAACAACAAATAACTGTTCATACTTTTTGGCAACGCTTTGAATAATATCTGGGCTCTTCCGAAGAGTTAAAGTTAACGTTTCATCATTTGACTTGATTTTTTCTTCTGAAACGGACTCTATTTTATAGTCAGAAACAGCAGCTGCCCCTATAAAAATATGCGCACTTTCAGAAACCTCTAATACTGCAGAGAGCATTTCTTCAGCAGAGACCACTGATAAAAATTTGCAGCCTTCAGGCTCTATTAGGTTTACTGGACCTGAGATTAGAGTCACTAGAGCACCGGCATCAATTGCAGCAGAGGCTATGGCGTAACCCATTTTCCCCGAGCTGTAGTTGCTTACATATCGAACCGGATCCAATGCCTCTCTCGTGGGACCAGCAGTGATTACAACATGGATGCCCTGAAGTTCACCAGTCTTGAAGAACTCTGATATTTGGTCAACAATTATTTCTGGACCAACCATCCTTCCAGGTCCAATATCTCCGCAGGCCTGAATACCAGAGTCAGGTCCAATTACATGAACCTGCCGATCACGCAACGTATCAACATTGTCTGAGGTTGCTGGATGTTTCCACATTTCATGGTTCATTGCGGGTGCAACGGATACCAATGCAGGTGTTGCTAAATAAATTGCCCCAAGAAGGCTATCTGCCCTGCCGTGGACCATGTTAGCAATGAAATCTGCGCTGGCAGGCGCAATGAGCAATAAATCTCCCCATTTTGCAAGCTCAATATGACCCATGCCGGCCTCTGCCTTCTCATCAAGTAACCCTGTAAAAACGGGATGCCCTGACAATGCCTGCATAGTCAGAGGACGAACAAACTCCTCGGCTCCTGGAGTCATCACAACTCTTACTTGGGCACCCTGATCCTGCAATCGCCTCACCAACTCAGCACTTTTGTATGCAGCAATACCACCGGTTACACCAAGAATTATGCGCTTATTTGTTAACTTGAACATTACCTTCCCGCATCAACACAAAATCCTCTAGACGATAACATTATAACTTGAATTTCTGTAGCCATAAATTAGGACTTACTATGGCGAACTCTGCCAATTTTGCTGCATTTTCAATAATCAGTACTAATTACATCGTTAAGGATTAAATAGGCGATGGACTTAAAAGTATTTTCCTTAATGAAGACTGAATAATGAGTTAGTATTTTGTTTTTTTAAGGTTATCAAATAGAAAGCTTTATTTAAGGTTAATACCCTGTTTTCGTTTGATTCAAGATTGCCTTTCTGGTATAAAACGCGCCTTCTTGAGAGATCAGTGATTTTTAAAGACTTTTGCAAAACTTTAGTTTTAAGTTTTGCCTAAAATAAACGGTATAGAGGCAGAAGAAATGTCCAGAGTATGTCAGGTTACAGGCAAGCGCCCAATGGCGGGCAACAATGTTTCTCATGCTAAGAACCGAACTCGTAGACGGTTTGAGCCAAACCTTCATACTCATCGGTTTTGGATAGAGGCAGAGAAGCGATTTATCAAGTTGCGAGTGTCAACTAAGGGGATGCGAGTGATTGATAAAAATGGGATAGATCAGGTATTGTCCGAGTTACGTGCTCGTGGCGAAAAAGTTTAAGGAGTACAACAATGGCTAAATCAGCAAGAGAAAAAATCCGATTAGTTTCGAGCGCAGGTACTGGACACTTTTACACCACTGATAAGAATAAGAGAAATATGCCCGAAAAAATGGAAATTAAAAAATACGACCCAACGATTCGTAAGCACGTAATCTACAAGGAAGCCAAAATCAAATGATAGGTGTTCGTAGTTGTATTCGAAAGGTCTCGCTCATCGGCGAGATTTTTTTTGGGTAAAATTTCCCTGACATTATTTTCATGTTCCAGAGCAAGCTAAATCAAAGAAGCAATAAAAAAGCCTTGCAACATTTGCAAGGCTTTTAAATTCATCTAATAGCTCTATCTAGAGCAAGTAGACTTCAGTCAGCAATAACGTTCTCAGCTTGAGCGCCTTTTTGACCTTGAGTTACTTCCATGGTCACTGATTGACCTTCTTTCAAAGATTTGAACCCTTCGGCTTGTATTGCACTATGATGCACAAATACGTCACCGCCGCTTTCTTGTTCAATGAATCCAAAACCCTTACTGTCGTTAAACCACTTAACAGTGCCAGAAACTCTTTCCCCTGACATAATAACCTCACTTTAAAAATTTATACCGTTTAAGGCGTTAAAAATATCCAGCCTCATCACGGGGCTAGCCAATTCTTACACATCGAACATGGGCTCGACTGCAAGACTTTTCCGCCAAACCTCTTCTTTTATAACTCGCAGATTGGCTTGTCGGCCACGCAGTGTATTAGTTTTTGTGCGATTTTGCTAATTTTGTTTAAATAAAGGCCTTAAAACGCCTATTTTTGCGGGGAATTTTACTAAATAAGAGCTTATTTCTAAATCAATTTTCTATTAATTTAATCTTAGCGAGCGTATCGATAAGGTCGATTAGTTAGTATCTTTTAAGCCATGTGATATTCTTTATAACAATATTTTTTTGCTAATACAGAAGCTTATTTTTCAGGAATTTAAATGCTTGATAAGTTAATTATTTCTCAACTCCGTGAAATTGTAGGAAATAAAAATGTCCGTTTATCTGATGAAGATCTCACTGATTATGGCATGGATAGGACAACTATATGGACTGCTGACCCTAGTGTAGTTGTGTTGCCTGGTTGTGTGGCTGAAGTTCAAAAGGTCGTCATCTTTGCTAACGAATACAAGCTCGCAATTGTTCCTTCAGGTGGCCGCACAGGGCTGAGCGGGGGCGCCGTTGCCAAGGATGGGGAAATTGTGGTGGCGATGGATCGCATTAATCAAATTTTCGATTTTAATAAAGTAGATTGCATCGTGTCTGTCGGTGCAGGATTAATAACAAATAAGCTACAGGAATTTGCAGCTGGGCAAAATCTTTTTTATCCAGTTGACTTTGCGTCGTCCGGATCAAGCCAGATTGGTGGGAATATCGCGACTAATGCAGGTGGAATTAACGTGATTCGTTATGGTATGACGCGACAATGGGTTGCTGGACTTGTTGTAGTTACCGGGTGTGGAGAAATTCTGCATCTTAATAAAGGCCTAATTAAAAATAACACTGGATATGACTTTCGCCATCTTTTTATTGGCTCAGAGGGAACACTTGGATTAATTTGTGAGGCAACAATTCGCCTTACTCGGCCCAAAGGAGCCTCTACTGTAATTGTTCTTGGTATTGACAGTTTTCCAATAATTCTAGAGGTGCTAAAAGCATTCTCTGCAGAAATTAACTTGACGGCATTTGAATTTTTCTCACAAGTTGCCCTAGATAAAGTCATAAATTTCCAAGGCCATAATGCTCCTTTTAAAACCAAGGCCCCTTTTTATGCACTGTTAGAGTTTGAGAGCAGTGAAGGGTCAGTTCTGGATACAGGACTAAGATTATTTGATGAATGTATGGATAAGGGCTGGGTTCTTGATGGTGTGATGAGTCAAAGTTTGAGACAGGCTGAGTCGCTATGGAAACTAAGAGAAGATATCTCTGAAACTCTTTGGCAGTACGAACCTTTTAAAAATGATATTTCTGTACTTATGTCACGGATGCCTGAATTTATTAAAAGTGTTGAAATAATTATTGAGCAAAAGTATCCATATTTTGAGCTTGTGTGGTACGGACACATTGGTGATGGAAACCTTCATCTTAATATACTTAAGCCTGAAAACTTGACGAGTGCTCAATTCGTTGAAAGGTGTTCCAATTTTAGTAAAGTCTTAGGCGAACTTATTGCGAAGTATGGAGGGAGCGTAAGTGCAGAGCATGGGGTTGGACTGTTAAAAAAGGATGTGTTGCATTATTCTCGGACTGAAGCAGAGATAAAACTAATGTGTGAGGTCAAGAAAGTATTTGATCCCAATGGTATTCTGAATCCCGGAAAGCTTATCGATTAGAGAAGGCTGAGCCTGTTGCCGGGCGTCCATCAAATCCTGTGGAATTGTAAATAAGACGTTATGCCTACATACCGACATTTTTTAGATGGTCACCCATCGAATCTTCCTACCGGCAAAGTTGTATGTGTTGGGCGAAATTATGTAGACCATGTGCGTGAGCTAAATAATGAAATACCAGACTCGCCAGTACTATTCTTAAAGCCAAGTACATCGCTAGTCAATATACATGAACCTCTGCACATTCCTGTTCATTTTGGTGAATGTCATTTTGAAACAGAGATGAGTTTACTAATTGGGAAAAAGCTGTCGAATTGCAGCCTGGAAGATGCAGAAACTGGGATTATAGGAATTGGGCTGAGTCTAGATTTGACGCTCAGAGACTTGCAAACAAAATTAAAAAGAAGTGGATTGCCTTGGGAAAAAGCGAAGGCTTTTGATGGGTCATGTCCGACCTCTAATTTTGTTTCCAGACCTCTGTGTGGCGATTTAAATCACCAACAGATTGTCTTGTATCAAAATAACTGTTTAATGCAGAATGATAACTCTTCAAATATGTTAATGCCGGCGGCTGAACTAGTGAAATATATAACCAGTTTTTTTACCCTTCTTCCTGGTGACATTGTTCTTACTGGAACACCAGCGGGTGTGGGGCCTCTAAAATTTGGGGATACGCTGAGAGTCTCCCTCTCCAAGTTGATTAGCTGCAAAACAGTTATTCAGCAAGCCCAGGAGGACAATAATTGAGTATTAAGAAAGGTATTTACAGGCATTACAAAGGAAATCTGTATCAGGTTATCGAAGTGGCAACACATAGTGAAACTCAAGAGCAGTTGGTGGTTTATAGAACACTTTACGGCGACTATAGTATGTGGGTCAGACCTCTTGAGATGTTTGGGGAGTTAATTCAAGTGGATGGTCAGGAAGTCTCAAGATTCACTTTCATTGAGCCTTCAGATTAATGTTTTCTATAACTGATGAGCTGGCTATATCTGAAGCAGAGTTGGACTTTTCTGCAATTCGCGCAAGTGGGCCAGGTGGTCAGAATGTTAACAAAGTATCTTCAGCTATACATTTGCGCTTTGATATCAAACATTCCTCGTTACCTGAATTTTATAAGTACCGATTACTTAGACGTAATGATCACAGAATATCAAAAGATGGCATCATTGTTATAAAAGCCCAACGACATCGTAGCCAAGATAAAAATCGCGCTGAGGCACTGGTTCGGTTAAAAGAATTGATAATATGTGCTGGAGAGAAAACTACTCCAAGACTTTCTACAATGCCTACTTTTACCTCGCGACGGAAGCGCATAGAAAAGAAAGTGAGGCATGGGCAAAAAAAATCCCTGCGCTCCAGGCCCAGTTTGGATTAGCTTGATGAATGATAATAAGATTCATCCCTTTGATACATTGAGTCCTGACTTATTAATCGACGCAGTTGAGAGTCAGGGATTCTTGTCAGATGGTCGATTTCTAGCGTTAAACAGCTATGAAAACCGCGTCTATCAAATCGGTATTGAAGGGGCTAAACCAATAATTGCAAAGTTCTATCGACCTGAGCGCTGGAGTGAATTACAAATCTCTGAAGAGCATGAATTTTGTTTTCAGTTGAGAGATCAAGAACTGCCGGTGGTTTGTCCTTTGTTGAATGCTCAAGGAAATAGTATTAGTTTTTTTAAAGGCTTTAAATTCGCTTTGTACGAACGTAAGGGTGGACACGCTCCTGAGCTCGATAATTTAGAAAATCTGTATATCTTGGGAAAACTTCTTGGAAGATTTCACAGCATTGGGGCGATTAAAAGTTTTAAGTACCGCCCTACTTTAAATGCATATAATTTTGGTTGGCAGTCCTTTGAATTTATTAGTAAGAACTTTATACCTCAGGAGTTAAGGGCAGCATATGATTCTTTGGCTAAAGATGTACTTAAAAATATCGATCAAATTTTGACTGATTATGGACCGCTAAAGAATATTCGTGTCCATGGCGACTGCCACTCTGGAAATATCCTTTGGCGGGAAAACAATCCTCATTTTGTTGATTTTGATGATTCAAGAATGGCTCCGTCCATACAAGATCTATGGATGCTTCTATCGGGCGATCGCCAAGAACAGAGGGGGCAAATGTCTGAATTAGTCGAGGGTTATAATGAGTTTTATCACTTTGATTACCGGGAACTTCGCCTGATTGAAGTTTTCAGGACACTTAGGATTATGCACCATAGCGCATGGATTGCACGTCGATGGAAGGATCCAGCATTCCCCCATGCATTTTCATGGTTTGATTCTCCGCGATACTGGAGTGATCATATCCTCTCTTTACGAGAGCAGCTAGCCGTCTTAAGAGAGCCACCAATTGAAATTTGAATTATAATCAGACATAGCCGAAAAATTTTGTGCAAAGGCTAATGCCGCAAAGTTATCATCCCCCAGTTTTTTTCTCGTGCTATTTTTCTTAGATGTATATCTGGATCCACAGCCACAGGATGATCAACCTCAAGCAACAATGGTAAGTCATTAATTGAATCGCTGTAAAAGTAGCTGCCTTTCATTGATTCGTTGTTCTCTCTAAGCCAATGTTTTAGTCGTTCTACTTTTCCATTCTGGTAGGTTGGAGTTCCTATTATTTTCCCAGTAAAAACGCTGTTAACAATTTCTAGATCAGTAGCTAAAAACTCTTCTATTTTAAGTAACTTAACTATTGGCTCCGCTATGAAGCGATTAGTTGCGGTAATTATAAGAAGTCGATCTCCAGCGAGCCTATGTTTTTGTATAAGTTGAGCGGCAAGTGGCAACATCAGAGGCATTATTGCTTCTTTGATAAATTTATTATGCAACGACTTCATCATCTCTTGAGATTTACCAATTAGCGGGGAGAGAGAGAATTCGTGATACGCAAAAATATCTAGCTCTCCAGCTTCATAAGCGGCGAAAAAGGCATCATTTTTTGTTTTGTAGTCAGCTGAATCTACGAGATTTTGTGAAATCAAAAATTCGCCCCAGCTGTGGTCACTATCACCAGCTATCAAGGTATTATCTAAATCGAATAGAGCTAGGGCCACAATTAGCTTCCATTTTAAAAATAGGTTATGAGGATAGCGATGATAGGGCTTTTGCTCAACAGAAAATTGCCGACCACTATATACTGTGGAACAATCAAGCAAACAGATTTTTAAAAATTTAGGGCACTCATAAATGGTAGACAAAGATGGATTTCGTGCAAATATAGCAATTATTATTAGTGATGGACTGGGAAAGGTATTGTTAGCCAAGCGATTAGGTCAGAATGCATGGCAATTTCCCCAGGGCGGCATTGATAAAGGTGAATCAGTTGAGCGGGCCCTTTTTAGGGAGCTCTATGAGGAAGTCGGTCTAAATTCTGGTGATGTGAAAATCATTAAGAGATGTAAAAAATGGTTGCGATATCGAATCCCTCCCGCAATGCAAAGGAAAAATTCAAAACCTCTTTGTATTGGACAGAAGCAGAAGTGGTTCTTCTTACAGCTAACTGGGAGTTCTGAAAAAATCAGGTTCGATACAAGTGGTACACCTGAATTTGATGATTGGGCTTGGGTGAACTATTGGTACCCCATCAATGCGGTTGTTTCGTTTAAGCAAAGCGTCTATCGCAAAGCGCTGCATGAGTTTGCAGAGGAAAATATTCGTCTTGAAAGCAGCGTAAGGCCAATTAAATAATGCTCACATCTTTGCGAACAATTTTTCAAGAAGTGAACAGTGCTCGCAGTCTCCCAGAAGTGCTAACTATTATTGTAAAAGAGGTCCGCTCTGAAATGAATGCAGGCGTTTGCTCAGTGTATTTGTTTGATGAGTCAGATGCTCGCTATGTCTTAATGGCAACTGAGGGTCTTCGCGAGGAGTCGATAGGTAAAGTAAGGCTATCAAGTAAGGAGGGATTGGTGGGCCTAGTTGCTCATAAAGAGGAGCCATTAAACCTTCCAGATGCTGACCAACATCCCAGTTTTGCTTATTTTGAAGAAACTGGTGAATCACCTTTCCATTCATTCTTGGGAGTTCCAATAATTCATCATCGAAGGGTCCTTGGTGTTCTTGTTCTACAACAGGAAAATAGACGACGTTTTGCGGCTGAGGAAGAGGCTTTTGCCGTTACAGTATGTGCCCAGCTCTCTGGGGCCATCGCACATGCCGGTGCTACCGGAGCGCTAAGGCAGTTTGCCTCAGCAGGCCGAGGAAAAAGTCGTGAGGCTAAATTTTCTGGTATTGGAAGTTCGCCAGGAGTGGGAGTTGGTCAGCTTACAAGCATCGCAGTAGGGTCTGATTTAAAAAACGTCCCAGATCGGTTTTCTGATGACCCAAAATTAGAAATCAGAAATTTCCGTAAAGCACTGAAAGCGACTAAACAGGACATGATCAGTCTAAACATCGGGTTTAAAAAGCGCCTGAGTGCTGAAGAGTTTGCCCTCTTCGATGTTTATGTCCGGTTGCTGGATGATCAAGTAATAATTAATGAAGTTTTAGAGATAATCAAAAAAGGCAAGGCAGCGACAAGCGCCTGGAGCTTAACTGTTATGGCCCACATAAGAACATTTCAAAGAATGGAAGATCCATATCTTCGAGAAAGGGCAACAGATATTCACGATTTAGGCAAGAGAGTGCTTAACCATTTACAAGCCAGCAATCATGATGCGACACCTTTACCTAGAAAAATTGTACTCGTTGGTGAAGATCTTGCGGCTACCGCTTTTGCAGATATTCCAATTGATAGACTGGTAGGCATTATCTCTCTAAAAGGATCGCGGAATTCACATTTGGCAATTGTTGCCCGTGCTCTGGGAATTCCTACAGTGATGGGGGCTGTAAATTTCCCTTGGGCAGAACTTGAGGCACAGGAAGTTATTGTTGATGGTTCCCATGGAAAAATTATTAGCAGAGCCACGCGTTCTACTCGGCGGCAGTACTTGCAGCGGAGACGAGAGGAAAAGTCCTTTAATAAAGATTTAGAGAGGGTCAGGAATCTCCCTTGTAAGACCTTAGATAACTCGAGATTCGCCTTATGGGTTAATACTGGGTTGCGTCAAGACATTGCACGTTCTGTAAAAAGTAGTGCAGATGCTGTGGGCCTCTTTCGGACGGAAATTCCGTTTTTTTCAAGATCAAGCTTTCCAACAGAGGATGAGCAGATTGAAATATATAGAGAACAGTTAGCGGCTTTTTCACCTCGCGCAGTTACTATGCGAACGCTAGATATAGGGGGTGATAAGGATTTGCCTTATTTCCCTATTGAGGAGGAGAATCCGTTCCTTGGTTGGAGAGGAATTCGTATCTCACTGGATCACCCAGAGATTTTTTTGGTTCAAATTAGAGCTATGCTTAGGGCTAGTGAAGGCATTGATAATTTGAGAATCATGCTGCCCATGATTAGCAACCTCCCAGAGCTTACTAGTGCTCAGAAACTAATCGATAGAGCATATTCTGAGCTGACCCAAGAAGAAGGCTATCAGATAAAGAGACCACTAATTGGAGCGATGGTCGAAGTACCAGCTGCCGTTTATCAGGTCAAAGAGATTGCCCGAAGGGTAGATTTTTTGTCTGTAGGGACAAATGATTTAACTCAATATTTGCTTGCTGTTGATCGAAATAATGAGAGAGTGGCTGATCTCTATCATCACCTACACCCCAGCGTACTTATCGCACTTATGAATATTTTTAAGCAAGCTTCAAGCTCAGGATGTCATGTTAGTATCTGTGGTGAGATGGCCGGAGATCCCTTGAGTGCGGTATTGCTTGTTGGGCTTGGGTATGACACGTTATCGATGAGTGCTGGTAGCTTGTTGAGAGTGAAATCTATGCTCCTCAATATCACCAAAACTGAAGCTAGAGTTCTAGCTAGGAAAGCCCTAAAAATGGATAGTGCTGAAAATGTTGTAAACTATTTAGAAAGCGCCCTAGGTAGACCCCAGATAGCACAGTTACTTAAATCCTAGGTACCTTCATAGTAATTCAAGCGGAGTCTATCTCAAGATTTCAAAGGCAAACTCGCTGAGCTGGCAATGGGTGCCATTTTCAAATGATTGCTCTGCGGCTATCACGTTACCAGAGGACGAGATAATGAGTGCAGTTGATGCGCGCGTTCCGTACCCTTGAGAGACTATAAAAGGTGATGAGAGAAGAGACTCCATCTCTTGTGAGATACCAGTATCTGGAAGTAAATTAGCCTCATAGACTTTTTGAGACGACAAAGCTTTTAGTAAAAATGGCATCGCACTTTGGTTCATTGGTTTGTTTCTGATGAGACTATCAAGAGCATGCCTTGCGTGATCCACTTTTGGCCAAGGACTGTTGATAAAGTGATTGCTCAATCCATAAATACCGGGTTGCAGAGCTTTTACAGTATTATCTAGGTTGTTTAAGTAAACTAAATTTTCCCCATCAAATATGACTAGGTTAAACGCGTTATAATTTAATAATTCCTTAGATTTTGAGTTAGCCCACCTAACACTGTCTTGTTTTGAGGATAGAAATTCTGTCACCAATTCTCCTCGAGATTGGAGATTAGTTCGCGATTTATTGCCCGCGTGCAGGTCTCTGAAGTTTGTTACGGCAGCAAATCGACCGGTTCTTGTTAGACCTAGCCAGGTACCTCCAGCTTGTTGGTCAAGTCCTGCAAGAATATCATTTGCAGACCACCAGTGCATTGGGAGAGTAGCTCTTTGGTAGAACTCATCGCGATTGGATATGACCACAAGAGAGGTTTCAGGTTTTGACTGATAGGCAATAGACAGGAGACACATCACCTTAGTATAACTTTTTGTCTTTTTCACTGTCATCCCTCATGGCAGTCGCATGAATAAAGGGCTATGATTTCGGTTTTAGGTGAGTTGGAGCAAAACGTTTATGTTGTTACCTTATATCGATCCTATTGCTATTTCTATCGGACCCATCAATATCGCTTGGTATGGGCTTTCTTACGCATTGGCCTTTGTTGTTTCATATAAACTGGCGATACCAAAAAGCCAACGACCTTGGTCCCCCATTAAACAAAGTCAGGTGGAAGATCTTATTGTATATGGTGCTTTTGGCGTTCTTTTGGGTGGTAGATTGGGGTACATGGTTTTCTATAGTCTGGATCGATGGATGGCAGATCCTGTTGAAGTTTTTCGCCTTTGGAACGGGGGAATGTCTTTTCATGGAGGTCTGCTTGGAGTGACCTTAGCCATACTGATCTTTAGTCGAAAACATAAAACTCCATTTTTGGGTTTGGCTGATTTTGTCGCACCATTAATACCAACAGGTCTATTGTTTGGTCGCCTGGCAAACTTTGTTAATCAAGAGCTCTATGGACGTGCTACTGACGTCCCGTGGGCGGTAATCTTTCCAAATGATCCTGAGCGACTTCCGCGTCATCCGTCCCAGCTCTATGAGGCTATGCTGGAGGGGTTGATATTATTTATTATTATAAATTGGTATTCCCGAAAGCCCAGGCTTTATGGTGAAGTCGCTGGTTTGTTCTTGGTTCTCTATGGAATATTTAGATTTAGTATTGAATTTGTAAGACAGCCAGATGCTCATTTGGCCGGAACGACTGTTGTCTTTGAGTCATTTAACTGGATGACTCGAGGTCAAACTCTTTGTATACCAATGATTCTGTTGGGGATATGGTTCATGCGTAAGAGCTTAGCTTCGGTGCCACTGAGATCAGGAGACAGAGTATGAAACAATACCTCGATTTAGTTCGACATATCCGAGATCATGGAACTATAAAAGAGGATCGGACCGGTACTGGGACAGTTAGTATTTTTGGATACCAGATGCGTTTTAATTTGGCTGATGGATTTCCTTTAGTAACGACCAAAAGAGTGCATTTGAAGTCTATTTTGCATGAGCTACTTTGGTTTATAAAAGGCGACACTAATATTAAATATCTCGTGCAAAATGGTGTTGGCATTTGGAATGATTGGCCTTACCAGAATTGGTTGCGAGAGACGGGACAAGCTCAAAATCTTCAGATGTATTCCTCCGAGTGGAGATTAGTTATGAAAGAGTTCATCGAAAGAATTAAGTCTGATGATACTTTCGCAAGACAATATGGCGATCTTGGCCCAGTCTATGGAAAGCAGTGGCGTAACTTTGGCGGTGTTGACCAGCTTGCAAATCTTATAAATGACATTAAAACTAATCCTGATTCACGCAGGCTCATAGTGTCAGCATGGAATCCCCAAGACATTCCTGTCATGATCAAATCGGGACTGCCCCCTTGTCATAGCTTGTTCCAATTTTACGTTGTGGAGGGGAGGTTGAGTTGCCAGCTATATCAGCGCAGCGCTGACGTGTTCTTAGGAGTGCCATTCAATATTGCGTCTTATGCAATACTTACCATAATGATAGCACAGGTCACTGGTCTTAGGCCTGGTGACTTCATCCATACATTTGGTGATGCTCATTTATATTTAAATCATATGGAACAGGTCGAAGAGCAGCTCTCCAGAGCGGAGTTTGATTTACCAGAACTAAAGGTTAATCCTAGCATCACCAGTTTATTTGATTTCGTGTTTGAAGACTTCGAACTGCAGAATTATATGTCTCACGAACCTATATCTGCCCCGGTTGCTGTTTAATAAGGCATATATTATGAGAATTTCGTTAATTGTAGCCGTTAGTAGAAATGGCGTAATTGGTGTGGATAATTCACTGCCGTGGTATTTGCCCGAGGATTTAAAGCACTTTAAATCTATCACAATGGCCAAACCAATTATTATGGGCCGTAAAACTTTTGACTCGATTGGGAGACCCTTACCTGGGCGCACCAACATAGTTCTTTCTCGAGATGCTGAATTTAATCCGGAGGGCGTTGAAGTGGCCACTACCCTCGAGCAAGCTTTGTCTATCGCTCGTCATGCTTGCTTGGATTCAAATGTGGAAGAAATTATGATTATTGGGGGAGAGCAAATATATCGAATGACCATCCAGGTGGCGGATAGACTTTACTTGACCGAGGTTGATGTCGATATTCACGGGGACGCATTCTTTCCCGAAATTGATTACTCTCTATGGCGTGAGGAAATTGTTGAGTATCCAAAAATAACAGCTAAGTATTCATACAAATTTGTGACTCTAGATCGCAAATAAGAAAAGTGTTTTAAACTATGTCGCAAAAAGAGGCATATTTTTTCATGCCTTTGATTGAGCTTATACAATAAAAAATAGCCATACATTCACAAAGTGTTACCATTACAAATAATTACGGTCCCATTGAATTAAAGCCACATTTTGTTTGTGGTCAAATTGATTCTTACAGTTGAGACTGTTATAAAGGGAGCCCAAAAAAATGAACTCAATTTTTTGGGTGTAAAAATAAAGAAAAATGTAAGTCGAACATTCAACTGGTAGACCCAAAACTGAGGGAACTATGAACAAGCAACTATTAAAAGCATTGTTAATACTTGGCGCTCTTGTTGGCGGTTTTTCGTCAGCAACAGCACAAACGACTGAGCTAGTGCCGCAAACAGCAGAGGTAATTCAGACCGCTGATTTAAAGGATATTCTTTCGGCCGGAGCTGACAAGGTCGAATTGGCAAGATCATCACAAACCAAGGTTGACCGTATTGCTGATCAAACCGATGGCCTTCTTCAAGAATTTAAACAAGTTAACAAGCAAATCGAGAATTTGCGTGTTTATAACTCGCAGCTTGATCGCCAAATAGAGAATCAAAATAAGATGATGGCAGAGTTGAATGAGTCTATCGCTAATGCAACGGTCATAGAGAGGGGCGTGACTCCTTTGATGGTGAATATGCTTGCCGCACTGGAGGATTTTGTGTCCCTGGATATGCCGTTTAGGCAAGAAAAGCGTTTAGATGCTGTTAACGAACTTACTGATAACTTAGACAGTGCGAGATTTTCTGCAGCTGAAAAGTTCCGACAAATTTTGGAATTATATGACATAGAAGCAGAATATAGTCTGTCACTTGAGTCATATACCGATCAAGTGGATATTAATGATGATGGTTCAGAGGTTGAGGTTGTTATGCTCAGAATTGGTCGTGTTGGTCTAATGTATCAGACAAAAGACAAGTCTCAGACAGGAGCTTGGAATAAGACAACTAATTCGTGGGAAACCTTGGGTTCAGAATATCGTAGGCCTGTTGATCAGGGAATTCGTATTGCCAAGAAACTATCTCCTCAAGACGTTCTTGAAATGCCGATTACAGCTCCGGAGGCAGCACAATGATTACTAAATACATGAAAACTCTGGCTGTTTTTTTACTAGCAGCATCCCTTACTTCTCCTGTTCTTGGGCAAGATGATGCAAAAACTCTTGATCAATTATTAGAAATGATTGAAAGCTCTGCGATCTCCGAGTCGACAGAATCGCGCAAAAGAGAGGCAGATTTTAAATCAGATCAAAGGAAGCAGGCTCAGGCATTAAAAAGCGCTCAAAACACAAAGGTTTCTGAGGAAAAGAGGTCAGATAGGCTTGAGAAAAAGATTAAAGATAACGATATCCAGATAGCCAAGCTGCGAGAGCAAAGAGATAAGCGTCTTGGTTCTCTGAAGGAGTTATTTGGACACCTTACAGGTGCGGCAGGAGACATTCGTGCTAACATCGATCAATCAATTGTTAGTGCCCAAATTAGCGGGCGTACTGAATCTCTCGATGATCTTATCGCCAAAATGAGCAGCGATACTAGCCTGCCTTCAATAGAAGAGATAGAGAGCTTATGGTTTGAGCAACAGCGTGAGATGATAGAAAGTGCGCGAATTGTAAAATTCGATCGCTCCGTGGTTATGGCAAACGGCGAACAGGTTGAGATGGAAGTAGTAAGAGTTGGAACATATAACCTCCTCGCTGATGGCCTATATCTTGAATACAATCCGGAATCTGGGTTGGTTTCTGAATTGCCCCGTCAACCTTCTGGCCACAGTTCTGGCGCGTCTTCTCTTCAAGAGGCAAGCTCGGGCTTTACGATGGTTGGGTTGGATCCAAGTGGGCCTTTTGGTGGCGGACTACTAAGGGCTCTGATCAATACGCCTACTTTAGTTGAGCGGTGGCACTTTGGAGGAATTGTTGGGTATGTGATTACCGGTGTATTTGTAGTGGCGATTTTATTAGCCCTATATAGATTTATTGTCCTCAGTGGTATGTCTCGTAAAGTGGCAGCTCAGCTAAAGGCGGGTACTTCCGACGCGGGTAATCCTCTCGGCAGAGTGCTTCAAGTCGCAGCGGATAATCCCAAGTTAGATGCTGAGGCGCTTGAGCTCAAGCTCCATGAAGCAGTGCTCAAAGAGAGGCCAGACATCGAATCAGGACTGAACTTGTTAAAGGTTATCTCAATGGTTGCTCCCCTCATGGGACTCCTAGGGACAGTAACGGGGATGATTATTACCTTCCAGATGATTACTCTATTTGGTGCTGGGGATCCTAAAGCGATGGCGGGTGGTATCTCTCAGGCACTAATTACAACAGTTCTGGGTCTTTGTGTTGCTATTCCAACGGTTCTTATGCACACACTTGTAAACGGTAAGGCTCAAAAAATACTACATGTTCTAGAGGAGCAAAGCGCTGGAATCGTAGCTGGTTCGGTAGAGGGCCGCTGATATGTTTTTCGCTGACACAATCGCGGAGATGAGTAAGTTCATGGATTCAGGAGGGATGGTTCTATGGGCGATCGTTATTCTTTTATTCGTGATGTGGACGCTTATATTTGAGCGAATGTGGTATCTTAAAACAACTGTAAGTATTGATGTTCAAGGAGCCTTGGCTAGTTGGTCAGAACGGAAAGAACGCAAGTCAAAACATGCACATCAAATCAGAGAAAAGCTTATTTCTGAAGTTAGTATCGAAATTGACAATAATATGATGATGATCAAAACCTTGGTTGCCGTCGCCCCGTTGTTTGGTTTGTTGGGTACGGTAACCGGAATGATCACTGTTTTTGACGTTATGGCATTTACAGGCGGTGGAGATGCGAAGGCAATGGCGGGTGGTGTTTCCAAGGCAACGATTCCAACAATGTCTGGAATGGTTGCCGCCCTATCAGGGGTTTTTGGCTTGACATATATCGAAAGGATTGCCGAGCGCGAAAAACATCTTCTAGAAGATCACCTTATGTTAGAACATAAATAAATACAGTTAAGACTTGAAATAACTGTGATGAGATCAAATTATGCGGAATCGTAGAGGTAAAGCTGGACAGCAAGGGCAAGCAATAGATTTAACCCCAATGCTTGATGTGGTTTTTATCATGTTAATCTTTTTTATTGTAACTGCGACCTTTATTAAGCTTCCGGGTCCGGAAATCAGTAAAATTGATACAAAGACTGAGGAGTCTTATAAGAAAGTTGGTATTCTCGTTGCCGTCACTGACATTAATGAATTCTGGATTGATAAGAAAAGAGTTGAGCCGAGCGCACTGAAACTCAATTTAACCCGACTTTTTAACGAAAACCCAAAGGGTGGCATGGTTATCCAAGCCGATAATGAATCTGATATTGAGTCAGTGGCAAAAGTTGCCGATATAGCTAGAGACATTGGCATTAGCCCTGTCGCTGTCTCTGTAGAGAACGATTGAGAATACTATGGTAGCGATAAGAATTGGGATATCTGGTGCATTAGGAATTTTAGTAACACTTTCCCTTGTGATTCTAATGTACAAATTAATCGACTCTGGCGTTAAAGAGTTAGATGAAAAGGAAGGGATAAAGATTCCTGACTTCCTTCATGTTGAGAGAGAGACTACGACGAACGCGAAAAAGACAGAGGTTAAAAAGCCTGATGATCCAGAGCCGCCGCCGCCTGACATCCCTCAAGATCAGATTGATATCGAAGTGCCTGACTCTGCGGTTAATATTTCAGCTCCAGTAGTAGCTGTAAATCCTAATGCCGGCTTGGGCAACTTTGCACGGGACTCTGATTTCATACCGGTATATATTCCGCAACCCCAATATCCCAGAAGAGCTCAAACTCGCGGTAAGGAGGGATACGCTGTTGTTGAGGTTATCATCACCACGACTGGTGGCGTAAGAGATCCAAAGATGATTGAGGAGTTCCCGGAGGGCTGGGGATTTGGTAGAGCAGCTCTCAAGGCTGCCGACAAGCTCAAATATAACCCTAGAGTAGTTGATGGAGTAGGGCAAGAGGTCCCCGGAGTACTCTATAAGTTTTCTTTCCAAATGGCTAAATAAGGAGTAGTAAATGACGCGTACGTTAAAATCCTTGGGGTTAGCTGGAATAGTATTTTTGTTACCGCTGCTAATATCAGTCGTTTATCCTACTAGTGATCATGCTTTTTCTGCAAACGCAGCAGAGAAGAAAGAACCCAAGTACAAGGATGTTAAGACTCGAAAGCGGGCATCGGTGGGGAAGACCTGCTCCAAAGCTTTGGATAGAGTTAGAGGTGAAAAAAGTCCGATTGCTGAAGCTGGTGATGCTGAGGAGGGCGTTGATGTTACGCCTTTTTTCTTAGAGGCTAAGGAGATGCTTGAGGATATTGAAAAGAGCTCTAAGAAATGTAGCTCTGCTTATGAGGAGACTCAAGTATGGTCTACTATGGGATACGTTTATTTTGCATTAGATGATATTCCCGGCGCTGCAATTTATTATCGAAAAATCGTAGATAGTGACGGAGCAGAGCCTGAGTTCAGGTTGGATACTCGTCTAACCCTTGGTCAGTTCTATGCCGCGATGGAAAAGTACGAGATGGCGATTGAACAATATGAGATATGGGCTGAGGCTGCCTTCGTGGTCGGTGCGCAGGAGCGACTCACTATGGCTCAGTTGTACTACCAGTTGGAGCGAAAGGATGATTCTTTGCGGAGCGTCAAGCTTGGAATTTCAGAGGCCGAGGCAAAAGGAATTCTTCCCAAAGAAAGTTTTTGGGCCCTTGGAACAGCGCTCTATAATGAAAAGAATCAAATGGACAAAGTTATCGATTATCTTGAGAAGCTAGTAACGCACTACCCTAAATGGAAATATTGGAAACAGCTCGGTGGTATGTTTGGCGCGCAAGAACGAATGACTGATCAACTTGTCGCGTATGAAGTCATATACTTGAATGGAGAACTAACCAAAGAAAGTGACGTCTTGGCTATGGCTTATATGTATCTGGGAGCAGAGGTTCCATACAGAGCTGCCAAGATCATAGAAAAAGGGATTAAAGATAAAATTGTTGAAAAAAACTTTAAGCACTATGACTTATTGGGTAAATCCTGGTTCTTGGCGCAGCATATTCCTCAGGCATTGTCTTCATATGAGACCGCATCCAAGTATTCTGATAATGGTGAAATTCAATACTTGATCGGGTCTACCTATCTTGATCTCGGACAAGATATGATGGCATATAAGGCGTCTCTAAAAGCGGAAAAAAAGGGAGGTATCAAAAAGCCAAATGCTAATTACGCCACGATGGGTAATGCTCTACTTAATATGCATTGTTATAAAGACGCGGTAAAAGCCTTCAATAAGGCAATAAAATCAGCTAAAACTAAAAGAGATAAGCGTTATCCTGCGCAGTGGATTAAGTTCGCAAATTATGAAGGGGATAGAATGCAGAGGTTGAGGGATGTTGGCGCCAAGGTTCCTAGTTGTGCTGTGTAGTTAGTAACTCGTGATTTCTAAACTAAAAAGCCCCGCACATGCGGGGCTTTTTAGTTTGTGTACAATGATGGAAAATCTTTTAAAGCTGCGTTAGATCTCTGACTGCTCCTTTGTCTGCACTGGTGGCAAGTTTTGCGAAAGCCTTGAGTGCAGGGGTGACTTTCCTAGGTCTATCTTCAACAGGTTGCCACCCTACTGAGTCTTGTTGTTCCCGTCGTTTCTTTAGCTCTTTATCGGATAGGAGGACATCAATTGTTCTATTTGGAATATCTATTTTTATGATATCTCCATTTCGAATTAAACCAATAGTTCCCTCTGCTGCCGCTTCAGGTGAAACATGACCAATGGATAACCCAGATGTTCCTCCTGAGAAGCGGCCATCGGTGATAAGAGCGCATGCTTTGCCAAGGTTTTTAGATTTGATATAGCTTGTTGGATAGAGCATTTCCTGCATTCCAGGACCTCCGCGAGGGCCCTCATAACGAACTATGACAACGTCTCCGGAAACCACCTTGTCATTGAGAATTGCCTCAACTGCAGCTTCTTGGCTTTCTGTAATAAAAGCTGGCCCTTTAAATGTATGAATGGATTCGTCAACACCTGATGTTTTAACAACACATCCATCGGGAGCAAGATTACCTTTCAAGATAGCCAAGCCGCCCTCCAAGCTAAAGGCATTTTCTAAGTTTCGTATGCATCCATTCTCTCTGTCGGCATCAACAGATGGCCAGCGCGTGCTTTGGCTGAAGGCAGTTTGAGTTGGTATTCCTGCGGGTCCAGCCTTATAAAAAGTTTTTACTGCTTCGCTGGGTTGGTTGGCTATATCCCATTTTTTTAGAGCTTCCCCCATCGTTTTCGAATGTACTGTGGGAAGATTTGCATGGATTAGACCTGCGCGATTCAGTTCTGCAAGGATGCCCATAATCCCGCCTGCGCGATGGACGTCCTCCATATGATATTCAGGTGTATTTGGTGCCACCTTGCATAGTTGAGGGACTTTACGAGATAGCTGGTCAATATTCGAAAGACCAAAATCAATACCACCCTCTTGAACTGCCGCTAGGAGATGCAAAATGGTATTAGTGGATCCACCCATACATACATCCAGGGTCATAGCATTTTCAAAGGCTTTAAAGTTTGCTATCGATCTTGGAAGCACAGAATCATCATCTTTTTCATAAAATTGTTTTGTAAGATTAACAATGGTCCGTCCAGCCTCAAGAAAAAGTTCACGCCGATCAGAGTGAGTTGCAAGCAAAGAACCATTGCCAGGCAAAGATAGACCTAACGCCTCGGTCAGGCAGTTCATTGAATTGGCTGTAAACATTCCCGAGCAAGAGCCGCAGGTTGGGCATGCGGAGCGCTCGTATTCGGCAATTTTCTCATCACTTGCGCTGTCGTCAACGGCAATTACCATGGCGTCAACTAAATCTAATTTATGGTCAGCAAGCCTTGTTTTCCCCGCTTCCATAGGCCCACCAGAGACAAAAATGGCAGGTATATTTAATCGCATGGCCGCCATCAACATACCAGGAGTAATTTTGTCACAATTAGAGATGCAGACCATAGCGTCAGCGCAGTGAGCATTAACCATATATTCAACAGAGTCAGCAATAAGATCTCTGGAAGGCAACGAGTACAGCATTCCATCATGACCCATTGCAATACCATCATCGACAGCAATTGTATTGAACTCTTTTGATACACCACCGGCTTTACTAATTTCACTTGCCACCAAGTCGCCCATGTCTTTTAGGTGCACATGTCCGGGAACAAACTGGGTATATGAGTTAGCAATGGCTATGATTGGCTTATTAAAATCGCCATCTTTCATGCCAGTCGCACGCCAAAGCGCGCGAGCGCCCGCCATATTTCGGCCCTGGGTAGTAGTATGTGAGCGGTACTTTGGCATCTTTTATTCCATGTTGGGGGCTTTTAGGATTTTACAAGCGAGAAGGATAGCAGGTTTAAGCTCAAGGGCTAAATTGCTTCTCAAAAATCCGAGCATTGCGCTGATAATTATACATTTCTTGTTTACTGTCTGGCAGATCAGATATTTTTACTTCGGTAAACCCTCGTTCAATAAACCAGTGAGCAGTTTTGGTAGTCATAGCCATTAACCTGTCCATTCCCGATTCCCGAGAGTGGTCTTCGATTTTAGCAAGTAAACGAGCGCCAATACCTTGATCATGGAAGTCTTCATGAACCGCTACACACGCCAATTCGCCAAGAGATTCATTGCTGGTTGGATAAAGTGCTGCGCAGCCTATAATCAGACCCTCAGGGTGAACTACAAGCGTGAAGCGGGTAATTTCAGTCTCCAGAAGTTCTCTAGACCGTCTTACTAAAAACCCTTGATTTTCCAAAGGGGTAATTAAATCCAGAATGCCACCTACATCATCTATCGTGGCCAATCTAATGGTATTTTTACACTCTCTTGAAATCAGAGTACCACTTCCATCTCTGGTGAATAGTTCTGATAGCAAGGCACCATCCTCTGCAAATCCTACAAGGTGCACCCTTTCAACACCGCCATGACATGCCGTTGCTGCAGCATCAAGCAATTCCATCTGCTGCTGCTCTTTTGTAGTCTCTTGTAATTCAGCTAACTGCGATAAGGACAAAGATCGGAGAAGTTTATCTTTATCAAGCAGCGCTGTTGGATGACTGATGAAAATCAGTTTTTCAGCGTTAAGTTCTACTGCGATACAAGTTGCTACCTCGTGGTAGTTGAGGTTAAAGATCTCACCTGTTGGCGAAAAGCCGAGCGGCGAAATCAGGACCATAGAACCATTTTTCAGGTGGCTATCGATTGCAGATTTATCTATCTTTCTCACCTCTCCAGCCCACTGGAAGTCAGTACCATTTCGAACGCCAAAAGGTTGGGCAGCGATAAAGTTTCCGCCAACAGTACGCACTCTCGAACCATACATAGGTGAGTTAGGCATTCCCATCGAGAGTTCAGATTCGATTGTCAACCTTGTACTTCCGACCGCCTCCTTTATACAGCGCATAGCGTGCTCATCAGTAATACGAATATTTTGTTCGAATTTACTCTGAATATCAGAAGCTATAAGACGTCTATCAATCTGAGTTCGGGCGCCATGAACAAGAACAATATGTATGCCCAAACTTTGAAGTAGCGCGATATCGTGAATCAAACAGTGGAAGTTAGAATCCTGGATTGCTTCTCCTGAAATCCCAATCACAAAGGTCTTGCCACGATGATCATGGATGTATGGAGAGGTTTGCCTAAAAAAATCTATGTAATTTTTATTGCTCATTTTCTAATTATAATCAACATAGGACAAAAACTTCATGAAAAAGATGTGTTGATTTTCTTAAACTTTAGTTTTCAGCAAATAGAGGGCGGAATTCGCTGATTTAAAGCAATTCAAGAACGCCCATGTTTGCCACTGGTGGTGATATACTCAGCCTCTTAGAGATACGTTTTTTTTACTCCGAAAAAGTTTAACTTGAGATGAGGAAATTTTGATGTCGTTTGCAGATCGCGATGGATTTATTTGGATGGATGGAGAGATAGTTGACTGGCGAGATGCGAGAACACATCTGCTCACGCACTCTCTTCATTATGGGCTAGCGGTCTTCGAAGGGGTTAGGGCATACCACAATAATAAGTCTGGTACATGTATCTATCGGTTAGAAGATCATACCAAGCGACTCTTTAATTCAGCCAAGATACTTCAACTAGAGGTGCCATTTAGCCAAGATGAATTAAATATTGCACAGCAGAAAATTGTAAGTATTAATAATCTCCAAGAAGCTTATATTAGACCGCTAGTTTTTTTAGGTTCAGAGGGGATGGGTCTTAGAGCCAAGGATTTAAGAGTACATGTTGGTATTGCCGCTTGGGAATGGCCATCATATATGTCTCCCGAGGCGTTAGAGGCGGGTATCAAGGTACGAACCTCTTCTTACACGCGACATCATGTAAACATTACGATGTGTAAAGCAAAGGCAAGTGGTAACTATATTAACTCGATGCTTGCACTTCGAGAGGCGTTAGATTCAGGTTGCGATGAAGCTATGATGCTAGACAACGAAGGTTATGTTGCAGAAGGAAGTGGGGAGAATTTTTTTATGGTCCGAGAGGGTGTTATTTATACGCCAGATCTGACTTCATGTTTAGATGGAATCACCAGAGACACTATTTTTAAACTGGCAGCGGATAATGGAATAGAAATAAGAGAAAAACGAATAACTCGAGATGAGGTATATATTTGTGATGAGGCCTTTTTCACAGGTACGGCGGCTGAGGTTGTTCCTATTCGAGAGTATGATGGCAGAGTTATTGGAAATGGCAAACGCGGGCCTGTTGCAGAAAAATTACAAGCTGCCTATTTTGACTTGGTAAGGGGTAAGAACTCCAAATATACAAGTTGGTTATCCCCAGTTGCTGAATAAATCACTATGATTCGAGTGCGCTAAACAATAAGATAAAATTATGACTGAAGTCGTCAATGTGCTTTGTATGAAGTGGGGAACTAAGTACCCAGCTGATTATGTGAACCGTCTTTACTCTATGGTTGCTCGAAATATTCGCCGCCCTTTTCGGTTTGTGTGTCTGACTGATGATAATTCAGATCTTGGTGAAAACATCGAATCTTTCCCATTGCCTGAATTATCAGTAAATTTGGATGGGCCAGAAAGAGGATGGAATAAGCTCTCTGTATTTTCTCAAGAACTTTACGACTTAAAGGGCAAGGTCTTATGTTTGGATTTGGATTTAATTATTACAGGTGATCTAGATGATCTTTTCGATTATCCTGGTGCTGTGATGATAATCAAGGACTGGGTAAAAAGAGATGGTACAGGCAACTCCTCTGTATATCGCTTTGAAGTGGGTGCACATCCTGAGGTTTTGTCAGAATTTGAAGCATCATTTGAGAAAATCAAAGCTGTATATCGCAATGAACAGGAATATTTGTCCGCAATTTTGATGCAAAAAAATGCACTGGTATACTGGCCAGATAAGTGGTGCCGAAGTTTCAAAAGGCACTGTTTACGACCTTGGTCATTCTTCATATCGCGCGAAACAAAAATTCCAGCTGATGCCAGAGTTATCGTATTTCACGGTAAGCCTGATCCTCATGATGCGATAGGAGGCGAAAGTGGAAAATGGTATCGTCGGTTCAAGCCTGCCACATGGATCAATGAGCATTGGCGATAAAAAAATCAAAAAGATGTCATATCATGCCCAATCTGAGACATCACTGACTTGCGGAATTTTGTAGCTGAAATCTAGTTAGCCAATCTAAAATATCACTGTAGAACTGTCCGTTTCCCAACTCCCTATTAATCGTGTCATCATCAGAAATTAGCCTAAAGTCTTCAGTTACCTCTCGAGCAGGCAAAAAGGCTGAATTACTTTTTTCATGGACATAACTGTTTTCAATGAGGTAGTTCGAATGATAGGCGAAATTGTGAGTCAGTTCTTGGTTATTTGAAGTGAGTAAATCTCTGCCCAAGTTTAAATAACTCGCATCTGATAAAGCATTATTAAACAGCGTTGGCATGATGTCTTTATGTGAGGCGATTTGTCTATCATTAGGAATATTATTTAGTTGATACTTGTCAGGGATATACATGTATAGAGGCACGCTAATTTCTTGTAGACGCTCATTATTACTGTAACGCATGCCTCTTATTCCATGATCACCCGTTACGGCAATAATCGTATGCTGCTTAAAATTGCTACCCTTCACTCTCGAGATAAAAGATCCCAGCTGATCATTGGCATAAAGGAATGTATTTAATGATTCTTTAGGAATATCTTGTAATCTAGCCTCTAATTGGTCGGGTATACTAGGTAAAAGAGGTCTATATCCGTTTGGGGACCGATATGGCGGATGATTTGTAATAGTTAAGGTAACGATAAACAGGGGTGGAGCGGGAGACTCGTGATTTTCTAAGCGCGCGTAAACCTCCTCAAAAACGAATTGATCTTGCCCTCCCCAAACACTATTCTCCATTTTTGGATAACGTGCTTTTAGTTGATG
>NTJY01000053.1 GCA_002457245.1 SAR92 bacterium MED-G29 | reverse complement strand
TAAATTTCTAAAGCGCGAGTGCAACGTCAAATAAAGTTAAAAAAATCGCAGCTATCACAAAAAATCGATAACGATTATGTTGTTTCGGGCCGAAGATTAACATAAAAAGCCCGGCCGGAATAACCGTTGCCACCATCCAGACATGAACAGCTTCATCATATCATGTCTACACGACAATACGGTTAATTGAAACCTTAATTTAAAAGACTTGGACTGTAAGGGTTAATTTAGGGGCGCTTGAATCTTCTATATCCTGGATTCCAAGCGCCTCTGCAAAAAGCTGTTATTTGCTTGGCGCTTTTCCCCAAGTCATAAGTAATTGCATTACCATAGGCAGTAAGCTGAAGACGATCGTCAACGGTCCACCAGGATTTAAGGCAGATTGGCTCATGTCAGAAACAAAATTATCTGCCATGGCTGATCGATCGGCTAATGCAGCCATTGCATCCGCAGATCCCATTATTATATCTCCAGCAATCATATTTACATTGAAGAACGATAAACCAATCAGCACATAAAATAGGCTCACCATAACCTTGCCAAGCATATCTGCGTCCTGAGTTTCACGCATCTTTGCTGCGAATCGAAAACCCAACCAAGTCAAAAGCACAAGACCAACAAAATACATCGCATTTGAAATTAACCCCATCTGCATAATGTTCCATATTTGCATCTCTGTCATAGCAACTACCCCTTTATTTATAAAAATGAGCAATTACAGTAATACAAGAATGTTTCTACAACAAGGGATTGCTTTGAATTCTAGGCACCTAACAAGCTCTGTCCACAGACTCGCACCATGTTGCCATTGATACCTGCCGCCTGTGGACTCACGAAAAATCCGATTACCTCAGCCACATCAATGGGCAAGCCACCCTGCCCGAGAGATGAGAGGCGTCGGCCCATTTGCCTAGTTATAAAAGGAATAGCTGCTGTCATCTGTGTCTCAATAAACCCAGGTGCGACACCATTAATGGTGATACCTCTAGCCGCACACGTATCTGCCAATGCCTCAACTACACCAATAATCCCGGCTTTAGAAAAGCCATAATTAGTCTGCCCCACATTACCGGCAATACCACTAATTGAGGCAACCCCAATAATTTTTCCGCCATTGTCCAGCATATCAGTATCTAAAAAAGCTTTGTTAATACGCTGCACAGCACCTAGATTAATCTGAACTAGTAAATCCCATTGATGGGCCGACATTTTAGATAACATCTTATCTCTAGTTATACCGGCATTATGGACAATCGCGTGTAATTTTGGACCATGGCTAGCACAAAAATCGCGCAGTTTCTCTGGGGCATCACTATCTGTTATATCCAGTGCTAAACTCAACCCTCCGATGGCAGTCATAGCTGCTTTAAGATCATCCCCAGACTGCGGTACATCTATACCTATTACTGATGCGCCGTCTCTTGCTAAAGTTTGACTGATCGCCAAACCGATACCGCGCGCAGCACCTGTCACCACAATAGACTTTCCCAAGAGCGGCTTTGTCCAATCTGCGTCAGTATTATCCACCGGTTGAGCTACAGTAAGAACCTGCGCGTTCATAAAGGCTGACCCAGCAGAAAGTAAAAATCTTATGGGCCCCTCCAGCGCCAAATCACCATCTTTATCTACAAGTACCAAGTTAGCTGTTGCTCCCTTTCGACCAATCTCCTTAGCTACAGACTTTACAAAACCAAGCAAGCCTCGTTGGACTGCAGCATGCTCAACATCATCGAGAGAACTTGGTTTGTGGCCTATAACAATCACGCGGCCTGAGTATGCAAGAGATCGTAAGTGTCGATTGAAAAATTGATACAACTGTTCACTTTGCTGAGCATTAACAATACCCGAAGCATCGAATAATAAATGGCCAGTATTCTCCAAAGAATGGCTGCATACCTCCACTCCGGCGGCACCAATAAAGGAAGTTATACTGTTTGCAAAGGCAGCCCCATCACTTGAACCTAAAAGAACTTGTCCATTTAGCTTATGAGGTTCCGTGAATTCCTCTCGCGTTAGAGGTACTGGGTCTGGTAATCCCACCGCAGAGAATAGTTTTTTTCCTAAAGAGGAGTTAGCAACTTCTAAGTACTTATCCGACATTTCTTAAGTCTCCATAATCCATAACAATCAGGATTCGTATTCTACTCTGGCAAATGATCATCTTGTTGACTCAAATGACAATTAATCTTAACGGCTGGTCAGTGGCTTTTGTAGTAGGTCAATTTAGGATTAGTGATAACATTCACAATTACTGATTTTTATAACGAGATATAAGCTATGACATCTATTCGCAAGGTCGCAATCATTGGTGGTAACCGCATTCCATTTGTTCGTTCCAATACCAGCTACAGCCACGCTAGTAATATGGATATGCTTAGCGCCACTCTCCAGGGTTTAGTCAATCGCTTTGGTTTGAGTGGTCAACGCCTTGGTGAGGTTGCAGCTGGCGCGGTCATGAAGCACTCGCGAGATTTTAACCTGGCACGAGAAGCCACCTTGAACTCGGGATTATCTCTGCAAACACCGGCATATGATGTTCAGCAGGCATGTGGCACGGGCCTAGAAGCAGCGATTCTAGTCGGTAATAAAATAGCTCTCGGTCAGATTGAGTGCGGCATCGCTGCTGGGACAGATACAGCTAGCGATGCACCGATTGCGTTAAATGAAAAATATCGGCATATGATACTTAGCCTTAATCGGGCAAAAACCTTTGGCCAGCGTTTAGGAGCACTTGCTAGCATTAGGCCCAGTTTTATTTTGCCCCTACTGCCAGCTAATGCCGAACCTCGCACCGGGCTCTCAATGGGTCAGCATTGTGAGTTGATGGTAAAACATTGGGATGTTAGTCGAGAGGATCAAGACGAACTCACATTTAAGAGTCACCAAAATCTTATGGCGGCTTATGAGTGCGGCTTTTTTGATGACTTGATTCAACCTTTCAAGGGAGTGGAGCGAGATGGGATTATGCGAGATACACCATTAGAAAAATTGGCTAACTTAAAACCTGCCTATGATCCTGTAAATGGAACCTTAACTGCTGCGAACTCGACAACTCTGACTGATGGTGCGGCAGCAGTACTGATGGGGAGTGAGGAATGGGCGCAAAGGAACAATCTACCCGTCCAAGCTTACCTTACCACCAGCGAAGTAGCCGCTGTAGATTTCTTTAGTCAAGGTGAGCAGAGTGAGGGATTGTTAATGGCTCCGGCTTATGCAGTTCCTCGACTTCTAGCTAGAGCCGGGCTAACCCTGCAGGATTTTGATTTTTATGAAATTCATGAGGCCTTTGCAGCCCAAGCACTTTGCACTATGAAGGCCTGGGAGGATGACACTTTTTGTAAGGAGAAACTGGACCTAGACGGGCCTCTAGGAAGTATTGACCGATCAAAACTCAATGTAAATGGATCCAGTGTTGCCACTGGTCATCCATTTGCCGCCACAGGGCCAAGAATCATCGCCACACTAGCTAAACTATTAGAACAAAAGGGTAGTGGCCGAGGCCTCATCTCCATCTGTGCGGCTGGCGGACAGGGTGTAACGGCTATATTGGAGAGATAATGGCTTAAGGTTTAATTAACACCACCCCAGTAGCAAGACCTAAACTTTCTCTTCTGGGCAGTTAGTCATTAATTCTCGGCCCTTAAGCATCATGTTCCAGTATACAAAAGGAAGAGCCACGCTTTTGAGCCACCAAGCTAATTTAGTTGGCTTGGTTCCGACATTTAGCCAGTCAGGGAAGCTAGGCGCTACGCGACCACCGTAGCAGAACTCTGCCAAAATAATCTTACCGCGCTCTACCGTTAGTGGGCATGAACCATAGCCGTCATACTTAGCACTTGGAGCTTGACCTGCTCGAGCAGAAATAATATTTTTTGCCACCACTGGTACCTGCTTACGCACCGCCGCCATCGTCTTGGCATTAGTAGTGTTCATAACGTCTCCTAAACCCCAAATGTTTTCATATTGAGTGTGTTGAAGACTAAAAGGGTCAACAGACAACCAGCCAGCTTGATCAGAAAGACCGCTCTCAGATATAAATGCTGGGGGCTGCTGGACTGGACAAACATGCAACATATCAAAGTCTTTACAGATTTCAGATTTGTTTCCCTCAGCATCAGTCAAATTAAACCAAGCCTTCTTAGCTTCGCCATCTACCTTTATTAGATTATGGTTGTAGCTGAGGCTAACACCATATTTATCCATGTATGACTGCAAACCACTGACGTAAGCTGGAACTCCAAACAATACTCCGCCTGCATTACAGAACTCTATGTCAATATTATCCAGACACTGGTTTTTTAACCAATGATCTGCAGAGAGATAGAGAGCTTTTTGAGGAGCACCAGCGCATTTAATGGGCATTGGAGGCTGAGTAAAAATTGCTTTACCATGCTTGGTGTTTTGCACCAGTTCCCAAGTATAAGGAGCCAAGTCATAACGATAATTTGACGTAACTCCGTTTTTCCCCAATGTATCCTCTAGCCCTTCAATAGCACCCCAATTTAGAGTCAACCCAGGAGACATAACCAACTGGTCATAACTCACAACGGAGCCATCTTGCAAAATGACTGAGTTAGCATCAGGCTCCACCTTTGAAACAAACTGATGTATCTGGCTGACTCGCTTATCAAGTAATTTATGAGTCTCTCGCTCAGTCGATTTAGCACTAAATACTCCTCCCCCAACCATCGTCCAACCAGGTTGGTAGTAGTGCTTAGTAGCGGGATCCACCAACGCAATGCGCAGATTGCCATTTCTCTTTAAGAGGCTAGAGGAAACTGCTACGCCTCCTGATCCAGCTCCTACTATAACTATATCGAAGGGCAAATTTGCTTGAGCTGAAGTCTGACTCCCAGATATGCTATCTTCAAATTCTTTTGATCCATTTGAGTTGTTTGTTTCCATAATTCTTATTTTTAACCTCTTATTTTTACAAACTATTAATTGGAAGTTTTAAATAGACCACTCCATTTTCGTGGGCTTTTGGAAAATGCCCGGCGCGCATATTGACCTGAATAGCAGGAATCATTAATCGAGGGGTACTCAATGTGCTGTCTCGTTTTTCTCTGACTGCAACGAACTGATTTTCTGAGATATCTTTACCCACATGCACATTTTCCCGACGCTGCTCTGCAACGGTAGTCTGATAACTTACCTCTCTCCCCTCTCCACCATAATCGTGACATATATAAAGTTTAGTATCAGACGCTAGTTTCAAGATCTTTTGAGCAGATTGATACAGCTGTTTTGCACTGCCACCGGGGAAGTCTGCTCGAGCAGTTCCACTATCGGGCATAAAAATAGTATCCCCAACGAAAGCTGACTTTCCAATAACATGAACCATACAGGCTGGTGTATGGCCGGGCGTATGAATTGTTTTAGCTTGTAATTTACCTATTTGATAGGTTTCTCCATCTTTAAAAAGATGATCAAACTGACTGGCGTCTCGTTGAAAATCAGTTCCCTCATTGAAGATTTTCCCAAAGGTTTCCTGGACGGTGACAATATGCTCGCCGATTGCCAACTTTCCTCCCAGCTGCTTCTGCAAGTAGGGTCCAGCTGAAAGATGATCTGCATGAACATGAGTCTCAATATGCCACTCTACTTTCAAATTATGATGTTGAATGTATTTAATAATTGCGTCCGCACTATCGTAACTAATAGTGCCTGATGAATAGTCAAAATCGAGAACTGAATCAATGACCGCACAAGTTTGAGATAGGGGATCACGAGCGACATAGGAAAAGGTATTACTCCCATGATCAAAGAATGCAATCACCTCAGGCTCGATGGCTATTATCTTACTGGCATCAGTAACCATTCCTGATGAAGCTTCCATAGTTATCCCTCAAAAGATATTAAACTCTTTTTGTTCGGAGTTAATTTATAAGGTTAAGTGTGTTTAAGCAAGAAAAAAAACCCCTGCATAAACAGGGGTTTATAATTGAAATACGTAGTCAAAGAATGTTGGACTCTCCGAATTTAACTGGCAGCCGCTGCTCTGTAGAATTCCATTCCGTTATAAGGTGTGGGCTCAGCGCAGGTAGCTGTCTCATCAAATTTCGCTTGCATCTCCGCTCCCTTCGCCCTCCAATTATCATTTCCCCTTTGCATTGCATCAAAATCGGCTTGCCAGTTATACCACCAAAAGTCAGCGCTATCCTCTCCAGTAGGAACATAGGCACCAAATGAGAACTCATCTTCTGTCCCATTTGCCATCAACCATGCTCTAAACTCTTTAATATTTCTTTCCAGATCTACAAAGGATTTCCCCTCGTTATATTCACAAGATATTTCTGCTGCTACAAAGGAATCCCAATCTTTAAGTGAGGAACTCTCGGGAGCCTGAAAGTATCCTTCATAACGAAAGGCTTGAGTCTCATCACAAACAAATACATTTGAATATTTATCACTCCATGCCCTTGCTTCCTCGTTAGTTGACCACCCCTCCCAGGCAGTTTTTGCTGCCGCCTCAGAGGTCCAATTATTTTCCCAATACAATCCCCCTGGATTATCAACTGGATCTTCAACTGGTGCATAACCACCTGACCACATAAGACCTTCAGATAAAGCAAGTTGCCCAAACGCGTCTGACATTTCTTCAAGATTGGCCCTAGAAAAATCTGATCCTTTTGTGCACATTAAAAATTCTGCAAAGGCCACTCCATCCGAGTCCCAATCTGCTTCTGTAGTCTGAATACTTTTCCCTGAAGATTCTTGGTCCTGGGCACAGCTTGCGAGAAGCATGACGCAGCATAAAGTTGTGATATTGCTAACAATGTTTTTCATAATTTCTCCTTTTAATCATATTTTTAGGTTTGACCTTAATATTTATTCGTTTATGAATAATAACAAACTTTTATGTGAATGGTAAAAAATCTACTCACAGCTATTTTTTATGCTCACACGCGAGTGTTAGATAATCGATAAACGTCGCGCTATTCAAATAAAAGTAAGTTATTTTTTTAACCTTACCTTAAAATATAAGATTCAGAATTAAATAAAGCTGGCTATGGAAATTTTTTCAATAAAATCTGTTCCAACAACTCGATGGAGTTCAGATAGGCCATTAAATTTAGCCCCCAAGTTTCAGACTGTTTTTATGCTATGCATTGGCTTGGCATTATTCGGCTTAGGGGAGTCATTAATTATCACCGCATCAGTTGGAATGAGTCCGTGGACGGTTCTGGCTGAGGGGCTATCGATAAAAACTGGTTTAGGAATTGGACTTCTTACCTTCCTTATAAGTCTTAGCGTTTTATTACTTTGGTTTCCGTTAAAACAAAGTGCTGGAATTGGAACAATATTAAATGTAGTTATCATTGCCTCCGTCATCACATGGTCTCTACCTTACCTTCCCCACCCAGAAAGTTACTTTTTGAGTGTGGTTCAGGCCATTTTTGGGACTCTTCTTGTTGGGTTTGGAAGCGGTATTTATTTGATTGCAAACCTCGGCCCCGGTCCCAGAGATGGACTGATGACGGGCTGCCAAAGATTAACCGGTCTGGCTATTGCTTGGGTGAGAGCCTTCTTGGAAGTAACTGTTATTACCCTTGGCTGGTCGCTAGGAGGAACCATTGGTGTTGGTACTATAATATTTGCGCTAGGTGTTGGTCCATCAGTGTCAGTGGGACTTTATTGTATCGCGGCAATTTCAAAAGACTAATTAACGATCAAAACAAACTAACCTCTTTTTTAAAAACGACATATTGATCAGTTTGACGTCACTGGCAAAAGCATTAGTAGCCAACTTTGCAAAGGCTAGCAAGCTGAGGTTATTCGTACTTGCCTGCGGCCCAACCCTGTCAGGCGAACTGATCCACTGAAAAGCTCAAGGTTGTTTCTATGAGTCTATTTTGAGTAGCTGCTTACCCAGATTTTTTCGACATAAAGCCGCTGCAAAGTGGCAGGGATATTTTCAAGGGCTTCCTGCACTGTGTGCAGCATTTTGCACTCAACAATAGGAGTGAGGGACACTAAAGATTCGCCTCTAAAATCGGCTTGGTAAGACGCTTCCATAATGCATAACCCGCAGCGTTTAGATGCAAACCATCCTCAATAAACAAGGCAGGATTGGCGCTTCCATCGGAATTCAGCATGCTGTCCCAGATGTCTATATAAAATAGCCCTTTTTCAGTACCTGCCAATGATGCAATCCTGGCATTAAAGTCTTGTTCTTCTTTCCTCAAATAGGCTCGAGAGACCGTCGGCTTAATACCAATAACGAAAATTTTTGTTTGTGGTAGTGCTTCCCTCGACATAGCGTAAAAGCGAAGAAAATCTGCAAAAACACTCTCGGGACTATGCAGACCCGCGATGTCATTGGTCCCGCAAAAGAAAACTACCGCTCGGGGTTTATATCGGCTCACAACATCATCAAAATGATAATTAATATGCCGAATATAGGCACCACCAAAACCTCGGTTAATAACCTGCATGGGACTCATGTCGTCTGCCAATGTATTCCACAAGCGAATACTTGAACTTCCAACAAAGAGAATGAGACCCTTTTTTGGCTTTGCTAGCTTATCCCCAGCAAGAAATTTTTGAATCGTCTCTGCGTAAAAGTCAGGATTATTTTTAGCGTCCAAATACCGCGCTATCTTTTTAATTTCCGCTGGCGCCATTTCTGCATCATTTTTAAGCGCATGCTCTTCAATGAGGCGTTCTAAGTGAGCCAACTCCATTGACCACAGCAACTGCGAGGAGAACAACAAAGTGATCAAAATGACCGTTTTTATCAACCTATACATGACTAAAGTCCCACCTTTAAAAAAACCACGTCTCAAGAGGCTATGCTTTGACTATTGTGCGCTTAGCACATGATATCAAATTAAAAGTACAAGGAAGAGGACCTACAGAATCAGGGACTGATGTTATTAAGTTGTTATAGGAGCTGAAAAAAACCTAAACATCAGTCTTATTTAATAACTTCTTTTCTGCCTCATAATTAGTGAATGAATCTTTCAGAACGGCATTGTTTAAAAGTACTGTACCAACCAGCTCAGAATTTTTAGATGAGAAAATTGATGTTTTTATCCACATTGATTCGGTTCTTCGACTCTCACCAAGACCTACAATCTCGCGCTCCAAAATATATTCTTCATTCACCAATATTGGTCCATTTATTAACTTTACTTGTAGATCAGCGAATAAACCTATGGACGGTTGCTTTGCTCTCGGAAGAAGTGACCGTGAATAACTTACCAATGGGTTTATCATTTCAAATGGCACGATTGGTCTTCCCCATGGAGAGCTCGTAGCATGCACGGGAAGATACCAATTGCAGCACTCTGTGATTTTTTTTAACTTTTGATTTAGAGTAAAAGGATAATTTTTCCCAAGGTTTTGATTGAAGTCTATTCTGATACCTTTCTCAGGAGGTGAGCGATCTCCAATTTTCGCATGCTCTAAGATCACCAGATTTTCAGCAGTTGGTCGAGATGCTAAAATTTTTTCTACATGGCTCTCAGGATGATCAGGGCCAAGGCTAGCACTTCCCTCCAGAACTACTTCGCCATCTTCTTTGACAACCCATATTCTTGCAGTTTTGTAATCAGTATTCGACCTCTCAGCATATGCTTTTACGCTTTCCCCCTCGATGACCATCGCTTTAAAATGAGTGCTGATACAGCCGAATCTAAACCAATCATCTCCCCATAGTTTATGTAGCAGTGGATCGAATTGAGAAAAATGCGTTGGCCCTTCAATTGGAGCGCCTTTAAACCCAAGCGATTCTGCTTGGCTATCATCATGAATAGATAGGTGGCCATCATATTCTTGTTCTGCGAGCATTTGTTGAGGTGCCCTAAATGGACCCGACAACTGCGTTTCTGTTTCTTCAATAGATGTTTTCCAAATACTCATAGACACATTCTCCTCCATATCAATTCTTATTGGAGACTAAGTATAGGCGTAACTATTAAATTAACAATATTCCCCAACAGGGCACGATAGCCAATGTGGCATTGCTAAAAGCAGAAATTAGAGTGGTATCACAATGATCAGGGACCATGACCATATGTAAATTGGAGCATCTAACGATCCTGATTTTCAAAATAGTCGGTAATGTTTTCGATAAAGAGCTCACACTGGCTATCTTGAGTTGAAAATGAAGTAACCAGACGCACATAGGTTTGTCCGTTGGCCAATTTGATTGTTTCTGGAAGTGTGTTCTCAGACCATTCGTAAAACTCAGCGCCTGCCGATTGCAAGTGTGTTGCCAAACCCTTAGGCATAATTACAAACAGCTCATTCGCTTGGACCGGCCAAGCTAACTCTATCTGATCAATAGCCACTAGGGCGTCGCTAAGCTTTTTTGCCTGTTGATTGGCATGGGTAGCGAGGTCAAGCCAGTGGCTATCTTTCAGCCAACCAACCATCTGCGCACCAAATAGACGTCCCTTTGACAACAGATGACCGGACCGCTTTCGTCGTTGAGTAAAACCCTTCGATAGATGTTTATTGAAAAATACTACTGCCTCAAGACTCAAGGCTCCGCACTTAGTTGCTCCTAGACAAAGCACATCCACTCCAGCTTTCCATGTCATTTCTGCCGGAGTACATCCAAGGGAAGCAATCGCGTTGGCAAATCTTGCGCCATCCATATGAACACTTAGTCCTTGCTGCTTTGCAATG
>NTJY01000052.1 GCA_002457245.1 SAR92 bacterium MED-G29 | reverse complement strand
GTATCAGACACGCTATGAGCTGATGGTTAAGGCCTTCGAGCATACTGCTGGTTATGATGGGATGATTGCAAACCACTTTGGATCGCGTGGCACTGATAACACTGCGCGTGATTTTTCTAACACCTTCAATATGCAGTACTTCAAAACTCAAGAAATGCGTTATGGAGAAAACCCCCACCAAAAAGCTGCTTTCTATACTGAGGCAAGTCCAACCGAGGCAAGCGTTGCAACCGCCAAACAGCTTCAAGGAAAAGAGCTCTCGTTCAACAATATTGCTGACACAGACGCCGCTCTAGAGTGCGTAAAGCAGTTTGATGAACCTGCTTGCGTAATTGTTAAACATGCGAATCCCTGCGGCGTTGCTGTTGCATCGGACATTGGAGCAGCGTACGAATTAGCGTTTGCTACAGACCCTGAGTCTGCCTTTGGCGGAATCATTGCCTTTAACAGGGAGTTAGATTCAAAAACAGCGCGCGCAATTTGTGAAAAGCAGTTTGTTGAGGTGATTATTGCACCCACCGTATCCGCTGATGCCTCTGCGGTGGTAGCCGAAAAGAAGAACGTTCGACTCCTAGCGTGTGGCATGTGGGATTCCCAACGGCCAAATGACTTTGATTACAAACGTGTCAATGGCGGATTACTGATTCAGGATAGGGATAATGGCATGGTCTGCGAAAGGGATCTCAAGGTTGCCTCCAAACGAATCCCAACCTCAAGCGAAATGTGTGACATGCTCTTTGCTTGGAAGGTGGCCAAGATGGTCAAATCTAATGCCATTATTTATGCTAAAAATAATCAGACCATTGGTGTAGGTGCCGGTCAAATGAGCCGAATAAACAGCGCTCGCATTGCAGGTATAAAAGCTGAGCATGCAGGCTTGGATGTGGTTGGAGCAGTAATGGCCTCAGACGCCTTCTTTCCGTTCCGAGACGGCATTGATAACGCCGGTAAAGCAGGCATAAGTTGCATTATTCAACCTGGGGGATCAATGCGAGATGACGAAGTAATTACAGCGGCCAATGAGCATGGTATGGCGATGGTGTTTACTGGCATGCGTCACTTTAGACACTGAATTTACTGCTTCTGAAACGCTCAAACTACCAAAGTAATCCTGAAGATAAAGAGCTATTTGGTGGAAGAAATCTCCGTATAAACAGACCACTATTGGAAGAGTTTAAGTAAATGCAAACTCCCCACCTCATCAGTTACCGATTTCTGTTGCAAAAAGCATGGCCAATCATTTTGGCTAATGCATCAGTCCCTCTATTGGGGCTTGTCGATACTGCTGTCATCGGAAACGTAGGTAATGTAGAAGACCTTGGAGCTATCGCGTTTGGGGCATTGATTTTTTCCTTCGTCTATTGGAGCTTTGGGTTCTTAAGAATGGGCACTACGGGTTTTTCTGCCCAAGCTTCCGGCGCTGGAGATGAACAAGAGGTTAGAGCAGTACTTGGCAGAGCCCTTCTGATTTCAGCCTGTCTTGGGGTCGCTTTAATTTTGATCCAATGGCCCATTAAGCTGGCTGCGTTTTCATTGCTAGATGGGAGCGTCCAAGTTGAGGCTGTAGCCAAAGAATATTTTAATATCCGCATCTGGGGTGCGCCGGCTACGCTTGCTACCTTTGCTTTCATGGGTCTCTTAATTGGCCTGGGTAAGAGTCGGACCTTACTAGTGGTCCAACTATTCTTGAATGGCCTAAATATTCTATTGGATATCTGGTTTGCCGGTATTTTAGGTTGGGGTGCTAGTGGCATAGCATTGGGTACTGTTATCGCGGAATGGGCAACTGTGCTATTCGCAGGATTATTGACATATAAAACGTTAAATGATCGCAAGATATTGGCCGAAGAATTTTGGCCCAAAACCAAAATCATGGACTGGTCAGCACTACTAAAGACCATGTCTTCAAATGTTGACATTATGCTGCGAACGCTGATTTTGGTGTTTTCCTTCGCCTTCTTTACCAATCAGAGCGCAAAGTTTGGAGACACAATACTAGCCAGTAACCATATCTTGCTTCAGTTAATTGCATTCTCAGCGTTCTTCCTTGATGGGTATGCTTTTGTGGCGGAGGCTCTAGTTGGAAACGCTTTGGGCGCAAAGCGCGGAGATGTTTTTGATCTCGCGGTTCGACGAACAACCGTGTTGGCTGCAGCCACTGCCATGTTACTGGCACTAGCCATTATTCTTTTGGGTGATGTGGCTGTAATGCTTCTAACCGATATTAGTGCGGTGCGTCTGGCGATCAACCCATTACTCCCACTGGCTGCGCTGTATGTGTTGCTGTCTTTTGCAGCCTTTCAGTTAGATGGCATTTTTATAGGCGCCTCGTTTACCCGACAAATGCGAGATGCTGCTGTGCTATCTATTGCGGTTTACCTCATCGCCTGGTGGGCCCTAAAAGGCCAATTTGATGTTCAAGGTCTTTGGGGGGCAATAATTATTTATGTTATTGCCCGTGCTATGGCTTTATTACTATTTTATCCGTCGCTACGCCGGTCAGTTGGTGTTTAAAAACTTCGATAGTTCACATTAATCTTTTTGATAATCGACAGGTTGACAAGCCTTATGTGACAAAGTTTATCAAATCGGAAGCTCGAAGAAGAAACCTCATATAACTCAGAATTTTCGCAGGTCTTAGGCAAATCTCCATGCGATGGAGCTAAGCTTGTCAGTATCAAAACCTTAAGCATAAAATGCTGGAGAACCTAGACGAACACCATTACTGGCAGCGCACCTCGGAATGACGTCTGAATAATTATTTAATCCGCAGCTGTGTTCAGTGATAAGACATTTATGATGTCTTTAAATGACACAAATTTGAAATTTTGTCGCTTGAGCTTAGAATTTTTATCTACTGTGTTTACATCATCCTGTATAACCATTAAACCCTCTGGAAAATGGCTATTGAAGTCTAGATTGATAACCTCAATACCATCGGTAGTGGTGATTTCATCGATAGGTAGTCCTTTTGCGCTCAGACCTGCTTTGACACTGAAGCTGCCCACAAACTGATAGGGGGGCTTTCGATCATACAGATTAAACTTTGAGTCGCCCTGAGAGGACAGCACAATAAAGCCGTCCGTATCATTGGCCTTATAAATCGCTACGCCTTCAGGATCACCGACGATATTACCTTTCCTGGAATCTACTGTAACAAAACTTGAAAAATCCAGAGCCTGGTTAATATTGTAGGCTTTAAGTACTCCATTGGTCTCTTCCTCAGAAATAAACAGTCTGCGATTCTCATCATCGTAAACACAGCCCTCAGACTCTCCACCATTATTAAAAGTTGTTAACAAAGATAATCCTGCATCCGAATACTGCCACATCTCAACTCTAGGTCCTTCATCTTCGGTGACAAATGCGATAAAGCCGAGCTCTGAATCGTTACCTGCACAGATACCATAGATATTAATTGCCGAGTTAGCCCTCACCGACCTTTGGGTATCCAGAGCAAATTTATTTTGTTTTGAGCCCTCTTGCAGACGTAAATCAGAAACTAGCCAAAGATCTATAGTCTCGTTGGTTCGATTTGAAGCCACTATTTTAGTCACACCGCCCTGGCTGCGCAGGTCAATATTGTTGATATCACCAAGTGCTGTGTAACCGATTTCCTGACCTTGCAAATTGTAGACATAAACACCACTTTTTTTATCGGTTCCAAAAACCAATGATTTTTCAGGCCGTTCAACGTCGACCCAAATGGCAGGGTCATCTGCCGCGTCATCATGGGTTGTTACCTGTGGCGTTTCGAATTTGGCTGTTACAGCTGGATACTGGCTACAGGCAACAATAAACGAAACAAGGCTGACTAGTATAATTTTATTGCAAATTTGTGATGTCATATCAACATATCCTAGTAATAACGCAGATTAATTTGGTCTTAACCTCTTTTATAGTTAGATAAAAGACCGCTGCAACCAATACTATGATTACAGCGGCCAGGGCGGAAAAGCGTAGTACTTTCCCTGGGGAGAACTAGAATTTGTAGGTCAACCCTACCGAGTAATTTCTTCCAAAAAGATCATATTGAGACAGCTGAGATTCATCGCCCCAATAGTAATACTCTTCTTCATTACCCATATTTACCGCTTCGAATTTCAACTCTGTTGAATCAGATATTTTGTATTTCGCAGTTAGATCAATCTGCATGTAGGAATCAACAAATCTTGAATTATTTTCGGAAACATCATCAATGTCATCACCTTCATCAGACAACCAATCAAGATAATCGCTTCTGTAATTAGCAGCGAGACGAATGTCCCACGGACCTTTATCATATCCTAAGCTAATATTTGCTGCTTCATCTGCCAGCTTCCTGAAAGGTGTCGTGAAGGACATGCCGTCAGCAGGTGAGAACGTGCTCTCGCCATCAGTTAATGTGATGTTACCGGCGAAATAGATACCGTTTTCCCAGCCATACTGCAGATTAAGTTCAAGCCCATCGATAGTAGAGTCGTCTGCATTCTCCCAAGTTTCTACATCATCATTAAAGGTTACACCTAAGAAAGTGGCCGTTTTATATATTTTTGGGTAAATTGCGTTTTCGATATCTTTTCTGAACAACCCAATGCTTACAAAAGTCATGTCATCGCCATAGAATTCCAGTGACAGATCATAGTTGGTAGCCTCATAGGGCTTAAGGTCAGGGTTACCTGCGCTTCCACTAATATCACCATCGTCGTCCTTATAATCCAACTTCGGTGCCGTCTTTTTAAATCCTGGTCGAGATAATCCTCTCCAAATGGCGCCTCTCAATGTCCATTGGTCCGTCAGGAAAAATTTGACGTTAACGCTTGGCGCAAAGAAAGAGTGATCGCTGCTCGCCAATACAACATTACCGTCTTGGTCGAATGCGCTGGAGTCTGTTGAAGTATCCTCGTACCTCATACCAGCGACAACAACTCCTTTGTCCCAGGAATATGTATTTTGAATGAAGACTGCATTCACCTTCTCTTCGGTAACAAAGTCTCTGGATAACGAATCACTGAAATCAACATCAAGAGAATCAAGCTGATCGCGCAGACCATAAATTAAGTCTGGGTTTGCTTGTGGACTGAAGGTTTGCCCGGGAATTCTCCAATCCAATGTTTGTGGGTCAAAGTCAGCCATTGTTGTTTCAGCTTCATACACAATGATGTAATCATCAACATCTTTTTCGCGATTCTTGCTTTTGAAGCCCATCTTGAAAATACCGAAATCAGTTTCTTTTTCTGCATTAATAGAAAAAGCTAACTCCGAATCTTTGGAGACATTTTCAGTGATCTCCAGCTCCTTGAATTTTAGTTGTGCAGGATCATAAATACTTAAGTCGGTTGGTGTAATGATAACTTGCTGTGGATTGCTCCAATCAATATTGCCGACTGTGTCTTTTTGATCCATCCTGAAGGTGACATCAGCATTGTCGCTATCATCTTCCTCGGCGAAAGAGTAACTTAGCATCGGGTCTATACCCCAGCCACCCACATTTCCCTCGAATCCAAAAGTAACGGCAGATAGTGTGCGAGTTTCATAACGGACCCGAGTTTCTGCATCATGACGCATCCGATCAGTTTGCATGCCCGTTGCTGTGTCCGTGCCATCTATCAGCCCCAGCTTGCCATATTCATCTTTCCAGCGAAGCTCTTCATCATCATACTGGTTGTAGAACGTGCTCAAATATAGTCTTCCGCTGTCAACCAGCATATCTACATCATAACTCAAGCCAAATCGCTCACGGGTCAATTCATAGTAGCGCATCTCGTAGTCATCATTCATATATCCATCTTCCCAACCAAAGCCGGTTTCATTGTTAAAGGCAACGATGTCCTTGCTAGAGTATGTGAGACCTAATATATGGCCCATGGAATTATTTAGCTTATCACCATAGGTTATGGCAAGTTTTGGATTTGCCTTTTTATCTGCATACTGACTGAAGTTGTTCTGAATTTTAACTTTCAGCAACTCTCGCTCTAAGTCAGCCGGCTTCTTGGTCAGAAAATCGATGCGTCCACCGATGGAATCTGCATCCATCTCTGGCGTCAATGTCTTGGAGACAGTAATAGAATCCAACAGTTCAGTGGGCAAACCGTCTAACATGACACTTCTGCCGTTCTCAGGCGCCACCATCGAGGCGCCATTAATTGCAATACTATTCAGATCGGAGGATAACCCTCTAATAGTGACATAGCGGCCCTCACCCTGGTCATTTTCAACAGAGATACCTGAGAGTCTTCTTACAGCTTCAGCAGCTGTGGTGTCAGCAAATCCCCCGAGTGCATCGGAATCGACCACAGATATAATGCTGTCCGACTCTCTTTGCTTATCTACTGCGGACAATAGGCTTGCCTTAGAACCAATTACGGTAATCTCTTCCAGTCCTCCGGCATTTTGCGCCTGAGCACCCAAAACGGTTAATAGTGCGGTGATTGATACTATTGCTTGATATAGATTTGTTCGATTCATGATACATCCCCGAGAATTATTAGGAATACACACTAAGTGGACTGTATTACAGCTTTGTGTCAATAAGATTAGATTTTTTTGACAAAGCAGGCCACATACTTGCCATTAGATAGTCATAAAAATTTAATATTTATGTCATAGGCTAGTCGGAAATAAAGTAGTCGCTCGGAAATTATTATGAAGCGTAAAAATATCCGAATAATCGAAAACCCTTACGAAAATATTAGTGAAAGTGAGTACCAGGTTGAAAAACGCCGACTGCAGGTTGAGCTGCTAAAAATTCAGCAATGGTTAGTGCGGCAAAAGCTCTCTCTTGTCGTGGTTTTTGAAGGAAGGGACGCAGCTGGCAAAGGGTCAACCATTAAACGTTTTACAGAAAACCTTATGCCTGCGCATTTTTCAATCAATGCGCTGGGCGTTCCAAGTGAGTCAGAATCCAAATATTGGTTTAGACGATATGAGTCACTATTTCCGGAACCGGGCAACATCGCATTTTTCGATCGATCCTGGTATTCAAGGGCATTGATAGAACCCACAATGGGTTATTGCTCAGAAAAAAGATATAAACGTTTTATGAGAAAAGTGCTGAACTGGGAGCACACTCATATAGACAAAGGCCTGTTAATGGTAAAATTCTACCTCTCTGTAGACCAGGATACCCAGTTAATAAGGTTCGAGAATCGATTAAGCAACCCACTGACTTACTGGAAGTTTTCGGAAAATGATCTCAATGCCCGGAAAAAGTGGGCGCTGTTTACCAAGTACAAAAACCAAATGTTTGAGCATACCTCATCAGCAATATCACCCTGGGTGGTAGTGAATGCCAATTTAAAGAAGCAAGCCAGATTAACCAGTATGTTATACTTAGTTCGTTTTTTTGGTCGAAGAAAGTTTGAGCCGCTGACGGGAGAAGATGTTCGAGTCAGTCATAGCATCTCTGTTGGCGGTGTAAAATTTGGTGACCTTTCACTCCAACAGCTAGCAGTGCTAAAACAACTAAAAGATCAGGAGTAGTAGACATTATTAATGGAATCCGTCATGTCTAAAAATCATAATGAATCGAGTTTTCCGGACTCATTGTTTCAAACCATTGATTTGCCCATTATCGAATCTGCAGGCGGGCTGGTCTGCAATCATCAGAACCATATACTGCTGATGTTTAAACGTGGGCGATGGGACATGCCTAAGGGACGTGTCGACGAAGATGGAAAAAAACTATCTGCCATTCGGGAAGTCAATGAGGAAACTGGGTTAGAATCCTCCAAGTTATCTATAGAGGGCAAGCTAGTCTCAACATGGCATACAACACGACACCAAAACATCAGATACATGAAGAAAACACATTGGTATTTAATGCGGTATGACGGATTTGATGCGGATACCACTCCCCAGATTGAAGAGGGCATTATTGAGTGTAGATGGATCCATTTGAGTGAGCTACCTAAATACAGAGATCTAATGAGAGCTCGTATTGAGTATGTTGTCGACTTTTGGCATGAAAATCTTGCCTATACCGCGCGGCCTTAAAGCTAGAGATTTAAAAACCTCAACCCATTTGAGGTTGAGGTCTATTTTTGGTGGAGGCGGCGGGAATTGAACCCGCGTCCGCTTGTCCGCTGCCTGCGGCTCTACATGCTTAGTTCAGTCTTTACCTTATCCCGAGTAAATACGGGCGTTACAGCCACGTTTAACAAACTAATAATGCTCTCAACAAACTCCTAACTTTCGACACGTAATCCTCTAAAAACAGAAGATGTGTGACACATTGTGTGACAGTCAAAACGGATATTCAAGAGTAAAACTTAGGATTCCTACCCGCGAAAAAACACCTCCATGGGGTCAAATGTTTTGAGACTTCAAAAAGACCACTAAACCCTTAGTTTTTGTTGTTGTTTCTGTTCGGTTCTTGATTAGTTGAGATAGCTATTATTTAATGCATAAAAACCCGAGAGTTGAACATGTCACTGCCTTGTTGGATTAGAAATTATGTATTTGTACAAAAAAGTAGTGGGATAATATGAAACTTTTACTAGAAGTTCTCTTCCTGATTTTAACAATTCTATGCGGCGCGGCATCCGTATTAGCGATAGGCACTTTTGTGTATCACATAATTTTTGATGGCGGCCTAGAGGACATGCAAGAAAGTTTATTTATAGCTGCTCTGGTAATGATACCAATTGTTGCTTGGTTTCTTTCCCGATATATTCTCAACTATATTAAGGAAAAAGATTAAAGACTAATTTAATGGGCTTTCCTTAACGAAAAACTAACCTTGTAACTATAGAATTCAATATTGTTTGTAACGCTCAAGGCACGTTTTAGTCGTAAGTCTTCATCTGTTACAATCACTAATAGATTAATTTTCATAGGCTTTTAAGATGAGATCTTTGTTTGCTGACTGCTGTCATAAACTTGATCGCCATCGAACGGCCAATGGATAAGCTTTAATTCGCCGGCTTCGGTCTCTACAAGCGCACTCAGACTTTCGACCCAATCTCCGTCGTTGCAGTAAAGGACACCGCCAATGTCCCGAATTTCTGCTTTGTGAATGTGTCCGCAAACCACACCATCAAAACCCCTTCGTTTCCCTTCATTGGCAATAGCATTTTCGAAGTCAGTCACAAAGTTTATGGCGCTCTTCACACGCTGCTTGAGGTATTGTGACAACGACCAGTAGGGGAATCCGAGTTTCCTCCTAACACGGTTGAAAGTGTTATTAATTTTAATCATCCTTACATATAAAAAGTCTCCAAGATGTGCAATCCATTTGACATTTTTTATAATGCCATCGAAGAGATCGCCATGAAGAATTAAAAACCTTCGGCCATCCAGCAGAGTGTGCTCCGCCTCGTTGACAATTTGAATATCGCCCAATGATATTCCAAGGACATTTCGGAGTCCCTCGTCGTGGTTGCCCACAATGTAGACAACCCGAGTACCTTTGCGAGACTTGCGCAGCACTTTTTGTATCACGTCATTGTGAAGTTGATTCCAATACCACTTTTTAGTCAATTGCCATCCATCGATGATATCCCCGACTAAGTAAAGGTTTTTGGATTCGTGATTCTTTAAGAAATCGAGCAAGAATTCAGCTTTACAACCAGGAGTCCCCAGATGAGTATCTGATATCCAAATGGTTTGATAGAAAGTTGGATGGGCATGACGCCCAGTTTCCTCTGATTTCTGAATATCGACGTCTATGTGCGCATTTTCGGAGCTCACGCATCACCTTTTGCAAAATGGACGCGGAAATAGTGCGTCAAAAGTATGGTGTTTTTATGACCAATATGTTGCGGAAATAAGTCGAATTTTTGCGACGTTAGAAACCTGTGCGGTGTCATTTCAATGTTTTCATCGCTAGGAATAGCAGTAGGATTGACGGGTTATCTAAGTTGGGGAGGATAACTCGTTAACCAGGCCTAACACCTGTTTTTTAATTAAATTTATTACCGCTCTAAAGTCGCATCGCGACATAGTTTTTGGATCGGGAATTTGCCAGTCCAGCCTTTGCTTTGCCGCTATTTTGGGGCATGCATCACCGCATCCCAAGGTAATCAGCGCCAAAATTTCTTTAGTCTCTAGCTCATCTACTCCTTTCGACCTATGACATGTCATGTCGTAACCTAATTCCTGCATCAATTCGATAGCGGTGGCATTAACACTGCCAGATGGCTCAGAGCCCGCGCTGGCCACCTCATATTGATCTGCAAAAAACGCTCGTCCAAAAGCCTCTGCTATCTGACTTCTGCAAGAGTTCTCCACGCACAAAAATACTATTACTGGCTTATTGCGAAGTCTCACTTTGAATTTTTCCCATAATGAGAGAAGCTACAACGGCTCCTGAAAACTGCGCAACCAAGAACGGACCAACGAATTCAGGATCAATTCCTGTAAATGTATCGGTAAATGCTCTGGCGATCGTAACGGCAGGATTGGCAAAAGAGGTGGATGATGTAAACCAATACCCTGCAGAAATATATAGGCCTACGGCAGGAGCGACCGCAAAAATACTGAACTGTCGAACGCCAAGTATGACCATTAATAAGCCGAAGGTTGCAATAAACTCGGCTAGATAGGTATGTATGTCGCCCCTGTAATTTTCTGAGATTTGAAAAACATCAAGCCCAAACATGCCATGAGCAAGGAGCACACCCAACAGGCCTCCAGATATTTGTGCACCAATGAATAAGAACATCAACAAGACTTGAATTTCATTTTTCATAAACATTACGAGCGTGACGGCCGGATTGAAATGCGCGCCCGAAATAGATATG
>NTJY01000051.1 GCA_002457245.1 SAR92 bacterium MED-G29 | reverse complement strand
GCTCAAGGTGGATTCCACGGACTTGGAAATACTCGATATAAATCCAGTACAAACCGAGCTCCAAGACAAACATCCCCGGGTAAAGAGGGTGATGTTCGTGAACTGAAGTTGGAGCTAAAAGTGTTGGCAGATGTCGGATTGCTAGGGCTACCAAACGCCGGCAAATCTACGTTTATTCGATCCGTATCGGCGGCGCGCCCAAAGGTGGCAGACTATCCTTTTACAACGCTTATTCCAAATCTTGGTGTGGTTGGTATTAGTGGTGATAAGTCATTTGTTGTAGCCGATATTCCTGGACTTATCGAGGGGGCCTCTGAAGGGGCTGGGCTGGGTATTCGTTTCCTCAAACATCTTACACGTACACGGCTATTGCTGCATTTAGTTGACATGATGCCATACGATGGAAGCACTCCAGAGCACAATGCACGTGTAATAGAAAAAGAACTAAAAACGTTCAGTTCAACATTGTCTGATCAGGATCGCTGGTTAGTATTAAACAAAGTCGACCTAATTCCTGAAGATGAAGTTCAAGATGCATGCCAAAAAGTCGTTACCGCTTTGAGCTGGGAAGGTCCTGTTTTTCATATATCAGGGCTTGCCTCGGTGGGGACCAAATCTTTATGTGCAACAATCATGGATTATATTGATGATAAGCGCCAACAAGAGGAGGCAGATCCAGAGCTGCTAGTCTTAGCGGATCATCAAAGACAAATAATTCAGGCTGAAGCGAGAGATCGTATTGAGGACTTGGCCATTATGCGAAGACAATCTCGTCAAAAATCAAAGATTGATGACGATGAGGATGATCATGACGTGGAAGTGGTTTATGTTGAGTGATATCAAGTGGCTAATATAAATCCTAAACGGTCAAAAAGATGGGTCATAAAGTTTGGGAGCGCAATACTCACCAACAATGGCGCTGGACTTGATCGAGGAGCTATTGACGGATGGGTCGAGCAGATAGCTGAATTAATGAACCAAGACATAGAAGTCGTGTTGGTATCCTCAGGGGCAATTGCTGAAGGCATTTCTCGTCTGGGTTGGGAAGGTAGACCAGACTCAATACATGAATTGCAGGCCGCAGCAGCAGTGGGCCAAATGGGTTTAATTCAAGCGTATGAGACGAGTTTTATTAAATTTCAAAGGCGTACGGCTCAGATTTTACTGGATCATGATGATGTATCGAATAGACAGAGATACTTAAATGCTCGTGGAGCTTTAAAACGTCTGATGGACCTTGGTGTTGTTCCTATTGTTAATGAAAACGATACAGTTGCCACTGACGAAATTCGATTCGGAGACAATGATAGTTTGGCTGCTCTGGTTGCCAACCTTATAGATGCTGACTTACTGGTTATTTTGACCGATAAGGATGGCTTATATGAAGCAGATCCTGATTTAAATCCTTCGGCTAAATTGGTTTCGCGGGCTTCTGCAGACGATAAGAATCTAGATCATTTGGCCAGTAACAGCAAGAGTATTGTTGGTAGTGGAGGAATGGTTACTAAAATTAAGGCAGCTCGAATTGCCTCCTCTTCGGGATGCAGCACGTTGATTACGACTGGACGAAAGCAAAATATTTTGCTTGATATAAAAAAGGGACATGTGCTTGGAACATTGCTGACTGCTGGTCAAAAACCTATTGCTGCAAAGAAACAATGGTTAATGGGTCAGTTGAAAGTGAAAGGTAAATTAGTTTTAGATTCTGGCGCTGAAGCGGTTATTTTAAAGCACGGTCGAAGTCTGCTGCCAGTTGGTGTGGTCGAGGTTGTCGGTAAATTTAATCGTGGAGATTTAGTTAGTTGTGTCAACTCAATGGGTCATGAATTAGCTCGCGGGTTAGTGAACTATAGTGCTGATGAGGTTAATAAAATAAAAGGCCAAAATACCGATGATGTATTAGAAATTCTTGGTTATCGACAGAATGCCGAAGTTGTTCATAGGGATAACATGGTGGTGTTGGGCTAAGTTGGCAGGAGGAGAATTTAACCAAAAAAAACCGGCAGCAGCCGGTTTTTTAATGATGAAGTGTATTCTCTACTTGCTAAGTGCCTTTACCTGAGTATTTAGTCTGCTCTTATGTCTGGCTGCTTTATTCTTGTGAATAATTCCTTTATCAGCCATGCGATCGATTACTGGAACTGAGGCGTTGTAGGCTTCCTGAGCAGCACCATGGTCCCCAGTGGCTATTGCCGCATCAACTTTTTTGAGGTAAGTGCGAACCATTGAGCGCAGGCTGGCGTTATGCTGGCGGCGTTTCTCATTCTGACGTGCTCTTTTCTTTGCTTGGACTGAATTTGCCAACTTTTTTTCTCCTACTGTGTACTCGCTAAAGGCGCGGAAATATACAGTGTTTATTTGCGACATTCAAGCCACTTTGACACCTTTCTAACTGCTTATTTCCAGTTTATTGGGGAAGTCATCCTACTCTAAACTTTCTTTGTGTTCGATATGGGTCAATAAGTTATATAGATTTGCTTGGCCAACCTTGGACCAGTGGGTACACTGCAGGTTGAAGCGCACTCTCTTAAGGGTTTTACTTGATTAAAGTTCGTTCAAAAACAGTTTCTCCTGATCAGCCTGGAAATTCAGAGGTTTCATCTCTTCAACTAGGTAGGAAGGGCGGTCTTCTTCGATCAAGTGGCATAGTGAGCTTTTTCACGATGCTATCTCGGATGTTAGGTCTAGCTAGAGATATCATTTTTGCCCGAGTTATTGGTGCTGAGGCCCTCGCGGACGTTTTCTTTGTTGCATTCAAAATACCTAACTTTTTCAGACGATTATTTGCAGAGGGTGCATTTGCCCAGGCCTTTGTCCCTGTTTTAGGAGAGTACAGAGAAAAAGGAACACAGGCTGCAGTTAAAGAATTAGTAGGTCGAGTTAGTGGGACCTTAGGGTTTACATTGATTTTATTTACGCTTTTTGTAGTGATAGCTGCGCCTGCCATAGCTGCGATTTTCGCTCCGCGTTGGTTTATGGATGATCCTTTTAAGTATTCCTCCACCGTAGATATGCTACGCATTACATTCCCATATCTATTGTTTATCTCGATGACCGGTGTAGCGGGAGCGGTGTTGAATAGCTATGACCGTTTTGCTGTGCCGGCATTTACTCCGGTATTACTCAATATAACTCTTATTCTTGGAGCAGTTTGCGCATCACCAATGTTCGAACAGCCCGCCTTTGCGTTGGCATGGGGAGTTCTAATTGCTGGTGTGGTTCAGTTTGTTTTTCAACTTCCATTTCTTAAACATATTCATATGCTACCTATGCCAAATGTTGACTGGCAAGACTCAGGAGTCAGAAAGATTTTATTGCTGATGGGCCCAGCGATTTTTGGTGTTTCAGTCAGTCAGATTAATCTACTCTTAGACACAATGTTAGCTACATTCCTTCCTACTGGAAGTGTCTCTTGGTTATATTATTCTGATCGTCTCTCAGAGCTGCCATTAGGAGTTTTTGGTGTGGCGATCGCGACTGTTATTCTCCCAAATCTTTCTCGTCATTATGCCGCCGAATCAAACTCAGAGTTTTCCGCTACTCTGGATTGGGCTTTAAGGATGATCCTACTAGTTGCAGTGCCCGCAGCTATTGCCTTGATAATACTTGCAGAACCTATTTTGGTGACGCTTTTTTACTACGGAGATGTTATGACATCTCGTGACATGGCCATGGCATCGCTCAGCCTTAAAGCCTATGCTGCGGGATTGGTGGCATTCATGCTTATCAAGGTATTGGCGCCAGGCTTTTTTGCTCGACAAGATATGCGGACTCCCGTACGAATAGGGATTATCGCTATGGCAAGCAATATGATCTTAAATATCGTTTTTGTTGTGCCATTACATTTCTATTGGGAAATAGGTCACCTAGGGTTAGCCGCTGCAACATCGCTCTCCGCTGCTTTAAACGCGATTTTATTATTCTTTTGTCTGCGCAGAGATGGAATATATATGCCCAATAATCGTTGGATGAGATTTTTTATGCAGTTGCTTGTGTCAGTAACAATTATGGTACTTGCCCTGCTGATTCTCTCAAATCATTTTAATCTACTTGATTCAGACATATGGCAACAGAAGGCCTGGTGGTCAAGACTTAGTGGTATTTTAATTGTCTGCGGCTTCGGATTTTCGCTGTATATTTTGGCTTTATTTTTTTCAGGCTTTAGGCTCGCAGATTTTCAGGGCCCCAATTCAGCTGTTGGGAAAGGCTGACTTTTAATCATCAAGCTCTATTGATTTTCGTTGCCATTCTACATTGATATATTTATCAGTTTCTTACAGTCATTGCTGCTCTTAAGGTTACCTTTCAATCCTTTGCTAGGTATACTCTATGCTTGGAAAAGAGAGTAACTATTTTGACCTCACAACAGCGCAAAATTGTGTTTATTCGTGGACTGCACAATCTGCAACGTTCCCAAGATCGAAGTGTTGTCACCATTGGTTCATTTGATGGTGTGCACCTTGGTCATCAAGCTATTTTAAAACAAGTAAAAACGAAGGCCAAAGAGTTAAATTTACCGTCTGTGGTAATGATTTTTGAACCTCAGCCTCAGGAGTTCTTTTCAGGTGAAAAAGCTCCTGCGAGATTAATGAGAGTTCGAGAAAAAGTTGAGACGCTCAGAGATTTTGGGATTGATAAAGTAGTTTGCTTGCAATTCAATAGCGCGCTTAGAAACTTAAATGCTTCGGAATTCGTTCACCGCATATTAATAGAAGGCTTGGCCACACGATTTCTTATTGTGGGGGATGATTTTAGATTTGGATGCGATCGCAGTGGTGATTTTAATATGTTGCGATCCTCTGGCGATCAATATGATTTTGAAGTTCAAGATACGGAAACGTTGGAAGTGAACGGTGAACGTATTAGCAGTACTTTGGTAAGAACAATTCTTTGCCAATCAGATTTTATAGGTGCAGAAGCATTGCTTGGGCGGCCCTTCACGATTAGAGGTTGCGTAGTCTATGGCCAGCAATTGGGTAAAGAGTTGGGATTTCCAACAGCGAATGTCCAACTCAACAGATACAGCGCTCCAATTTCGGGTGTATTTGCCGTGTTAGTAAGAGTAGGAGATAAACTATACAAAGCGGCGGCCAATGTTGGAGTTAGGCCAACTGTAGGCGATTTGGTAAAGCCCATTTTAGAAGTTCATATTTTAGATTTCGATAAAGATATTTATGGTGAACGAATTGAAGTGGAATTTAAGCATAAAATTAGAGATGAAAAAAAGTTCACCTCGCTGGATAATCTGGTAGAAAATATCCAAAACGATATCAACAAGATAAGAGCTTGGTTTCATCAAGCAAATAATAACTAACGGATTATTCATGAGCGAAAACCCTTTAGATTACAAGGCAACGTTAAATCTGCCGAAAACAAATTTTCCGATGAGAGCGAATCTAGCTCAGAGAGAGCCGAGTATTCTCAAACATTGGAAAGAGACTGACGTGTATGGACAGATTAGAAAGGCGCGCGATGGCCGAGACAAATATACTCTGCATGATGGGCCTCCTTATGCCAATGGCGATATTCACATTGGGCATGCAGTAAACAAAATTTTAAAGGATATTGTTGTTAAATCACGAACGCTTAGTGGCTTTGATGCGCCCTATGTGCCTGGGTGGGATTGTCATGGATTACCTATAGAACATAATGTCGAGAAAAAAATTGGTAAGGCTGGCGTTAAGGTAGATTATTCGGTTTTCAGACAAAAATGCCGAGACTATGCGATGCGCCAAGTCGATGGGCAAAGAAAAGACTTTATAAGGATCGGCGTATTTGGAGATTGGGATCATCCCTACCTCACTATGAACTTTGAGGTTGAGGCCGATATTATAAGATCCTTGGGAAAGATTGTGGCGAATGGCCATCTTGTAAAGGGCTATAAACCAGTCTACTGGAGTGTTGTGGGTGGCTCGGCTCTCGCAGAGGCAGAGGTGGAATATCAGGACAAAACATCATTTTCCATAGATGTGGCTTATGCACTGACTGCAGAGGATCAGCTGTTGAAGGCTTCTAGTGCGTTTTCAGGGCTTCCTGGTGAGGGAACTATCAATCTATTAATATGGACTACCACCCCATGGACGATCCCCAGCAGCCAAGCAATTTCAGTAGGTGCCGAATTAGAGTATAGCTTAGTGCAGTGCAAGTCGGAGGATGGCCCAATTCGTCTCATTTGTTCCTCAGTTTTAGTTGAGTCCGTATTGTCTAGATTAAACTTGACCGAATACAGCATTTTGGCTAGTTGCGCCGGTCAGGCATTAGAAAACATTATTACGAAGCACCCGATCTATGATCGTGAGATTCCAGTTTTGTTGGGTGATCACGTCACTACAGATGCGGGTACTGGCTGCGTCCATACTGCGCCAGATCACGGAGTAGAAGATTTTGTAGTGGCTGCGAAATATGGAATTGGGACCCTCAATTATGTGCTGGATAATGGAGTATTCAAGGATGACGTTGAGTTGTTTGCTGGAGAGCATGTATATAAGGTGGATCAGCATGTTATTGATGCCTTAGATGAGCGAGGACGGCTAATGGCGTGTGGAAAGATCACCCATAGCTATGCGCACTGCTGGAGGACTAAAACACCACTTATTTATCGTGCAACACCTCAATGGTTTGTGTCTATGGATAAGAAGGACCTGCTAAATAAAGCCATATCTGCGATTAAGGAGGTTAGTTGGCATCCAGAATGGGGAGAAGCAAGAATTGAAGGAATGTTAAAAAATAGCCCCGATTGGTGTATTTCCCGTCAAAGGACTTGGGGCGTTCCTATCACCCTTTTTGTCAATAAGCAGACAGGCGATATTCATCCCAATACCGAGCAATTAATTGAGGCTGTTGCCAAAATAGTTGAAACAAAGGGTATTGATGCTTGGTATGAAATTGATGCTAAAGAACTGTTGGGTGATGAGGCTCAACTTTACCAGAAGGTGACTGATACGCTTGATGTATGGTTTGACTCTGGTGTAACTCATGCCTCAGTGGTAGATGCCAGAGAGCAGTTGAATTATCCAGCTGATCTTTATTTAGAGGGCTCTGACCAGCATCGAGGATGGTTCCAGTCGTCTCTCAAGACTGCGATAGCAATGAACAATTCTGCCCCTTACAAGGCAGTTCTCACTCACGGTTTCACCGTGGATGAGAATGGTCGGAAAATGTCTAAGTCAATTGGAAATGTGATATCACCACAAAAAGTCGTTAATGATTTAGGGGCAGACGTTTTAAGGCTTTGGGCAGCTTCAGCCGACTTTAGTGCGGAGATGTCAGTCTCAGACCAAATATTAAGCAGAGCGGGTGATTCTTATAGGAGGATTCGAAATACTGCTCGTTATTTCTTATCAAATATTGATGGCTTTGATCCAGATATTCATTCGGTAGATCAGGAGAAGCTTATAGCTTTAGATCGATGGGCAGTAGATTGTGCAGCGCAGTTGCAGGATGAAATCATAGCTCATTATGAGCAATTCCAATTTCATCAGATTTACCAAAAATTACATAATTTTTGCGTCCGAGATATGGGAGGATTTTACCTAGATATTATTAAGGATAGGATATATACATGCCCAGAGAATAGCTTGGCTAGACGCTCTGCTCAGACAGCACTATTTCATATATCTGAAGCGTTTGTTCGTTGGATAGCTCCTATTTTGAGTTTCACGGCGCACGAAGTTTGGACATTTATGCCGGGTGATCGAACTGACTCTGTCTTTACTGCGGAATGGTATCCTCTGGATCGGATGGCTGAGCAGGAGAATCTCTCTGAAGAAGATTGGACGTCTATTTTGCTTGTCAAAGAGGCGGTCAATAAGGTGATAGAAGAACAGAGAAATCAGGGCATTATCAAGGGTTCATTGAGCGCAGAGATTAAATTATATGCAGATACAGCATTGCTAGAGACATTATCAAAATTAGGTGATGAACTTAGGTTTGTGACGATCACATCAAAGGCGGATCTATTCCCTCTGGAGGACGGTGCAGGAGCTAATGTGACTAATATGCCAGGATTGCGAGTTTCTTTGAGTCAATCGCCAGCCAAAAAGTGTGTCAGATGTTGGCATTTTATTGATAATGTGGGTACAAATATCGCTCATCCTGATATCTGCAATCGCTGTTTAGACAATATTTCAGGCAAGGGAGAAATCCGAAGGTATGCCTGATCGCAGCGATTTCCAGCGCTTTCCTATTTCTTGGTGGTTCTCAATTGCCATGGCAATTCTATTACTCGACCAGCTTACAAAAAATTGGATTGTTAATGATTTCTTTCTGGGTCAACGCGATTTTATTACCTCTTTTTTTAATTTGGTAAGGGTTCACAACTACGGTGCGGCATTCAGTTTTTTGAGTGATGCTGGAGGTTGGCAGCGTTGGTTTTTGGCAGTTTTGTCTATGGTAGTTAGTGTATTTTTGGTAATTTGGTTGATTAAATTACCAAGAGTAAAATACATCGAAGGTATAGCAATAGCGCTCATCTTAGGTGGTGCACTTGGGAATTTATATGACCGAGTTGTCTTTGGTTACGTGGTAGACTTTCTTGATTTTCATTGGTCTGGTTCTCATTTTCCTGCGTTTAACGTAGCGGACAGCGGGATAACGATGGGCGCATCTCTCTTGATATTTGATATGCTGATTACTAGGCAGGATTCGGAGTAAAGGGATTATTATGAATTTGCAAATCCAGACTGGAACCTCGGTCACTCTCCATTTTTCACTAGCGCTGGAAAATGGTCACATTGTCGATTCAAATTTTGAAGGGAATCCAGCAACGTTTTCGGTGGGAGATGGAAATTTATTGCCTGGCTTTGAGTCGAGTCTACTTGGACTGGAAGTCGGGGATGAACGAGAATTTATAATACCCCCAGAGAATGCTTTTGGTCAGCATAATACTCAAAATGTTCAGTCAGTTGATCGAGGTAATTTTGATGAGGCGGATCTTGAGATTGGATCCATTTTGTCATTCCAGAATGGTGACGGGGAGCTTCCTGGTGTTATTATTGCACTTGAGGAGAATCTCGTGATGGTTGATTTTAATCATCCTTTATCTGGGAAAAATATTGTTTTTCAGGTAAAAATTGTAGAAATCAATCCCGAGAGGGTCCATTAATGGAGATAAAACTCGCAAATCCTCGAGGATTCTGTGCTGGGGTAGATCGAGCCATAGATATTGTTGATCGTGCGCTAGAGTTGTTTGGCGCGCCCGTTTATGTCCGCCATGAGGTGGTGCATAACAAGTTTGTAGTTGACGGTCTTCGCGAGCGAGGAGCAGTGTTTGTTGAGGAATTAGACGAAATTCCTGATGATGTAATTTGTATCTTTAGCGCTCATGGAGTGTCGAAAGCTGTGCGTAAGGAAGCTGAGCTTAGAAAGCTAAAGGTGTTTGATGCTACTTGTCCATTAGTAACCAAAGTACACTTCGAGGTGACGAAATACAGTCAAGATGGGATGGATTGTATTCTGATAGGTCATGCGGGCCATCCAGAAGTAATTGGGACGATGGGCCAGTTTGATGATTCTCAAGGTGGCTTTATCCATCTTGTAGAGGATGAGAATGATGCCTATTCTCTTGAGGTGAGAGATCCATCTAATCTCGCTTATGTAACTCAGACAACACTCTCGATGGATGATACCTCAGCAGTCATTGATGCTTTGCGTGAAAAGTTCCCACTTATACAGGGTCCGCGTAAAGATGATATTTGCTATGCGACTCAAAACCGCCAGGATGCGGTAAAGCAATTGGCAATCGAGTCAGATGTGGTGCTGGTAGTTGGTTCTGTTGCTAGTTCTAATTCCAACCGATTAAAAGAACTAGCCGAGCGCTGCGGATGCGTTGCCTTCCTTATAGATGGGGCTGATGATGTTGATCCTAGCTGGTTTGTTGGTGCCAAAGCTATTGGCATTACTGCGGGAGCTTCGGCGCCAGAAATCTTAGTTCAAGATGTCATTGACCGATTGGTAAGTTATGGGGCGAGCCCTCCAAAAGAGTTGGAGGGCGTTGACGAAAAAATTCGCTTCTCACTGCCAAAAGAGCTCAGACCTCCAAGAGCTTTCGTTACAGGTTAGTCCTAACTGTTACCATCAATGTAGTCGAACAATTTTTTGGTCGAGGGATCTAATACATTTCTGTCTCTAGCGTCATCAAGTAATTCATTTGCCATTTTTTTACCAAGCTCAACGCCCCACTGATCAAAAGAATTAATATTCCAAATGCTACCTTGAACAAACACTTTATGCTCATATAAAGCTATCAGAGAACCGAAATTTTTCGGGGATAGCGAATTCAATAAAAGTGTATTTGAAGGCTTGTTACCGGAATAGTAACGATACGGCTGGTCTGCAGGCGCGTCTTGACCTTCCATTAGTGCGGCGGCTTGTCCTAACATATTACCAAGCAGAACACGGTGATGTTCGTCATTACTTAATTCATCTTGTACACATGAGATAAAATCGATGGGAACCATTCGAGTGCCTTGATGCAGAAGCTGAAAAAACGCATGCTGGCCGTTAGTTCCTGTCTGACCCCATAGTATTGGCCCAGTATTGTAGGAGGCCTCCTCATTATCCAAAGTAATAGACTTGCCATTGCTCTCCATGTCTAATTGTTGAAGATAAGAGGGTAATAACGCTAATCTTTCGCAATAAGGAATCACCGCCATCGTCTGTGCATTGAGAAAATTGCTATACCAAATACCAATCAAAGCTAAAATTACTGGCATATTTTTATTGAGAGGAGCCTTTTGAAAGTGCAAATCCATCTCTCTAGCTCCCTCAAGCAT
>NTJY01000050.1 GCA_002457245.1 SAR92 bacterium MED-G29 | reverse complement strand
TAGATTCATGGATACAGTCTCCTTCTAAAAATGGCTGAGTACCGTCTGTCCAGTTGTAATTCATTTTTTTGAAGGTCATTACTACAGACCTTGGCCAAGTCAAACTGAATACAGATCGACTTTGAAGTCGTGTAGCGATGTTTATTTTTGCGGTGAGGCGACTGATTGATGTCAAATTGCACCCATATTTCTTGAGTCGTTGCAAAATTATACATAGATTATAGAGTTTTAGATGAAACTTTTTAACTAATTTACATTCTTTTGATTGGCTAGACATCTGAACTTATTCTGTGGCATTTTAAGGTCCACTTATAACGAATAAAAGCCACATTTTATACCCCAACTATGCTAACATTTGCCTCTGAAAGAGGCGTAGTTTAGGTGGCTCTGAAAGACATCTCGAATGGCAAAGACTGAATCTTTTTATGCGCATTCAATCAATACCCTTATAGAGGATAATAACTAAAATTATGGTTGATCTAGCAAAAGAAATTGTTCCGGTAAATATAGAAGATGAGCTTAAGCAATCTTATTTAGACTACGCAATGAGTGTGATCGTAGGTAGGGCGTTGCCCGATGTTCGAGATGGGCTAAAGCCGGTTCATCGAAGAGTACTTTTTGCGATGAATGAGCTCAGCAATGACTGGAACAAAGCGTATAAGAAATCTGCCAGGGTGGTAGGTGACGTCATCGGTAAATATCATCCTCATGGCGATTCCGCAGTTTATGAGACTATTGTTCGAATGGCACAGCCCTTCTCTCTTCGCTATATGCTTGTAGATGGGCAGGGTAATTTTGGCTCGGTAGATGGAGATCGAGCCGCTGCTATGAGATACACAGAAATTCGCATGATGAAAATGGCTCATGCACTTTTGCAGGATTTAGAGAAAGAAACAGTAGATTATGTTCCTAATTATGATGAAACGGAGCAGATTCCAGTTGTTCTTCCAACTCGCATTCCAAATTTATTGATTAATGGTTCGTCAGGCATTGCTGTTGGCATGGCTACAAATATACCTCCTCATAATCTCACCGAGGTGGTTAGCGGATGTCTTGCGTTAATTGATAATACTGATATCACTGTTGATGAGCTGATGGAGTATATTCCAGGACCGGACTTCCCCACAGGCGCAATTATCAACGGTAGGGCTGGAATAATTGAAGCATATAGAACTGGGCGGGGGCGTATTTATATGCGCGCTCGAGCAGAGGTCCAGGTCGACGAGAAAACTCAGCGTGAAACCATTGTCGTTACCGAAATTCCATATCAGTTAAACAAGGCTCGCTTAATTGAGCGTATCGCCGAGTTGGTGAAGGAGAAGAAATTAGAAGGGATTTCTGAACTCAGAGATGAATCTGATAAAGATGGATTACGAATCGTTATTGAGTTGAAAAGAGGAGAGGTTGGAGATGTTGTTCTAAACAACCTCTACTCACAAACTCAACTTCAAAATGTTTTTGGAATTAACATAGTTGCCTTGGTGGATGGTCAGCCAAGGATTCTTAATCTTAAAGACATGCTCGAAGCTTTTGTGCGTCATCGTCGAGAAGTTGTGACTAGAAGAACTATTTATTTATTGCGCAAAGCAAGAGAGCGAGCACATACCCTCGAGGGGTTTGCTATTGCGCTAGCCAATATTGATGAAATCATTGCTTTAATAAAGACATCTTCGACTCCTGCTGATGCTAGAGAGGGACTGATTGCAAAGGGTTGGAATCCAGGGTCGGTATTAAAAATGCTTGATAAAGCGGGACCTGAGGCTGCCCGTCCAGATGGGCTGGACGAGCAATTTGGTCTTCACGACGGTAAGTATTACTTATCTCCCGAGCAAGCGAGAGACATTTTAGAATTACGGCTTCATCGTTTGACGGGAATGGAACATGAAAAAATAATTGATGAATTTGCTTTGAAGCTTGAAGAAATAGCTGATTATCAAGATATTTTGGCAGATATTAGCCGTTTGATGTCAGTTATCCGTCAAGAACTTGAGGAGGTTGTTGAGGAGTTTGGCGATGATCGACGTACGGAAATTATTGAGTCAATGCATGATCTTACTGTTGAGGATCTTATTACTGAGGAAGATAGAGTTGTTACAATCTCTCATGGAGGATATGCCAAAACACAACCATTGAGTGATTATCAAGCGCAACGACGGGGTGGAATGGGTAAGTCAGCAACGGCGGTCAAGGATGAAGATTTTGTAGAGCACTTGTTGGTTGCGAGCACGCATGCAACGATTTTATGTTTTACCAATATGGGGAAAGTGTATTGGCTTAAGGTTTATCAAATTCCGATAGCTGGACGAAATTCACGAGGAAGACCAGTTGTGAATCTGCTTCCTTTGGATGAGGGAGAAAGGATTAGTTCCATCCTGCAAGTGGATGAGTACAGTGAAGATAAGTTTGTCTTGATGGCTACCGCGAATGGAACTGTTAAAAAAACTTCTTTGCAGCAATACTCACGTCCGCGCAGTGTTGGACTAAGAGCAGTCGACCTTGTAGAGGGTGATCATTTGGTAGGAACCGCAATCATTGATGATAACAGTGATGTCATGCTGTTCAGCTCACAAGGCAAAGCGGTACGTTTTTCTAGCACAGATGCGAGGGCTATGGGAAGGGTCTCGAAGGGCGTCCGCGGTATGCGCTTACCAGAGGCGCACAAAGTTATCTCGATGGTAATTCCAGAAGAGGATGGATTTTTACTTACGGTTTGTGAGAATGGATTTGGTAAGCGGACTGTAGTGACTGAATTTCCCACTAAAGGCCGAGGTGGTAAAGGAATGATTGCTATTCAGGCGAGTGATAGAAATGGACCACTTGTCGGAGCTACTCAGTTATTCTCGGGAGATGAGATCATGCTGATTTCAGATCAGGGTACCATGGTAAGGACCCGCGGAGATGAGGTTTCTGCTGTTGGGCGAAATACTCAGGGCGTGAGAATTATTCGTCTCAAAGAAAATGAAAATCTTGTGAGTCTTGCCAGGATAGCCGAACCTCAAGAGAACGAAGATTCTGACTCTGTTAAGACTATGGATGAATAGAATTGAGAATGATCATAACTAGGATGATCAGGAGAATTATCTAATGGAAGAAAAAGATCCATTATCATCGCTGAGAGAAAAAATTGATGCTCTAGATATGCAGATTATGGAGAATATAAGTTGCCGTGCGGGCTTGGCTCAACAAGTTGCTAAGGTAAAAAAAGGCCAAGGTGATAAGACTTATTATCGTCCAGAGAGAGAGGCTCAGGTTCTCCGTCGAGTAATGAACTCTAATAATGGAGTCATTGATAATGAAAATATGGCACGCCTTTTTAGGCAAATAATGTCTGCGTGTTTGGCTCTGGAGCAACCTATCAAAGTAGCTTTTTTGGGACCTGAAGGCACATTTACCCAAGAGGCTGCAATCAAACACTTTGGTGATAGCGCAACAACGATGCCTATGACGGCAATTGACGAAGTATTCAGAGAAGTGGTAGCAGGTGCCTGTGACTATGGTGTGGTGCCAGTTGAAAATTCTACTGAGGGTGTAATTAGTCATACTTTGGACAGCTTTATGGACTCCTCATTGCAAATTTGTGGAGAAGTTGAATTAAGAATTCACCAGCACTTTTTAGTGGGAGAAAATACTAATAGTTCAAATATTACCCGAGTCTATTCTCACCCACAGTCTCTGGCACAGTGTCGCCAGTGGCTAAATGCAAATTATCCTAGTATTGAACGTGTGGCGGTAAGCAGTAATGCTGAAGCAGCTAAAAGAGTCCAGGGTGAATGGAATTCCGCAGCGATAGCAGGAGATATGTCTTGTGACCTTTATGATCTAAAAAAATTATGGGAAAAGATCGAAGATCGCCCAGACAATTCAACCAGATTTTTGATTATTGGCAGAGAATCAGTATCTCCCAGTGGCGATGATCTTACTTCACTTGTTGTATCGGTCAAAAATAAACCAGGCGCTCTCTATGCGCTATTAGAGCCTTTTCGAAGGCATAATTTGGATATGACGCGTCTAGAATCGCGTCCATCTCCGAGTAGTAAATGGTCCTATGTGTTCTTTATAGATTTTGCCGGTCACATAGAAGATGAGGCATCCGTAAATGTTTTGAGTGAACTAACAGAAAATGTTGTTGATCTTAAGGTGTTGGGATCATATCCTCGCGCGGTTCTTTAGTTGGGTCTATTTTAAATTCAGAGATTACAAGAATAATTGGATGATTTTATGCCGGACAGCTCTGATACGCCTAAGCCAACTTTAAACCAACTAGTTATTATTGGACTTGGTTTAATTGGCGCAAGTATTGCGAGTGCTGCTAGTAAAAGAAGACTTGCTAGAAAAGTGATTGGAATATCAAGACGCAGTTCAACCTTAGAGCTCGCCTTAGAAGCAGGGATAATAGATTATTCAGCATCTAGTCTAGATGTTATCGGTGGAAACCTTGGATCAGATGATCTTGTTGTAATCTGCGTCCCTACTCTTACTGTAAACTCTGTCCTTCAAGAATGCCACCTGCATCTGAATAATGAAGTCACGATCACTGATGTGGCTAGTGTGAAAGGCAGTGTCATTGAGGCTGTTACTCAGATCTATGGTTTTGTGCCTGAACAATTTGTGCCTGGCCACCCGATTGCTGGTTCAGAGAGAAACGGAGTGACAGCAGCTGACCATGATTTATTTACTGGTCATCGGGTTGTTCTGACGCCAGATCTGAAAACTGGTGAGGAGCATCTTTCTCTAGTCGCCAAGCTCTGGTCAGATGTTGGAGCTTTAGTGTCAACCATGGCTGTTGAAGATCATGATGAGATTTTGGCAGCAACGAGTCATTTACCTCATTTTTTGGCGTACTCATTGGTGGATACCCTTGCATCTATGGGTGATAAAAATGAGATATTTAAATTTGCTGCTGGAGGATTTCGCGATTTTACTCGGATTGCTGCTAGCGATCCGGTGATGTGGAGAGATATTGCTCTAGCCAATCGATCTTCGATATTAGATGTTCTCGATAAAGTGATGATAAATTTTGTTACTTTGAGAGGAGCAATCGCTAGTGCTAATGGAGAATATCTTATAGATGTTTTTACTCGAGCCAGGGATGCTCGGAATTATTTTGGTAAACTCGAAGAGGGCAAAGAGTTGCGAGAATATAGTGTAACAAAAACTACTAATTTTCGAGTTTCGCCCGGTGGACATGCTCGTGGTCACCTGCGAGTTCCTGGAGATAAGTCTATTTCTCATCGTTCGATAATGCTTGGATCTATTGCAACAGGGATGACTGAAATTAATGGATTTTTAGAGGGTGAAGACAGTTTGGCTACCCTTCAAGCCTTTAGAGATATGGGTGTTTTAATTGAGGGTCCTGATCAAGGTCGAGTGGTCGTGCATGGGGTCGGAATGCAAGGCTTAAAAGACCCACAGAAAGCTCTGTATATGGGGAATTCAGGAACATCAATGCGACTACTTAGTGGACTGCTAGCTGGTCAAGGTTTTGATACAGAATTGATTGGTGATGATTCCCTATCGAGCCGTCCAATGACTAGAGTGGCAAATCCTTTGTCCTCGATGGGAGCGCTAATTTTTACCGCTGAAGACGGAACCCCCCCATTGAAGATTAAAGGGAATAATTCTTTGAAAGCCATTGATTATGATATGCCTCTTGCAAGCGCTCAGGTTAAGTCCTGCTTGCTGCTAGCCGGTTTGTATGCTCAAGGAGAGACATCTGTCACGGAGCCAGCTCCAACGCGAGATCATACTGAACGAATGTTAAAAGGCTTCGGATATGGAATTAAAGTCGCTGATAATAAAGTAACTTTAGACAGCGGGGGAGAACTCAAAGGCACTCGCATTGATGTTCCAGCGGACATCTCCTCAGCCGCTTTTTTTATGGTGGCTGCGGCGATTACTCCGGGCTCGGATATCATGTTAGAGCATGTCGGGGTCAACCCTACTCGAATTGGAGTTATCAATATTTTGCGTCAAATGGGAGTGATGATCACCCTTATGAATAAAAGAGAGGTCGGAGGTGAGCCTGTAGCAGACATTCGCGTTCAATACGCTGAACTTAAAGGTATTGATATTCCTGAGAGTCAGGTTGCTCTTGCCATTGATGAATTTCCAGCTATCTTCATCGCCGCAGCCTGTGCGGATGGAGTTACATGTTTGACTGGGGCTGAGGAGTTAAGAGTTAAAGAGAGCGATCGTATACAGGCGATGTCGGATGGTCTCTCTATCCTAGGTATAGAGGCAGAGCCAACCTTGGATGGTATTAAAATTATTGGTGGTAAGATTGGCTCTGGTCGAGTTTTAAGCCATCATGATCATCGCATTGCAATGGCTTTTTCCGTCGCTGGGTTACGCGCACAGGGTGATATTATTGTTGAAGATTGCGGTAATGTGGCGACTTCTTTTCCAAGTTTTGTTGACATAGCTAGCTCTGTGGGCCTAAACATAAATATCGAAGTATCGAATGACTAAAATTATCACGATTGATGGCCCTAGTGGCTCTGGAAAGGGCACCGTTAGTAGATTAATTGCCTCAAAATTGTCATTTAATTATCTGGATAGTGGAGCGTTATACAGGGCATTAAGCGTTAGTTCTGCTAGACATGGTGTCAACCTTAGGAATATTAAAGGTTTAGTTGATCTTGTTGAGCATATGGATGTTCGATTCGAAATGGATGATGGCAACTTTCAAATGTTTTTGGATGAGATAAATGTTTCAGACGAAATGCGAACTGAGGATGCGGGAGTTAGGGCATCCAAAATAGCGTTCTATCCCGAAATAAGGGAATCTTTACTCAAGAGACAAAGAAAATTCGCTTTTGGAGTAGGTCTAGTTGCCGATGGAAGGGATATGGGTACTGTCGTTTTCCCCGAAGCGGATCTTAAAATCTATCTTACAGCGAGTATTGAAGAGCGTGCCCAGCGGCGGTATAAAGAGTTGATTGATAAAGGCGAAGATGTTAGTCTGCGCGCCCTTGCAAAGCAGGTGAGAGATCGAGATGCAAGGGATATGAATAGGGAGGTTTCACCTCTGGTCGCGGCTGATGATGCTGTGACAATAGACACCTCTGAAATGACTGTTGCACGTGTGCTTAACTCTATTTTTGAACTTGTGCACGCTAAACGCTTGATTTAATACAAATATGGGTTTCTGAAGCAGTTGCCAGCAGTTCTGCTCATTAGCTTAAATTTTTAACTGACTCGCACAACTGGCATTGCGGGAAAAAGAGAAATAAAAGAATAGTTATATTTTATTTCTCTTTCTTGTCAAAGGTACTGCTCAATGACCGAAAATTTTCAACAATTATTCGAAGAAAGCTTAAAATCCGTAGAAATGAATCCTGGTGCGATTATTACTGGAGTGGTAATCGACATTGATAAAGATTGGGTCACTGTCCATGCGGGCCTCAAATCTGAGGGTGTTATCTCTGCTGACCAGTTTTATAACGACAAAGGTGAACTGGATGTCACTGTAGGTGATGAAGTTCAGGTTGCTCTTGAAGCTGTTGAGGACGGTTTTGGTGCTACTAAACTCTCAAGAGAGAAGGCGCGTCGGGCGGAATCCTGGATTGAGCTAGAAGCAGCTCACAAGGCAGATGAGGTTGTAATTGGGGTTATTAGCGGCAAAGTAAAAGGTGGATTTACAGTTGACGTTCGCGGACTAAGGGCATTTTTGCCTGGATCTCTTGTAGATGTTCGACCTCTTCGTGAGATTACTCACCTTGAAAATATTGATTTAGAATTCAAGGTAATTAAATTAGATGCGAAGCGCAACAATGTTGTAGTTAGTCGCAGAGCTGTTATGGAGAGCGCAAATTCAGCTGAGCGGGATGAATTGTTGGCAAATCTTGAGGAAGGTTCGTCACTAAAGGGTGTTATTAAAAATCTTACAGATTATGGTGCTTTTGTCGATCTTGGTGGAATAGATGGACTTCTCCATATTACAGATATGTCATGGAAACGAATTAAGCATCCCTCGGAGATGATTAATGTTGGCGATGAGATAGATGTAAAAGTTCTTAAATTCGATCGAGAGCGAAACAGAGTCTCTCTTGGAATGAAGCAAATGGGAGAAGACCCTTGGGGAGATATTAAAGGCCGATATCCTGAAGGAGCCAGAGCGACGGCTAAAATCACTAATCTAACCGACTATGGCTGTTTTGCTGAATTAGAGGATGGTGTAGAGGGTCTTGTTCATGTTTCAGAAATGGACTGGACTAATAAAAATGTGCATCCATCCAAGATCGTCGATTTGGGCCAAGAGGTTGAGGTTATGGTCCTTGATATAGACGAGGAGCGTAGAAGAATTTCTCTTGGAATCAAACAGTGTTTCGCTAACCCGTGGGATGAATTTGCCTCTAGCATGTCAAAAGGCGACAAGATCTCGGGTAGCATTAAGTCTATTACTGATTTCGGTATCTTTATTGGATTGGATGGTGGTATTGACGGGTTGGTTCACCTTTCAGATATTTCTTGGAATGAAACTGGAGAAGAAGCTGTCCGTAATTTCAAGAGAGGAGATGAAGTTGAGACTGTCGTGCTAAGTATCGATGCCGAGAGAGAGCGAATATCATTGGGAATAAAGCAGTTATCTGATGATCCTTTCAATAATTATGTGGATAAAAATGACAAAGGTGCTGTGGTTACAGGTTCGGTGAAAGAGGTAGATGCGAAAGGCGCCATTGTTACCTTGATAGACGGCGTTGAGGCTGTGCTCAAAGGGTCAGAGTTGTCGCGAGAAAAAGTTGAAGATGTACGTACCGAATTATCGATTGGTGATGAGATAGAGGCGAAGATTATTAATGTTGATCGTAAAAATCGATCAATTAGTCTGTCAGTAAAGGCGAAGGATGTTTCTGAGGAAAAGGCGGCTGTTAAAGCGCATCGCAATAGTGAAGCGGAATCCTCGTCAGCCTCTCCAGCAACAATTGGAGATCTGATAAAGGCGCAAATGGATAAGTAGTACGCTTCCCAAGATAAGAAAAGGGCGGCATTGCCGCCCTTTTTTTTAAAAGTTTCTAAAACTCTTATTTTTTGCTTGAATATTTCTAAAACTATAATAAAATCAAATACTAAATGAAGTAAATGATGTCATTCCTCCGAGCTAATATGACTAAATCTGAATTAATAGAAAAAATTTCTTCAAGTCAGGATCAGTTGCCACCGAAAGATGTGGAGTTGGCAGTAAGAATGATTTTAGAAAATATGGCTTTGACGCTATCTAATAATCAGCGAGTTGAGATTAGAGGATTTGGTAGTTTCTCTCTGCACTATAGAGCAGCGCGAGTGGGTAGGAATCCTAAAACAGGGGATTCTGTGGATTTAAGGGGAAAATACGTCCCATATTTCAAACCAGGCAAAGAGTTACGTAACAGAGTAAATGGTAGCATCTGATCTGGCTAATCAAACATTGACTTCAAAGCAGCTAGTGATTCGATACCTTTCTTCTGATTCTCCTCTTCGCTAGCCTCTGTATTTCCTCCAATTTGTATCAGATCCTCTTCAGGTATTTCTTCGATAAAACGGCTTGGGCTAGTTTGGATGACATCACCAAAAGTTTTTCTGTGCCGAGCTGAGGTCATTGTGAGTGTCCGTTGTGCTCTAGTAATCCCAACATAGGCTAACCGTCTCTCCTCCTCAATACTGCCGGCCTCAATGCTGCTTCTATGAGGAAGAATATCTTCCTCCATGCCTATAATAAAAACATGCGGAAATTCTAAGCCTTTTGCGGTGTGGAGCGTTAAGAGTTGAACCTCATCAGCAGCAGCATCCTCGTCTTCTCTGTCTAAAATGTCGCGTAAGATTAGTTTAGAGATAGCATCTTCGATCAGATTTTCGTTTCTAGAGTTCTCGGCTTCTTGGGAGGATATATCCAAGAGTTGGGATAGTTGTTCTAATAAAAAGGTAATATTCTCCCAACGTTTATTTGCGACATGATCGCTACTTGCATTTTGGTGGAGCCATCCAAGATAATTTATATCAGATAACATTCCCTCGATTACTCCTATACATTCTCCTGTATAGATGGCTCTACTAAGATTTTGAATCCATTGTTTGAATTCTTGAAGGCGATCGAGTCTCTCCTTTGAAATATTCGCAGTCAACCCTGCTTCATCAATTGCACTAAATAAGGATACATTTCGATGATTTGCGTAGCCTCCAAGCTTTTGTAAGGTAGTTAGTCCTATTTGTCGACGAGGAGTATTGATTATCCTGAGTAGAGCATTATCATCATCAGGATTAATAAGTAATCTAAGGTATGCCATTACATCTTTTATTTCTGTCTTAGAATAAAAAGATTGTCCCCCAGTTATTTGATAAGGAATATTTTGTGACTGGAGTTTAATTTCAATAAGCTTTGCCTGATAGTTTCCACGATAAAGGATTGCAAAGTCATTGTATTTGCATCTCCGCTTGAGACGCATATCTATGATTTCATTTACTACTCGCTCACACTCACTCTCCTCATTTTCGCAACTAATAAACCTTAGTGGCTCTCCCAAACCTAAGTCACTCCAAAGTTCCTTCTTGATAAGGTGGGGATTATTGTCAATGAGTTTATTTGCGGCTCGAAGAATTCGGCTAGTCGAACGATAGTTCTGTTCTAGCTTGATTGTTTTCAGTCTTGGAAAATCCTTTTGGAGTTGAAGAAGATTTTCAGGCCGAGCCCCACGCCAGGCATAAATTGATTGATCATCATCGCCGACTACGGTTAGTGCTTGCCTCTCATCAACGAGTATTCTGATTAATTCATATTGAGAAAGATTGGTATCTTGATATTCATCCACCAGAAGATACTTAATTTTACTTCTCCACTTAGCTAGTATCTCCGAATGGGTTCGGAAGAGTAGTACTGGAATCATTATGAGA
>NTJY01000005.1 GCA_002457245.1 SAR92 bacterium MED-G29 | reverse complement strand
GTGGATCAAATTGTCGAGCAATTTAAATCATTGCCCGGCGGTCTATTGCCTCTTTTGCACGCTTTAAAAGAGGAATTTGGGTATGTGCCAGAGTCCTCTGTTCCATCGATTGCTAAAGGCCTAAATTTATCTCGGGCAGAGGTCCATGGAGTAATCAGTTTTTACCATGACTTCAAAACAGAACCTACCGGAACACATATCGTGCAGATCTGCAGGGCTGAGGCATGTCAGGCCATGGGCTCTCGAGAAATTGAGTCTCATGCTAAAAGTTCGCTGGGTCTTGAATATGGTGAGACTTCTGCAGATGGACTGCTGACGCTGGAGCCTGTCTACTGCCTTGGTAATTGTGCATGCTCGCCATCTATTAGAATTGATGATGCCATCCATGCTCGCGTCAGTAAGAACCGTTTTGATCAACTGATGATGGCGCTTCAGACCTCCGATGTCCCTGTAAAAGGAGCAAAGTCTTGATAAATATTTTTGTTCCACAGGATACAACTGCGTTAGCGTTGGGAAGTGATGAAATTGCTTCATTGTTGACAGAGTCTATCAGCAGTCGAGGGTTGGATGTCAAGTTGATCCGCAATGGTTCTCGCGGAATGTTTTGGCTAGAGCCATTGCTTGAAATAGAGTTTGAAGGCGATCGTTTTGGATTTGGCCCTATAACTATGTCTGATGTTCCTTCGATAATAGATGTGTTGGAAGATTCCCATAGTGACCTTAAAAACATCGCTCATCCATTGTTTTTAGGTAGTGTTGAAAATATTGAATATCTGGCAAAACAGCAGAGACTCACATTCAAGCGCTCAGGCCTAAGTGATCCTACCTGTATCAACAGTTATCAAAGTTTGTCTGGATTTAAAGGGCTAACCAAAGCGCTATCGATGGATAGTCAATTAATTGTTGATGAGTTAAAAAACTCGGGGTTACGTGGGAGGGGCGGAGCAGCATTCCCAGCCGGCATCAAATGGCAAACCGTACTAGATGCGCCAGGTGAGCAAAAATATATAGTCTGCAATGCCGACGAAGGGGACTCAGGCACGTTCGCAGACAGGTTGCTTATGGAATCTGATCCGTACCAGTTGATTGAAGGAATGACGATTGCTGGGCTCGCTGTGGGTGCAAATCAGGGCTATATATACTTGCGATCTGAATATCCAGTTGCGCACAAGATACTAAATCATGCTATCAAAGAGGCTTACAAGGCCGGTTTCCTGGGTGAAAATATTCGTGACTCGGGCAAGGATTTCTTTTTGGAAGTTCGTTTGGGCGCAGGGGCATACATTTGTGGTGAAGAGACTTCTCTTTTGGAGAGTTTAGAGGGCAAACGAGGAATGGTGAGAACTAAGCCTCCTTTACCCGCTATTGAGGGGCTTTTTGGTAAACCCACGGTGGTAAATAATGTTTTGACATTAGGTGCTGCGGCAACTGTCTTGGAAGAAGGCTCTGATGCATATAAGAATTTTGGTATGGGTCGTTCGAGAGGCACTTTGGCAGTTCAGCTGGCTGGAAATGTTAAGAGGGGTGGCCTTATAGAGCTTGCATTTGGTGCGACATTGAGAGAGGTTGTTGAAACTTTTGGAGAGGGTACTTTCTCTGGTCGTCCCATTCGCGCAATTCAAATGGGTGGTCCATTGGGCGCATTTTTACCTGAGTCTCAATGGGATACGCCACTTGACTATGAGGCATTTGCTGCGCTTAAAGCTATGATAGGGCATGGTGGAGTTGTTGTTTTTGACGATACGGCGGATATGGCTGCTCAAGCTCGTTTTGCAATGGAATTCTGTGTAATTGAATCGTGTGGTAAGTGCACACCCTGCCGTATAGGATCTACCCGCGGAGTTGAGGTTATCGATAGAATTGTTGCTAATGAGGATCGAGATGATAATCTAATTTTGTTGCATGAGTTATGCGATACAATGGAGTTAGGATCATTGTGTGCCATGGGAGGGATGACTCCCTTTCCAGTTCAAAGTGCCTTGACTCACTTTGAGGAGGACTTTGGCCTTAATAGTCGAAGAGATCATTAATATGCTTGAATTTTATGAACCGCAGGCAGATTTTGGTACGCCTGAAATAGAAAGTGAAACTATGGTTACCCTCTCGATTGACGGTGCAGATGTTACAGTGCCTGAAGGTACCTCGGTGATGCGAGCAGCTGCAGAGAAAGGGATTAAGATTCCAAGATTATGCGCCACAGATTCTTTAAAATCCTTTGGATCGTGTAGGGTATGCTTGGTTGAAATTGAGGGCAGGCGTGGTTTCCCTGCTTCTTGCACGACCAATGTCGAAGAAGGTATGCAGGTTGTCACTCAATCAAGTGAGATTGGTAAGCTCCGACGTAATGTAATGGAACTGTACATCTCAGATCATCCTTTGGATTGTTTAACTTGCCCTACCAATGGAGATTGTCAGCTTCAGGACACAGCAGGTGAAGTAGGCTTGAGATCTGTGCGTTATGGTTTTGAGGGGGACAATCATCTTGTAGCGGAAAAGGATGAATCAAATCCTTATTTCACCTTCGATCCTTCGAAATGTATTGTTTGTTCAAGATGCGTTAGAGCTTGTGAGGAAACTCAAGGCACATTTGCACTCACGATTGATGGGCGTGGGTTTGAGTCAAAAGTCAGTGCAGGACAGTCAGAGGATTTCATGGACTCTGATTGTGTCTCTTGCGGAGCATGTGTTGCTGCTTGCCCAACTGCAACTCTGACTGAGAAAAGTATTATTGAAGCTGGAAAGCCAGAGCATTCCGTTATTACGACGTGTGCATATTGCGGTGTGGGTTGCTCATTTAAAGCCGAAATGAAGGGAAATGACGTAGTTCGTATGACCCCTTACAAAGATGGAAAGGCGAATGAAGGTCATGCGTGTGTCAAGGGTCGATTTGCCTTCGGCTATGCCACTCACAAAGATCGTATAACCCAACCAATGATTCGAGAGAGTATTCATGACCCTTGGCAAGAGGTCTCATGGGAGACGGCGGTAAATCATACAGCCAAGCGCTTTAAAGAAATCCAGTCAAAGTATGGCCGCACAAGTATTGGCGCAATTTCCTCCTCTCGATGTACCAATGAGGAGGTCTATCTGGTACAAAAGATGGTTCGTATGGGATTTGGCAATAATAATATTGATACTTGCGCAAGAGTTTGTCATTCGCCCACCGGCTTTGGTTTAAAGACTACCCTAGGGGAATCCGCTGGCACACAGACATTTGCCTCCGTAGCGAAAGCAGATGTCATTATTGTGATGGGCGCTAATCCAACTGAAGCTCACCCAGTATTTGGATCTCGATTAAAGCGTCGATTACGTGAGGGCGCTAAGTTAATTGTGATTGATCCGCGAGAAATTGAGCTGGTAAATTCTCCGCACATAAGCGCAGATTTTCATCTACCAGTTCGACCGGGCACCAATGTCACAGTATTGAATGCGCTCGCACACGTGATTGTTAAAGAAGGTCTGCAGGCATCAACGTATATTGAAGATCGTTGTGAAATGGATGAATTCGAAAAATGGTCAGCTTTCATAAGTGACGATCGTCACTCCCCGGAAAATACTGAGCAATTTAGCGGTGTTCCTGCGCGCGATTTAAGGGCTGCAGCAAGACTTTATGCGGAAGGTGGTAATGGGGCAATTTTCTACGGCCTCGGTGTTACAGAGCACAGTCAAGGTTCCACAGCTGTGATGGCTATAGCTAATTTAGCAATGTTAACTGGAAATGTTGGACGAGAGGGAGTTGGTGTTAATCCACTAAGAGGCCAAAACAATGTTCAGGGTTCATGCGACATGGGTTCTTTCCCTCATGAGCTGCCAGGATATCGACATATTTCCAGTAAAGTGACAAGAAATCTTTTTGAAGGTGAGTGGGGAGTCACGCTTGATCCCGAGCCGGGTTTGAGAATTCCTAATATGTTTGATGCAGCTATTGATGGTGAATTCAAGGGTCTATACTGTCAGGGAGAAGATATTGCGCAATCTGACCCAAATACTCAGCACGTTGAGACAGCGCTCAGTTCCATGGAATGCTTGGTGGTCCAAGATATTTTTCTTAATGAAACAGCTAAGTTTGCCCACGTTTTTCTTCCGGGCGCATCGTTTCTTGAAAAAGATGGTACCTTCACTAACGCCGAACGTCGTATTTCAAGAGTTCGTAAAACGATGCCGCCTCTAAGTGGAAAGGCCGACTGGGAGGGTACGATGGCTTTAGCTAACGCTCTGGGTTGCAAGTTTCAATATGATCATCCTTCTGAAATTATGGATGAAATCGCTCGTCTCACTCCTACATTTAACGGCGTTTCTTACGCAAAACTTGATAAATTGGGAAGTATTCAGTGGCCATGTAATGATCACACACCAGCTGGAACGCCCGTTATGCACGTTGATGAGTTTGTTCGTGGTAAGGGATTCTTTGCGATAACTGAGTATGTACCCACTGAGGAACGTGCTAATCGCAAATTCCCCCTTCTTTTGACCACTGGACGTATCCTGTCTCAATACAATGTGGGAGCTCAAACTCGACGAACTAAAAACAGTGAGTGGCATGAAGAGGATACCTTAGAGATCCATCCTCATGACGCGGAAGAGCGAGGCATCAAGCACGGTGATTGGGTGGGTATAAAAAGCCGTGTTGGAAATACTGTTCTACACGCTGATGTGACTAGTCGTGTTAAACCAGGTGTGGTTTATACAACTTTTCATCATCCAGTTTCTGGCGCGAATGTGATTACTACTGATAATAGTGATTGGGCGACCAACTGCCCAGAATTCAAGGTAACAGCAGTGCAGATTAGCAAGGTTACGGCCCCATCTCGTTGGCAAGAACGTCAAAAAATGTTTAATACTCAGCAACAGCATTTACTGGCGAAAGCTAGGCATTGATGATTATGAGTACTGACCCCGCAAGTTATGTCCAACGGCATGTCTGGCAGGGCGGTCAAATCTCAACAGTTGAAGATCAGGTAGCGACAGAAACTCCTGTGGCAATTGTTTTTAATGGCATCTCACATGTGGTGATGATGGCAACTCCTTCGGATCTTGAAGATTTTGTATTTGGATTTAGTCTTACTGAGGGAATTGTCGAAACCGCTGATCAATTACTCGATCTTGAAGAGATCTCCACGGACAAAGGAATTGAACTTCACGCATTGATTACCGCTGAGAGGTTTGCTGGACTTAAGGAAAAGCGCAGGAACCTCGTTGGTAGGACGGGGTGTGGCATTTGTGGGGCTGAGTCACTAGAAATTGCGGTTCCAAATCCTAAATGGGTGAACAGTGAAATTTTGTTAAGCCATGCTGCATTGCAGCGTGCGATCATTACAATTTCTGAGGTCCAAGAACTTCAAAAGCAGACAGGCGCAGTCCACGCCGCCGCTTGGTGTAATCTTGATGGTGATATTGTAGTACTCAGAGAGGATGTTGGTCGGCATAATGCTTTGGATAAATTGATCGGTGCGAGGGCTCGTGGAAACGCTATTGATCCAGGCTTTGCTCTCGTAACCAGCAGAGCAAGCTATGAAATGGTATCTAAAGCAGCTAACGCAGATATGCCGATACTGGCATCTGTATCAGCTCCAACATCGCTAGCTATTGAATTAGCCGAGAAATGTGGATTAACTTTAGTTGGCTTCTCTAGACGCGACAGGCACGTAATATACGCTAACGAACAACGACTAATAAGTGAATTAAAATGAGTGCGAAAAAAATAGATCGATTGGTGAAAATGGTTAATCAAATTTCACTTAATATGCGCTCAAATGGTGAAGAAGATTTCGTGGCTGTGCAAGTCTCAGAACATCTGGAAAAATTTTGGTCGCCACCGATGAAAAATTTAATCAGCGAGCAAATAGACAAAGAGGATTTAGGTCTCACGAGTATCTCTTACAGTGCTGTTAAAAAACTGGCGGCTATCCAAAAGATGAAATAAATGCCCGAAATCACCCTTTGCGAAACATCCATGCTTCTTACATAAGTTATAGCCTTAGGGTTTGTCACATTTAATTAAGTCAAACTCGTATTTTATTCGCCGAATTGCATATCTACTATCGAAGGCTGAACTGTAATTGAGTCTTTGAAACGTTCAGCTTGCAGGATGACCTCAGCAAGTATTGCTGGATTAGACTTTGAAATGTCTATTTTTTCGCCCACATCAAGAGTTAGGTCCATAAGTAATGGCACATCATGAACGACTCTTTTTGGAGGCTCTTGGAAGGCTCCTTTCGTAACAAAATGAATTTTATGATTCTTATAACGAAACGCTCTGAGTTCAGACCCGCTGTAATAGGGTACAAATTCTCTACCACTTGATCTATTAAATTTGAGAGTTTGACTCAGATCAAAGCTATCTGTTGCTGTTTTGGGAGTTTCAAACCCAGCTAGTTTTGCAAAGGTAACAAATAAATCAGTTTGCATGCCTAACTCTTTAGTGATCCCAGATCTAATATCAGGTCCAGTAAATACGGTCATTACTCTCATGCCTCCCTCAAAAGTGGTGGCTTTTCCGTTTCTCAAGGGTTTCGCTGAACCTGCATGATCTCGATATAGAAGCCATGGGCCGTTATCACTTGTAAAAACAACATAAGTAGTGTCGTCAATCTCCAGATCTTTGATCTCTTTTAGAATGCTTCCAACGCTCCAGTCTATCTCTTCTATAACATCACCATAGATTCCCGCTCCACTCTTTCCCTCAAAATCAGTAGATCTAAAAAGGGGTACATGCGGCATACTATGAGCAAGATATAAAAAGAAGGGTTGGTTTTCTCTTACTGATCGCCGAATAAAGTTTATTGACTCGTTTGTATATCGTTGGGTGATAACTTTCTGTTTTGCCGGCCTCTCTAATTCTCTATCTTTGAACACTCCATGGGATTCCCTTCGACTATGTACTAAAGGAACCTGCCAATCAGTGATATTTGGTTGATACACCATTTCCATTATCTTTGGTGTTACTAATGCCCACTTCTCGCCTATTTTTTGAGGCGGGTTAAAGATATTGCCAATATTTATACCATCTACTTCCCAATCCATATCATTGGAGTAGGGAATGCCAAGCCATTCGTCAAATCCATGTCGAGTGGGGTAGTAGGTTCTAGCATCACCTAAATGCCACTTTCCAAACATGCCAGTCGCATAGTTCTCTTGTTGAAAGACTTCGGCGATAGTATTTTCAGAGTGAGGAAGACCCCTTTTACTACCAGGGAAAAATACAGAAATTTGGTTGCCATAAAGTCCAGTACGAACTGGAAGTTTTCCTGTCAGGAGAGCGCCTCGACTGGGGGTGCACACTGGAGCTGAAGAGTAAAAGTTCGTCCAAGTTTGCCCTTTTTCCACCATGGCATCGATGGCGGGTGTTGCAATCAAAGGATTGCCAAAGGGACCAGCATCGGCATAACCCATATCATCAGTGTAAATCAAAATAAAATTAGGTGGCCGATCTTTTTTATTGAGTAGCTGGGCCTGACATAAACTGCAAAGAATCAATAATGCGATAAATGAAATAAGCTTGAGAGGCATTTGCCCTTGATCCTTATATTCTTGGTTTGAAGTTACGTTTTTGATCCACCAAATCCTACCATTTAGGTAGAAGCTCTTCCACAGGTAAAATACGCTCTGAATTTCGATAGATATGCCGCCCATAACAAATTTACGGTACTATTACGGACGAAGCAGAGTGTCGTTTAATTTTTGAATCAAGAGCCTGAATTATGAGTAAGATGACTCACCTCAATAGTGATGGAGAGGCCAATATGGTTGACATTTCTCTTAAAAAAGAGACGAGTCGAAGTGCTCTTGCTGTTTCGCAAGTGATTCTTTCTGAGGCTATTTTAAGAGCAATTAATGATGATAATGTGCCCAAAGGTGATTTGTTTGCCGCAGCTAGGATCGCGGGTATTCAAGCTGCTAAAAGATGTAGTGAGCTGATACCTTTGTGTCATCCATTACCTCTAACCAAAGCGACCATCAAATTTGAGATGTCAGAGAATATATTGTCAATTTCTGCATTATGCAAAACTACTGGGAGAACCGGTGTTGAAATGGAAGCACTCACCGCGGCCTCTATTGCTGCACTTACGATTTATGATATGTGTAAAGGTATAGACAAGGGTATTGTGATCAAAGATACGCGATTACTGGAAAAAACAGGGGGTAAGTCTGGGCATTGGATCTCTGGTGAGATCGGAGGCAAAACTATTGGTTAAGGTTTTATTTTTTGGTCGATTAGGTGACTTTTCCGAAAATATTGAATTAAAGGTTAATTGCACTGAAATTGAAGCCACACCTAAGAAAATTCGTTCGCTGCTCTCTGAAGATAATGTAAATTTGGGAAAGCAGTTGGCAGCAGCGCAGGTACTTGTCGCAGTAAATAAAGTCATAGTGGGGTGGGATTATCCTATCAACGACGGAGATGAGCTAGCCTTCTTGCCTCCAGTCACAGGGGGTTGATCGTGATATGAAGAGTCATATTCGAGTTGAGTGTGAGAATTTCGACGTAGGGCTGGAATATCAACGTCTTCGATTGTTATGTCATCAGATCGGAGCTGTTGTCACTTTTACTGGGTTAGTTCGTGATTTCGAGAATAGCGAGAGTCAAAAAGTCAGGAGTGATTCATTGAGCGCAATGGATTTGCAGCATTACCCTGGGATGACAGAGGCTCTCATGACTAATATTGCTGAGGAGGCCGCGGTGCGGTGGTCTCTTCTGGGCGTAACTATTATCCATCGGGTTGGAAAGTTATCTCCTAATGACCAAATTGTATTTGTAGGCGTTGCCAGTGAACATCGATCTGAAGCATTTAATGCAGCTGAATTTTTAATGGATTACTTGAAACTCAAGGCGACCTTTTGGAAGCGAGTTATGATTGGAGATCAGTGGCATTGGGTAAGCCCAAAATCAAGTGATGAGGATGCGATGCTTAAATGGGGCAGGCATTGAAGTGAATGTCGACGCGGTTATTTTAGCTGGTGGGCAGTCCAGAAGAATGGGTGCGCCCAACAAGGCATTGGTTTCACTAGCAGGAAAACCTTTGGTGAATCATGTTGCCGACAGGTTGTCATCACAAGTTGATTTGCTATGTTTAAGCGGGAATAAAGAGACTCTGACGAATCTTGGATATCCAATCATTGAAGATCAAGGTGCAAAGTTTTCAGGTCCTCTAGCTGGTCTTTATAGCACCCTCCTGTATCCGAAATTAACGAATGCTGATTATCTCCTCCTAGCTCCTTGCGATGGGCCTTTTATCCCTGTGAACCTTGTCAAAGAGCTCTATGAAGCTGTTGTTCAATTTGATGCTGATGTTGCTGTTGTCAGGTATGAAGGCTTCATTCAGGCTACTTTTTCACTGTGGAACAAGCGTGTGCTAGATGCAGTTAGGCAGGCTCTACTTGTCGACCAGTTAGGAGGATTTAAACCTCTCCTGAAGAGATTAAAGTCTGAGTACTTGGATTGGCCGAAGCAAAAAATAAATCCTTTTTTTAACATCAACACAGAACAAGACTTATCTTATGCAAAGAGTTTGTTATGCCCTTAAATGATGATGATTTTATGCGCTATAGCCGACATTTATTGATGGATGACATTGGTGAGTCAGGACAAGAAAAGCTCATTAATTCGCGAATATTAATTGTTGGTTTGGGAGGATTAGGATGCCCAGTCTCTACCTATTTGGCTGGTGCTGGCGTTGGATTTCTAGCTCTTTGTGATCCTGATCGGGTTGATAAAACGAATTTACAACGACAAGTCCTTTTTCGATCAGAAGATTGTGGTGAATTTAAAGTGAGTTGCGCAAAAGATCGGTTGAAAGCTCTTAATGACAGCGTGAATATCGAAATATATCCAAGGGCTGTGGATACTGAAATTCTAAATTATCACTATGATTTAATCATTGATTGCACGGATAACCTGCCGGCTCGTCATGTATTGAATAAGCAGTGTTCTGAGAACAAAATACCTTTTGTTAGCGCTGCCGCCGTGGGCTGGGAGGGGCAGCTTATTGGCTTTGATTTCAATAATTACTCTAGTCCATGCTTTAATTGTGTAATCAATGGTCAATTGCAAGACCCTGTGATGAATTGCTCTAACTCTGGAGTTGTGGGACCTGTTTTAGGAGTGATTGGAAGTTTACAGGCTACGATCGCTATAAGAATGTTGCTTGGTTATTTTCAACAGCATGGAGAAATGCAGAGATACGATGGTAAGCGCGGCCAGTGGTTAACAATGACATCGATGAGAGACAAGGCATGTATGGTCTGCTCTCATGAACTTTGAGTTAATATTATGGAGAGAAGTGATTTGACAAATCGGCATTCTGTAAGGGTGGCAATACTGACAATTTCTGATACTCGTTGCTTCGATACTGATACCTCTGGGGCGTGGCTTCAACAGGCCGTTGAGAAGGATGGGCACAAGTTAATTGAGCGGCGATTAGTTATTGATGATATTTATCAAATTCGAGCGACTGCATCAAACTGGATTGCTGATAACAATATCGATGTTATTTTGACCACGGGAGGGACAGGTTTTACCGGGCGTGACAGCACTCCTGAAGCATTAGCTCCGATTTTTGATAAGCATATTGAGGGATTTGGCGAGTTGTTTAGGCAGCTTTCTTACTCTGAAATAGGAACGTCAACCGTTCAATCGCGTAGTCTTGCAGGATTAGCCAACCATACAGCTATATTTTGTTTGCCTGGTTCTACAGGGGCTTGTAAGACTGGTTGGGATGGTATTATCCGCGAGCAACTCGATAGCACCTTTGAGCCCTGCAACTTTATTCAACATGTTGTCAAAAAGGATAAATAATGCTGGCCGTTGATGAGGCTGTTGAAGCCTTAATTCAGAAGTCTGTTGTTCGTTGTGACTCTCTTTCAGTTTCGGTGGAGTCGTCTCAGAATTTGGTGAGTGCTCAAGACGTTAGGGCATCATGTAATGTTCCTCCAGCTGATAATAGCGCGATGGATGGATATGCTTTTTCCCTTCAAGATGCGGTTGCTGCAAAATTTAGTTTACCCATAGCTCAAAGAATTACTGCTGGGGCCGAGTCTCCACCTTTGGTTCGTGGAACTGCCGTAAGGATTTTTACAGGCGCAGAAATCCCTTTGGGGGCAGATACTGTCGCAATACAGGAGCTCTGTGAGGAAAAGTTGGGAATGGTTCATCTTGATAGGAACGCAGTAGCAGGTGCGAACATTAGGAAGTGTGGTCAGGACGTCAAGTTTAGCGACGTTATTATTCCTGTCGGTACAAAAATCAAGCCTGCCGAACTGGGATTACTAGCATCGCAAGGTTATACCAATGTTTTAGTCTATCGCCCGATGAAGGTAGGAGTATTATCCACAGGTGATGAGTTGGTAGAGCCCGGCACTTACTTAGGTTTGGGAAAAATTTATAATTCTAACAGCCCAATGCTTGGAGGACTTATTCGCGATCTTGGGATGGAGTTTGTGGATTTGGGTTGTGTTAAAGATAAACCAAGTGAGACCAAAGATGCATTACTCAAAGCTTGTGATGAAGTTGATGTGATTTTGACAGCTGGAGGAGTTTCTGTTGGAGAAGAAGATCATGTTCGATCTGCTGTCGATGAACTGGGAGAAATAGAATTCTGGAAGGTCGCTATCAAGCCCGGAAAACCAATCGCGTTTGGTCATGTTCAAGGGGTTCCTCTTGTCGGATTACCTGGAAATCCTGCATCAGTTTTTGTTACATTTGTGATACTTGCTAGACCCTTTTTAATGGGTTGCCAAGGGGCTAAAAAGCTTAAAACACCAGTAGTTCAGGCCAAGGCCCTGTTTAATCGAGCCGGGGAATCAAGAGAGGTTTATTTAAGGGGGCGTTTAGTTGCTGATTGCAAGACTCTTGGCGTAGAGATACATCCCAATCAAAGCAGTGGCGTGCTTTCATCTGTGTCTTGGGGAGATGTTCTAGTGAAACAAAAAATTCATCGAGATATCAGCTTTAACGATCTTTTAGATGTGATAGTCTACTAACTCCTGTCATTCCGGTACTGCTGTCACTATGGATCGCGATAATCAATTAAAAGAGGCTCCTTCATCTTTAGTAGACCCATTTGGGAGAACGATTGATTATTTGCGTTTGTCTGTCACTGATCGCTGTAATCTACGATGTACTTATTGCATGGCTGAGGATATGACTTTTCTTCCTCGCCAACAAATCCTATCTCTGGAGGAGTTGCGAGATCTCGCATTAGCCTTCGTAGAGCTGGGGATCAAAAAGATTCGTCTTACAGGTGGAGAGCCTCTAGTTCGGAGAGACATTATCAAGTTGGTGCGCTCTATTTCCAATATAAATGGCCTTGAAGAGATAACGATGACTACAAATGGCATGCTTCTCCCGAAGATGGCTCAGCAACTTAGGCAAGCCGGTCTGGCTCGCTTGAATATCAGTGTAGATAGTTTAAAACCAACCAAATTTAGAGAGATGACTCGCAATGGTGACTTGAGCTTATGGTACGAAGGAATTGTTGCTGCCAAAAAAGCAAATTTCACGAAAATAAAGCTTAATGCAGTTGTCCTAGCTGGCTTTAATGATGATGAAGTAATTGATTTAGCGCATTTTGCAGTCAGCAATGAGATGGATATTTCATTTATTGAGGAAATGCCACTTGGATCGATGTCAACGCATGATCGTTCAAAAACACAAGTTAGCAGTGCAAATATCCGAGAAAAATTAGAGACTAAGTTTCATCTTATCGATAGTGTTGAGACCACTGGAGGGCCATCCCGTTATTCAAATGTTGTAGGTTCTACTAGTAAGATTGGTTTCATATCTCCTATGTCAAACAATTTCTGTGAGTCGTGTAATAGGGTGCGAATGACTGCTGAGGGGCGATTACTCCTTTGCTTAGGAAATGAGCACAGCGCAGATCTGCGCTCAGTGATGAGAAGCCACCCAGGCGATCAAGATTTGCTCAAAAATGAAATTTCAAAGGCTCTGAAGAGCAAACCTGAAAGACATTACTTTGATCCTAATAAAATCGATATAGTTAGATTTATGAATATGACCGGCGGATAAAAAAATACTATATTTTTAATTTTAAAACAGTGGTTTGAAAAATTATTTTAATGTAATTTATATTTTTAGGAAAGCTTATGAGTGAGTTTCTTTTTAGTACTGTTTCCGATGTAATCATGGGTCCGGATACATCCGAGAGCCTTGGGAATGTTGCTAGCAGTTTGGGAATTAGTCGAGCGCTTGTCGTTACTGATGATGGAATTATTCGGCATGGATTACTGGATATAGCACTACAAAGTCTCCAAAAACTTAAAATCCAATATCATGTCTATAGTGATGTAGTCGCTGATCCTCCGGAAGAAATTGTTCTAGACGCTGTCGCTATTGCTCAATCATTTAAATGTGATGGCGTTATTGGTTTTGGCGGCGGAAGTTCAATGGATGTTGCTAAATTGTTGTCGGTGTTAATTAAAGGTTGCCAGCCACTTTCTGAAATATATGGTGTTGATAAAATCTCAGGAGATCGAATCCCGCTCATACAAGTTCCAACGACTGCTGGAACAGGTTCTGAGGCTACTATGGTCTCTATCATTACTACGGGAAAAACCACAAAGGCAGGAGTTGTTAGTCGAGTTCTCCTAGCAGATAAAATCATCCTAGATCCCACTTTAACGTTGGGTCTTCCTCCTCACGTGACATCAGCTACAGGTATTGATGCTATGGTGCATGCTATCGAAGCTTTTACATCGAAGCGACTAAAGAATCCACTATCGGATTTACTTGCTAAAGAGGCATTACGCCTGCTGTCCAGCAATATTGTCAAGGCTGTGAAACAAGGTGATGATGTTGAGGCGCGTGGTGCTATGTTGTTGGGATCAATGCTTGCGGGTCAGGCTTTTGCTAATGCGCCGGTAGCTGCTGTCCATGCTTTAGCCTATCCATTGGGTGGTAACTATCATATTCCCCACGGGTTAACTAATGCGCTGGTCCTTCCACATGTTTTACGGTTTAATGCCCGATGCGCGTCTGAGCTATATGCTGAGTTAGCGCCGCTCATAATGCCGGACGTTTTGTTGCCAAATGATTCTATTAAAATTACTGAAATGTTGGCTGACTACTTTCTTAACTTGGCAAAGGATTTAGGCCTGCAAACCACACTACGTCAGATGAATATTCCTGAATCTGATCTCCAGATGCTGGCTGAGCAATCGATGCTGCAGCAACGTTTATTAATCAATAACCCTCGCGAGGTGAGTCTTGATGACTCTCTACAAATCTATCGCCAAGCCTTCTAAGTGTTCAGGAGAAAAATAAATGAGTGATGACCAAAGGATGGATTATGGCTACTTTTGTGATATTAGCACGCGCTGGTTAGATAATGATATCTATGGGCATGTGAATAATGTGGTCTACTACAGCTATTTTGACTCAATTGCTAATAAGTACCTCATTGAGCAGGGAGGATTAGATATACATACAGCGAGTATTACTGGATTTGTAGTTGCTTCTAACTGTCAGTATAAGTCTCCTATTTCCTATCCAGATGATATTAATGCTGGTATGAGGGTAAATCGCCTTGGCAATAGCTCGGTAGAATATGGAATTGCCATTTTTAAAAAAAGAGATGCGATTGCTTCTGCAATGGGAACGTTTACTCACGTTTTTGTTGATCGTGAGACTCATACCTCAGTAACTATTCCTGAGCAATTGAGACTAGCTCTTCAAAAAATTATGGTTAAGACTAGCGAATAGGTATAAGAGTTTAAAGTGAATTTTAAAAATAAGGTAATTGTTGTTACAGGCGGTGCTAACGGGATAGGGCGATCTTTATGTGAGCATTTTGCTCGAGCGAAAGCAAAAGTTGTTGTAATGGATATTGAGTTGGATAGAGCTCGAGAGGTAGCTTCCACTATAGGAGGGCTTGGTGTAGGCGGGGACGTCAGTGTGGAGTCTGATATCAAACATGCTGTACTTGAAACCGAGAGAGTGTTGGGACCTATTGATATTTTTGTTTCAAATGTAGGTGTTGCTTTTGGAGATGGACCCGGCTGGATGGCAGCATCTGCATCTAATGAATCGTGGGAACTCAGTTGGGGCGTTAATGTGATGGCACATGTTTATGCAGCAAGAGAGCTTGTGCCTAAAATGATTCGCCGTGGAGGCGGTTCTCTGGTTAATATTGCATCTGGCGCGTCGTTGCTTTGCCAGATCGGAGATGCAGCTTACTCGGCGACAAAGTCAGCGGCTCTGAGATTTGCAGAGTCACTGGCCATAACCCATGCTGATGATAATATTAAAGTCTCTGTAGTTTGTCCTCTATATGTGTCAACGCGAATGACCGAAGGTGGTAGAGGTGTTAGTGGCGGTGATAATGTAATGTCAGCCGACTCGGCAGCTGAAGCAATTATTCAGGGTATTTTAGATAACAAATTCTTAATTTTGCCGCACAAAGAGTTGGATACTTATACGCAGCGTAAATACTCCGATTACGACAGATGGCTAAAGGGTATGCGCGGGCTAAGAGCAGAAATGGTTGAGCAAAATCCCGACTGCGATTATCAACGATAAGCTATGAACAAATATAATTACTTTTGCAATCTATCACGCTTGAGGTCGAAATTGTTGGTAGTAATGTCTGCCGTTTGGATTTCCTCAGCAGTAGCAATTGATTTTCAAGACTATGATGATGATGTCGCTGCGTTATTAAGAGAGTACCAGAGTCAATCAGATGCTATGGGTTCTTATAATCCCTCTGTTCTTTCATTTAATGAGACGGATGATTCCAATACTCTCGTGGATTTTGAAAAGGGTTTGATATTGGTCGCCGCCACAACACCTGAGATGCTCAGGCAATCAATCATCGATGTGTTATTAACGCAAATAGATCCCTCAGTTATTGATGCAAAAACTGCGCAGGATTTTGGCTTGATAAATGAAAAAACAAATCGTCCTTTTTTTTGGGGTCAAGTTTTAGATAATAAGGGTAACCCAATGGATTCTTGGCGCCCAGCTGCAAACTTTGCAGATTTTCTTTTAAGGGATAGAGTTTTTGATGATGGCCGGTTTAGAGTGTCGATTACTATGGTCGAGACTCACAAAGAAATTGCAGGTGGTAAATATGTTAAATATGCAAAAGCCGCCAGTGCTGAGCATAATGTATCAGTTCCCTTGATGATGGCGATTATGGAGACAGAAAGCTCGTTTAATCCTCTTGCTCGGTCAAGGTCAAATGCATTAGGCCTCATGCAAATCAAGGCTAATACTGCAGGAAGGGACTACTTTAATCTTATCAAGGGATATAAACATACTCCTTCTAGAAGCTATTTATATACTCCTAAAAATAATATTGAAGTAGCTGCGGGTTACCTAAGTATTTTGTCCAATAGATATCTCAAAGGGATACGCGACCCTAGTAAGCTGGAGTATGCAGTTATCTCAAGTTATAACGGCGGTGCAGGGAACCTTTGGAAGAGCTTGGATAAAAACGGGAACAAAACTAAAGCTATCGCGCGGATAAATAGGATGTCTACAAAAGATTTTTACTGGTTTCTTACTAATCGTCATATTCGTGAAGAAACTAGGAACTATGTAAAAAAAGTAAGTAATAAAAAATCTAAGTATCTGAATCTGTAGCATAGGTTACGCTATCTGACTTTTGGTTGCCTTGAAAGTCGAATAAGAGCATTTATTATATGACTGACGCCTCTTCACAACATGGCCGCCTGCAGCGCAGATCAGCACCCGGCGGACAACAAATTACAACTTTTCGTCAAGTCCTTGGTCGTCATGGCGGAGCAATGGCTGCAATTGCTCTGGCATGCTTTTTTCTAACGAACTCAAATCTTCTTCTACTGTCAGGATTTGTCAAGTTAAGTAACACGCCTTTTTTTTACTTAGTTGCATTACCTGGATTATTTTCATTGTTCATTGGTTATTTACTTCTTAGACACAGAACAATCGATTCGCGCACCATAATTTGGATTTTATACTTATTGCTGATATCTATTCTGGAGGAGATTGCTTTCAGACTTTTAATCCCGCTCGCTATCCTTTCTTCGACGGGACTGATTGCCAGTCTTATTATTAGCAATTCTGTCTTTGCGACTATTCATTTTTTTACACTACGCTGGAAGCTTGTAAATTGCATAGGTGCCTTTTTAGGTGGTCTCGGACTTAGCCGTTTATTTTATGTCACAGAGGATCTGGCATTAATTATTTTAGTACACTGGTTTTTCACGTTTCTGAATACTCCTTCACCACCTAGAGATTTAACGACACAGAAATAAGACTACTAAACGATTTAGTCGTTATGCAACCTCATTAAGCCCTCTTGTATTGTACTTGCAACTAGCCGGCCATCTTGGCTATAAAAAGTTCCTCTACTCAAGCCTCTCGCTCGGCTCGATCTTTGACTATCCATGTGGTAGAGCAGCCATTCATCTGCTCGGAAGCTATCATGAAACCAAATACAATGGTCCAGCGATGCCGGCTGTAGCTTTGGATTCATAATACTAATCGCATGAGGCATGAGAGATGTACTCATAAGACTGAAATCTGATGCATAAGCAAGAATTGCGTAATGAAGATTAGTATCTGTATCACTAGGTAGCTCTCCAGCGGCTTTTATCCAAACTAATTGTTCAGGTTTTCTTGGCAATGGGTCAATATAATTGATTGGATTGACTGATCTCATCTCAATAGGGCGCAAGGATGGACGATTCTTTGATGCTCTATTTTTAGCTTTAGAGTCGAGTTGCGCCCGAACTTGTGCCCACCGATAAAAATCATCTTCAAGCTCTTCCGGACCCGGGCAATTGGGCATTTCTGCTTGATGGCAAAGACCCTCTTCGAGTATTTGAAAAGAGATCTCTGTATTAAAAATTGCCTTACCCCTCTGAGATGCCACAACTCTTCGAGTAGTGAAAGATCCTCCATCTCTAATAGCATCGACTTCATAGAGAATTGGAGCGGAGGGATCACCGGGCCTTAAAAAATAGGCATGCTGGGAGTGCACTAGTCGCTCACTATTTACAGTATCTTGTGCCGCACGCATTGCTTGTGCAAAAACTTGGCCACCAAATACCCTTCGATTTCTAGTTTCGGGAGTAAATCCTCGATAAATATTGGTATCAATTCTCTCTAATTCAAGGATATCGAGAAGATGTTCAAGAGCTTTGGTCATTTAGAATTATCCTTCAGATTCGGGCATTAGAGTTATAAACCACTTAGCTAAGTTAGCTGAGATTATAATAAATCAGAGGCACGCGATGGAGATTATTTTTTAGCAAACACTGAGAGAAAATCAGCTATGCGGAATGTTTCTGTGGGCGCTGAGTCACCGAAATTCTTGTAAACAAATATAACATACTGTAACTTCGAATTCTTCAAATTCTGTGTCAGCATCTCTAATCTCGTTGCTGATCGCGACTTCATGGAAAAATATTTTAGTAGGAGAATTACTTGAGTAATTTAGATAGCTTTAGACTTGAGACTCGTGATTGGTTAGAGGATAACTGTCCCGAAACTATGCGAAAGCCAATGAAAACTGCCGATGATGGGTGTTGGGGAGGGCGCAACTTTACATTTAAAAGTGAAGACCAAAAATTGTGGATGGATAGGATGGGAGAGAAGGGTTGGACAGCTCCTGAATGGCCAACTGAGTATGGTGGGGGTGGGCTAAGCAAGGCGCAGCATAAGATTCTAAAAGAGGAAATGGCTAGAATTAAGGCGCGATCTCCGCTTGAAAGCTTTGGTATATGGATGATAGGCCCAGCATTATTGAAATTTGGATCAGAGGCATTAAAACAACAGCATCTGCCACCCATCGTTCGTGGAGAAATCAGATGGTGCCAGGGTTACAGTGAACCAAATGCAGGCTCTGATTTGGCAGGACTTCAAAGTAAAGGTGTGGATATGGGCGACCATCTGTTGGCTAATGGACAGAAGGTGTGGACTTCCTACGGGGATAAAGCTGATTGGATGTTCTGTTTGCTGCGGACCGACCCAGATGCTAAGAAACAAATGGGTATTAGTTTGGTTTTATTTGATATGAAGACTCCTGGGGTCAAGCCAAAACCGATCAAATTAATTTCTGGTAGCTCTCCATTCTGTGAAACATTTTTAGATGACGTGCGAGTGGAAAAAGATCAAATAGTAGGTGAGATTAACCAGGGTTGGACTATCGCCAAGTATTTGTTGACGCATGAGCGAGAGATGATTGGAGGAATGGGACTGACTGGTGCGGGTTCCAAAACGCTGGGTAGTCTAGCGATTGACTCTTTAGGGACAACATTTGGTCGTTTGAATGACTTATTCTTGAGAACAGAGGTGGCTAAATGGGAAATTGATGCCGCTGCATTTGCTTGCACGGCTGAGAGGGCTAATGATGAGGCTAAAGCTGGTCAAGGCGTTGGAGCCACCTCTGCAATGTTAAAATATTACGGGACAGAATTAAATAAAAGACGTTTTGAGACTTTATTAAAAGTTGGAGGTAGTGACGAGCTTATTTGGGATGGCGATCTGTCAAAAAATGATGGGTGGATGGCTAAGACCTGGCTGCGCACCAAGGGAAATTCAATTGAGGGTGGCACCTCGGAAGTTCAGCTCAATATTATCGCAAAAAATATTCTCGGGTTAGGTTAATAGATTTTTTAAAGGATAAGTAACATGGCACTTGTAGTAAACGAAGAGCAGCAAATGCTAAAGGAATCTGCAAGAGGATTCCTTGCCGAGCATGCACCAATTTCAGAGGTCCGCGCTCAACGCGATTCAGGTAGTGAACTTGGTTACTCTCCGGCTCTCTGGGGGAAAATGGCGGATATGGGCTGGGCTGCAATACTTGTCCCAGAGCAATTTGGAGGTTTAGCGTTTGGTCACGTTGGGATGGGACAAATTATTGAAGAAACAGGACGTACATTGACTGCCTCTCCGTTAATCTCTACCGCAATATTGGGCGTAACACTGATAAATTTAGCGGGCTCTGACAGTCAAAAAGCTGAATTATTAGGGAAAATTGCTAACGGTGATTTAACGCTAGCCTTGGCGATTGATGAGGGGACACAACATTCTCCTGCGAATACTAAGATGTCTGCAAGTAAACAGGATGGTGAGTATGTGCTTAATGGCACAAAACGCTATGTCATTGACGGTAGTTCGGCTGATAATCTTATAGTTGTAACGAGGACCTCGGGGAATCCCGGCGACCTAAAAGGCATCAGTTTATTTAATGTAAATAGTGATACCAATGGTATTAATATTGAGAGAACTAATATGGTTGATGGCCATAATTCTTCAATAATTACCTTCACCGATGTTCACGTGGATGAAAATAGCTTGCTTGGTGAATTTGATCGCGGGTTTAGGCCACTTTCAACAGCGCTGGATGTTGCTAATGTCCATTTGGCGTGTGAGTTGCTTGGCATAGCTCAGGAAAGCTTTGACATCACGCTCAAATACATGAAAGAGAGAAAGCAGTTTGGGACTCTTATTGGCTCCTTCCAAGCTCTGCAGCATCGTGCAGCTAGCTGGTGGAGTGAAATTGAGCTTTGCAAATCTATAGTATTAAAAGCACTACAGTCCTTAGATGAGGGTGACGCTAAAAGTCCCGCGCTGGCAAGTATTGCTAAAGCTAAGCTCTGTGAAATTGTTGAACTCTCTACAAACGAGGCCATTCAGCTGCATGGAGGCATCGGGATGACAGATGAGTATGATATAGGATTTTTTATCAAGCGAGCTCGGCCAGCTCAAATGCTTTACGGAGGCTATAGCTATCATGCGGATCGATATGCCTTGATTAGCGGATATTAAAGTTCTAAAGAGGAAAGGATTAGTTCAGAGTACCGTCTTCTGCTAGTTAAATTAATAGTTCGTAGTGCTTTGAGTGATATCTATAGCAAATATTAAAATAGCGAATATAACTACTCTTTGTATTTTATATAAGTTAGGATTTTTCAAAGATTATCAGCTTAGCGGCGCAGCCGCTTCATACAATTGTCAATGAGTTAGGAGTTGAATTAGTGGATTTAGGAATTAGTGAAAAAGTTAAACCGATACTTGAAGAGGTAAAAAACTTTATTGATATAGAGATTCTGCCTTTGGAGGCGGAGTATCACCAAGAGGTTGAAAAAGGAGACAGATGGGCCTATACCGATCGTCAAACAGAAATTTTAGAGAGCTTGAAGAGTAAAGCTAAAGCAAAAAATTTATGGAACTTCTTTCTGACACATTGGGAGGGAGGTTTCGGTTTGAATACCGTCGAGTACGCTTATATTGCTGAGGAGACAGGACGTTCATTTTTAGCGCCAGAGGTGTTTAATTGTTCTGCACCTGACACAGGGAATATGGAGGTTCTAGCTCGTTATTGCACTGAAGAGCAGAAGGATAAGTGGTTGACTCCACTCCTTAATGGCGAGATTCGGTCTGCTTATGCGATGACTGAACCAGGGGTCGCTTCATCAGATGCAACGAATATCGCGATGAGTTGTGTTGAGGACGATGATGAGTGGGTACTGAACGGTGAAAAAATTTGGATTTCTGGCGCCGGCGATCCTCGATGTAAAATTATGATTGTAATGTGTAATACAAACCCAGATGGACCGCGTCACTCTCAGCATTCTCAAGTTTTGGTTCCGTTTGATACCCCCGGCGTAAAAAATCTCAGGCCAATGACGATCATGAATATTGATGATGCGCCTCATGGTCATATGCATATGCGTTTCACAGACGTTAGGGTACCTAAAGAGAATATGATTTTAGGGCCTGGAAGAGGCTTTGAAGTTGCCCAAGGGCGTCTTGGTCCCGGGCGAATCCATCATTGTATGCGATCTATTGGCTTGGCGGAGGCTGCTCTAAAGTTACTGTGTGAGAGATCAGTCAGTCGCGAAGCTTTTGGACGGCCTTTGGCTAAGTTGGGGGGTAATGTCGATATTATCGCGGATGCTCGAATAAATATTGAGATGACAAGACTACTATGCCTCAAGGCAGCTTGGTTAATGGATAATGTAGGTACTGATGCTGCGCAACCGTTCATTTCTATGATAAAGGTTGCTGCACCTAATATGTCTTTAAAAATTATTGACGAAGCTATGCAGATGCATGGTGGCCTAGGTTTATCAAGCGATACGCCCTTAGCAACCTGGTATGGCGCTCAGAGAGTACTGCGCTTTGCGGATGGGCCTGATGCCGTGCACCGCATGGTAATTAGTAGACGTGAATTACGGGCATACAACAAATAATTGGACTGGAAGGACTAGGGGTAAACTATGAAAGCATTGGTGTGTAGTGAATTTGGATCTACTGAAGATTTGGAGCTTGAAGAGCGTGATAATCTTGAACCAGGGCCGGGAGAGGTATTAATCGATGTAAAAGCTGCCGGTGTCAATTTTCCAGATATTTTGACAATTCAGGGAAAATACCAGTTCAAACCATCACTGCCCTTTATTCCGGGTACTGAGGTGTCAGGAGTGGTAAAAAAACTAGGAGAAGGAGTAACGACTCGAAAAGTTGGAGATGAGGTAGTTGGGATGGTTCAAATTGGTGGTTTTGCAACGCAGGTGGTGACCTCTGAATTTTCAACCTTTTCTAAGAGCGAAAACATGTCTTATGAGCAGGCTGCTGGGTTTGCAATGACATACGGGACGTCTTACTACGCTCTAAAACAGAGGGCTAAAATACAACCAGGTGAGACACTTTTAGTGCTTGGCGCAGCTGGAGGGGTTGGGATCGCTTCGATACAAATTGCTAAAGCAATGGGAGCTAGAGTTATAGCGGCTGCCAGCTCGGAAGATAAGCTTGATTTTGCGTGTAAAGCCGGTGCCGATCTTAGGATTAATTACTCCAACGAGAACCTAAAGGAAAAAGTCAAAGACCTGACCAAAGGGAAGGGCGCGGATGTTATCTATGACCCAGTCGGGGGTGATTTCTCAGAGCAAGCTTTTAGAGCGATTGCATGGGATGGACGATTTTTAGTAATTGGTTTTGCATCTGGGCCTATTCCCAAAATGCCTCTTAATTTAGCTCTACTCAAAGGAGCATCTATGGTGGGTGTTTTCTGGGGTGCATGGATGAAGAGGGAGCCAATTGAATCACTTAAAAACTTTAAAGAGCTTATTGGAATGATTGATACTGGAAAATTCACTCCATTAGTTACAGAAGTTTTTGCTTTGGATGATCATGGCTCTGCATTCGGTTCAATAGCAGAACGAAGAGCTAAAGGTAAGGTTATTCTCTCAATGGCCTAAAAACAAAGAAATAGATGGCGTTATTATTTTCTTTATTTTAGATTAGGAAATCTTAATATAGGTGATAAAAAATGATTTACTCAACTACCGAGATAATCCCAGGGCGAGAAATTTCAGAGAGTGTTGGTGTTGTAACGGGAAATGTTGTTCAGGCTAAGCACATCGGACGTGATCTTATGGCAGGTCTAAAAAGTATTGTTGGTGGAGAAATCCGCGGTTACACCGAAATGCTTAATGAAGCTCGAGATATTGCGATTAGTCGCATGGTAGAAAGTGCAGAGCAAAAGAACGCAGATGCTATCGTAGGAATACGATTTACGACTAGCTCTATTATGGATGGATCTTCTGAAATTCTGGTATTTGGTACGGCGGTCAAATTACGTTAATCTCGAGTTTAACCAAAGATATTCTCTAAGCCGTTAGCGAGTAATCCAAGACCAGCACACCAGGTCGCGCAAGCAATAATATCAACTACCGTAAACTTTAGCCCGGAGGTGTTACTTACGCCGATCATCATAGGAACCATACTCCTTACGGCGGGTATGAGCCTTCCTACAACGATAGATAGTGTTCCATATCTATTAATAAATTCTTCACTTTTTGCGATTTCGTCACTGCGTCTTTTTGCAAAAGAGCTGGAGCGAAGTTTTGGGCCAAACCAACGTCCTATATAGAATCCCAAATGGTCCGATAGACAGGCGCCAATAAATGCAAGAGCCATGATTTGTGATATCGACATTAATTGCTCAGAGTAAAGGAGTGTACTTACTGTCAATAAAATTACTCCAGATACAAACAAGCCTATACCTGGGCACGCCTCCAGAAAAGCCAAAGTTGGAACCATTAACCACGCATTTTGCTTGTTGCTGGCTAACCAATTCATTAACAAATCGTCGATAAGTTTTACCCAAAATAAGTTGAGGTTAATTGGTAATGATAACAGATCATTATTTGTCTAAGACGCGTAATTCTGAGGCTTGAGACCTTTTTTCGTGTCAAAAAATGTTTTAATTTCAAGAATATCTTTTTCGGCATCATCACTTGGGTAAATAAAACCCTCAATCCCAATAGTTTTAACACTGCTGTCAACATACACCACTAAAACGGGAACCTTTGCCGCGCGTGCAATATGGTGAAAACCTCTCTTCCAATTGGGGTTGGGACTTCTGGTTCCCTCTGGCGTAATAATCAGCACAAATTGATCACTGTTGTTAAATATACTTGCTACGTCAGTTACAAGTGAGTTAGCTTGCCTTCGATTAACAGGGATCGCGCCACAATATCGCAAAAACCATCCTAACGGTCCGATGAAGATGGTATCTTTTATGAGAACACTTGGCTTTAAGCCGAGAACAGAAACAGCAAAAATAAAAAGGAAAAAATCCCAATTAGAAGTATGCGGAGCGACAATCAGCACATATTTATTGTGATCTTTTGGTAAGGTACCAACTACTCTCCACCGGATAATTTTGAGCATAATTTTAGACAGAACGCGGAGCATTGGCGTAATAATTGGCGTAGAAAAAAGCGTATATTTCATCGACATGTCTACAGGATAAAGGATAGTCTAAATTTTCGGCAACAAAAAAGTTGATTATTGCAATTATTAATGGAGTCTTAATAACAGCGCAACTATGATCCTCATTCGATAAATTTATGTTTGTGGCGTAGAGTCAAGCGTACGGACGATTTTTTTGATAAGTTGAAATTTAAGGGAACTTAATAGTGAAAAAATTAGAGACGGAATATCTAATAATTGGCAGTGGGTTGGTAGGCATGGCATTTGCTGACACTTTACTAACGGAGACGGATGCAAATATTGTTATTGTTGATCGTTATGCTAACCCCGGTGGACACTGGAACATGGCTTATCCATTTGTCACACTTCATCAGCCATCTGCTTATTTCGGCGTCAGCTCAAAAGAACTTAGTCGAGGTGTTATCGATACTATTGGTTTAAATAAGGGCATGAATGACCTGGCGACTGGATCCGAGTTGCTCGCTTATTTTGATGAGGTAATGAGGCAACGATTTTTAGCCAGTGGCCGGGTGAGATATTTCCCGATGTGTGAATACAAGGGAGAAGGGATGTTTATATCTAAGCTCACCGGTAAAGAGTTTAGCGTTTCATATAATAAATTGGTTGATGCGACTTTTATGACAATTTCGGTGCCTTCAACACATACACCCAACTTTAGTGTAGATCCAAAAGTAAATTTCATGCCGTTAAATAATTTACCCCTAGTTACAAAAAAACCTAATGGTTATGTTGTTATAGGAGGAGGTAAAACTGGAATAGATGCGTGTCTTTGGCTTCTTAGTGGGGATGTTGATCCTGATGATATTACTTGGATTAGGCCTCGTGATTCATGGTTGTTAGACCGTCAAAATACCCAACCAACAGAGTCTTTTTTTAATTCATCAGTAGGATCTTTAGCGGCTCAGTATGAGTCGATTAGTGCAGCAACTTCGATCGAAGACATGTTTGTTCGTCTTGAAAAAAGTGGATATTTGTTGCGGCTCGATCGAAATATACGGCCAACTATGTTTCACGCAGCAACAATCAGTAAAGATGAGATTATAGAGTTACAACGTATTAAAAATGTCGTCCGTATGGGGCATGTAAAGGAAATCAAGATAGATCGTGTTTCGCTAAGTGAAGGTGAAATAAAAACTGGCGAAGATTATATTTATGTCGACTGCTCGGCAAGTTTAGAGCGATCTTTTGGTAACAAGACACCAGTTCCTGTCTTTTGTGAAGATTGTATCACTCCGCAGATGATTCGAGCATATCAGCCTGCATTCAGTGCGTCTATGGCGGCCTATGTTGAAGCTAACTATAGTGGTGAAGCTGAAAAAAATAGACTTTGCTCGCTTGTTCCGCCACCTAATTATGACGTTGATTTCATTCCTATGACGCTAGCAATGATGTTAAATCAATTTAGTTGGTCCCAAGATAAAAAACTGCGTCAATGGATTAGAGATAACCGACTCGATGGGTTTTCCAGGTTAATTAGTAATGTGGATAAGGACGACCATGAAAAAATACAAATCTTAACAAGAATTCAGAGCAGCGCTTTGCCAGCGATTACAAAACTCCAGCAATTTAATCAGCAGTTAATTTAGAGAAGTGAAATATGAGTGAATTTCAAACTAATAGAAATGATTTGACCAAGACGCGCATTATCAAGACGGATATAAATCATGCTCGGGAAAACTTGAATCAAGGTCAAATTTTGGTTCAAGTCGATCGTTTTGCATTCACTGCGAATAATGTTACTTATGGAGCTGCTGGAGATACTATTGGGTATTGGAAATTCTTTCCTGCTAGAGAAGATGCCCAGAATGAGTGGGGCTGTTTGCCCGTTTGGGGTTTCGCGACCATTGTTAGCTCTATAGTCGATGGATTAGATGAGGGGGAGCGAGTTTATGGATACTTCCCTCCCGCAGATTTTCTAGTTATGCGACCTACTAAGTTAACGAGTGGCCGTTTTATGGATGGAAGTATCCACAGAGCAGAACTTCCAGCGGTATATAACAATTATGTTAGGCTTGCTAATGAGAGCGGCTATGACCAGTCCGTGGATAATATTCGGGCACTACTTAATCCGTTACATATAACCTCATTTTGTCTTTGCGACGCGCTAAAATCGGAGAGTTTTTATGGTGCCGAGCAAATAATTGTTCTTAGTGCTTCTAGTAAAACTGCGATCGGTATGGCGCAAGGATTATTAGATAGTGGTATATCGCCTAAAACCCTCGGAATTACTTCAAAATCAAATTATGATTTTGTACGTTCTTTGGGGTGCTATTCTCACGTATGTTGTTACGATGAGCTTGATACTCTGAACAGTGCTAAATCTTCAGTCATCATCGATATGTCAGGTAATAGGGCGGTGTTGGGTGCCATACATGACTCGCTCGGCAGTCGAATGCTAAATTGTATTAATGTAGGTATGACTCATTGGGACACGCTAGCATACAATGATCCTATGGGAGCTAAAATTAATCGGGGGCGTAGTAATTTTTTCTTTGCACCAGCTCATGTGCAAAAGCGCATAGGTGATTGGGGGCATGATGTCTTTAATCAGCGTGCTGCTGAGTTTATGATAAGACGTATGCGGCAGAGTACTAATTGGATGCGAGTAACTGAGGTAAATGGTTTTGATAGTTTTGTGAGTGTTTATGATGCTATCGTTGCAGGGGATATGAATCCTGAGGAGGGCGTCATTGTCGTGATGCCCCATGCATGAAAAGACGCCTCATGATGCTATCTAATAGGATCCAGTCAAAAGTTAGATCAACGAAATATTGTCCGTATTTTTTTAACTATTGATTGATAAAGAATTAAACCATTAAGGTAAATATTAGCAGTTTGCTAACTGCATTAGGAAAAGAGATGAAACGTATAGTTGTCGGCATGTCTGGTTCAAGTGGAGTGATCTATGGAATTCGAATACTGGAGATTTTGAGAGAGAATCCTGAGGTTCAGACTCATCTAATCTTGAGTCATGCTGCCAAAATGAATATTGGTATAGAGACTGATTGGGCTCTACAAGATGTTGAGCAGCTTGCAGATGAGGTACATAATATTAAGAATATTAGCGCCAGTATAGCTAGTGGCTCTTTCCATACCGATGGCATGATAGTGGTTCCATGCTCCATGAAAACACTCTCTGGTATAGCTAATTCTTATGCAGAAAATCTAATTATTCGAGCGGCTGATGTAATGCTTAAAGAGCGTCGTCGGTTAGTTATTGTCCCACGCGAGTCCCCCTTGCACACTGGCCATTGCGAACTGATGTTAAAAGCCAGCAAGATAGGGGCTATTATTTGCCCGCCAGCACCTGCTTTTTACACAGATCCCAAGACGATAGACGATATTATTAATCATTCAGTAGCAAGAGTACTTGATTTATTCGATATTGAATCCGACAGCCTAAAACGCTGGCAGGGTAATGTCTAAAGAGATCAATAAACTATATCAATTTTTGCATCAAGAGTCGGTATTAACACTATCAACCCATGATGCTGAGGGTGCTTGGTCCGCTCCAGTTCTCTATGTCGCTGATACTACCCAAGTCCAAATTGCTCTTTACTTTTTGTCGTCATCTAACAGCCGGCATATTACTGCGTTGGCTGAGGGAGATGTTTCTGCGGCGTCTATTTATTCTAACTATGATGGCCAGTGGCAATCAATTCGTGGTGCTCAGATACAAGTTTCTATTACTCGAGTTGACGACGCTGAGACCGGACATATTGAAGCCCTATACTTTAGTCGATTCCCTGAAATAAAAGCATTGATCGATAATCCGCAAACTAAGCAAGAGAGGTTGATTGGTGCCGCTTTTGCGAAGAGTTTTTTTTACCGCGCAGCACCAACCTTTATTCGACTGACTAATAATGCCGACAGTTTTGCTGGGCGGACCGAATGGCAGTTTTAGTTGATATTAGTTAGCTAGATTAAACAGTTGTGTATTTCCCCCGCGTGCGACTAAGTTTTCGGTGCGAGTTCTTTCACTTAAAAAACCTAAAAGCCAGCGATAATTATAATCAGCATTGATCTTTGGCCATTCAATCAGAGGAATAATACAACCGGAGCGATTAGCCATTTCTTTACGCAGTGCGCTGCTATTGGCTCCAAAACTGTTAGCAATAACGCCCGCAATATCTGGGTGTTGAATGAGAGATGCTCCAATGTTCAGGGCTACGGTTTGCAATATGCCTGTAGGTAGGCCCAATGCCTCGTAACGTTTGAGTACGTCGATTAGGGTTTCGTCGTGACTCTCATCTGCACAAATAAGCAAGGAGCAACCACAGAGCAGGGCGCTGGCAATTTGCAATGTTATGGTCACCCTTGGATCTTCATCTCTGATGATTAAAAGCATTACGCCTCGGCCATGGAGACTCAGTTGGTTGCTCTCACCAGTTGGACCAGGCAGATGAAGGGGATGGGATAATTTATCTTTAACCAACGTCTCTAAAGAGGTTTCTATGATGGCTTTGTCTACTTTGAGTACCATATCTACACGCTCTTGAATTGATGTGCTTGTCCATTTGACCATCGCTGTTTTCGCCCTATCTACGGAGTCAGATAGTTGAGAACAAAGGGGCTTAGTGTTGTAATTAAAATCGAAGTTTTTACTGGATTGATCGCCTATCGTACTCGCGTTAGAGAATTGGTATAAATAGTTAGGGCCACCGGCCTTGGGACCGGTACCTGAAAGTCCCCGCCCACCAAAAGGATTAACGCCAACAACCGCGCCAACGGTATTTCTATTGATGTAAGTGTTGCCGACGATGGTGTTACGAAATACTGTTTCTGTAAAAGCTTCAATTCGGCTATGAATACCTAGTGTAAGGCCGTAGCCGGTTTCGTTGATTTGATTGATGACTGAGCTGAGATTTTGTGCTGAGTATCGAATGACATGCAGTATTGGACCAAATACCTCATCATGTAATTGGTTGATAGATTGCAGTTCAAAAACATGAGGGGCAACAAAACTGCCATTCTTACAGTGAGGGCCGAGTTCGATTTTGGCGATTAGAGTAGCTTCTTCGTTCATACGCTCAATATGATCGTGTAGTTCCGAAGCCGCACCACAGTCGATAACGGGTCCCATATCAGTGCTTAATAGGCGAGGGTCACCGGCGTGCATTGATTCCATCGCACCTTTGAGCATCAAGAGTACTTTGTCAGCAATATTGTCTTGAATATAGAGCACGCGCAACGCGGAGCAACGTTGACCTGCACTTAAAAATGCAGAGGTAATAACATCATCAACTACTTGCTCAGGCAGGGCAGTAGAATCTACTACCATACAATTTTGACCTCCTGTTTCGGCGATAAACGGTACGGGGCCACCTGGGCGCTGCGCTAGTTGATAGTTGATTCTGAGCGCGGTTGCTGTTGATCCAGTGAAAGCAATGCCAGAAATTCGAGCGTCCTCGATTAAGATGCTTCCAATTTTAGATCCACTACCAAGTAACAATTGTAGGACATTACTTGGAACGCCAGCTCTATGAAAAAGCTTCACAGCATAGTTCGCAATTATTGGAGTTTGCATGGCTGGCTTAGCAATGACGCTGTTACCTGAGGCGAGCGCAGCAGCAATTTGACCAGTGAAAATCGCTAGAGGAAAATTCCAGGGACTAATGCATAAAAATACTCCTCGGCCAGTATAGTTAGCCTCTTTTTCTCGAGATATCTGACGAGTCTGCAGAGCATAATATCGGCAGAAGTCTATAGCTTCGCGTACTTCAGAGAGGCTATCGTTTAGTGTTCGACCTCCTTCTGAGGAGATAATCGCAATCATCTCGGCAGTTTCCTGTTCCATATAATTTGCCACTGTATCTAATATATCAGCACGATTAAGATGGCCCAGACGGTCCCATTTAGGCTGAGCACTATATGCAAATTCAACCGCTTGCAGAATATCTTCTTCTTCCGCCATGCTGTATTGACCCAGTAAGTGATTATTGTCAGCTGGATTGAATTGGTCCTGAAGAGCAATACCAGTGCTGATACCGTTAACTAGGGAATGGACAATAAAGCGTTCGCTAGATTTTTTTCTTACTACTGTTAACAGTTCTTCTGTTTGTAGAGGTGAATCAAGATCAATACCCTTTGAATTTTTGCGTGGCTCGTTCGCATTTTCAAACAAGAGCTTAGGTACGGGTATCATTTTGTGCTCATAGGGGAAGGCTTCCATGACTGCAGTTCGAGTATCAAACAGCAATTCTTCCACAGGGGTTTTTCTGTCTAAAAAGCGGTTCACGAACGAACTATTAGCTCCATTCTCAAGCAAACGGCGCACAAGGTAAGGTAGAAGGTCTTTGTGGTTGCCTATTGGTGCGTACACACGAACAGGTATGGTTGTGTCAGGATATTTTTTAATTAGCTGTCTATAGAGGCTATCACCCATGCCATGGAGCCGTTGAAATTCAAAATCCTTGTTGCCAGCAAGTTCAAGGATGATCAATGTTGTGTAGGCGTTATGCGTTGCAAATTGAGGGAATATTGCTTCAGGCGCAGCTAATAATAATTCAGCACAGTATTGGTAACACAGGTCGGTATTGGATTTTCGAGTGAAGACGGGATAGCTTTTCAGGCCAAACTCTTGAGCATGTTTAATTTCAGCGTCCCAGTAGGCACCTTTAACGAGACGCACCATCAAACGTCTTTTTGTATTTTGAGCCAGTTTAACCAACCAATTTGCGGTATCTGGCGCTCGTTTTTGATAGGCCTGCAAAACAAATCCCAGACCCTGCCACCCCTCTAAATCAGTGTCGTAAGCAAGCGCTTCGAAAATACTGAGAGAAATATCTAAGCGATAAGATTCCTCTGCATCAATGGACAGCCCGATATTATGTTTTTTAGCTTGCAAGCAAAGCGCTTTGATACGAGATAATAACTCTTCCATCACTCGTTGATATTGCGCAAAATAGTAACGCGAATGTAACGCTGATAATTTTACAGAAATTCCATCAGTATCTTTAACGCTGTCTAGGCTTCCTGTATTAGATATACCAATTTGATCAATAGCGCTGCTGTAGGCTGCGAAGTACGCCTCAGCATCAGCTTCAGTTCTAGCACCCTCACCAAGCATATCAAAAGAAAACTTAGCCTTTGGTCCATTACGTCTAATGCCTTTTTTGATTCCCTCTTGAATTGAACGGCCAAGCACATACTGCTCACCCATAATTCGCATGGCCTGCATAATGGCTGAACGAATAACTGGCTCGCCCATGCGAGCTGTTAGGCGTTTTAACCACGTGTCTGTTTCGGTGGTAATATCTGAATGTAAACTCACGATATGTCCGGTTAACATTAAGCCCCACGTAGAGGCGTTAACAAATAAGGACTCAGATTGGCCGAGGTGATTGGACCATTTACCCCCTTGAATTTTTTCGGCAATCAATCTGTCAGCGGTGAGATTATCGGGAACACGAAGCAAAGCCTCCGCTAAACACATTAGTGCTACGCCTTCATCATTGGCTAATCCAAACTCAAGCAAGAATGCGTCAAGAGTTCCGCCACTAATTTTTTTATTTCGACATACAGTCACCAACTGCTGAGACGCTTTCAAAACTCTCTCTCTGGCTTCCTTAGATAGAGGATTACTCCGCAATAACTGGGTAACAGACTCATGTTCATCTTGGTGTTCGTTGTTCCTAATTTGTTGGCGGAGCGCGTTAAGCTTCATTTAAGTACCTTAAATTTAAATAAATAAATGTGCTATATTTTGCTATGAATAACCAAGTATAAAACTCCAGATTAATTACTTTTGTAGAGTTTAAATATTACAAAATACAAATTTTTAAGATATTATGCTGATTAGATAGCTAGGATTTTGGGCTGAGAGTTTTATGTTTGGCTGGCTAAGAGTGCAGAGTGAACAAACTAAAAGGGGAGCCAATGAAAACGATTACTAATCTTGATCGAATTGATCGGCGTATTCTAAATGTGCTGCAGAGAGATGGCCGGATAGCTAATGTTGAATTAGCTCGTCAAGTTAATCTCACCCCAACACCCTGTCTGGAGAGAGTAAAGCGTTTGGAAAAAGATGGCTTTATTACCGATTATGTTGCCCTGATTAATCCAGTAAAAGCCAATGCAGCCCTTTGTGCTTACATAGAGATTCAGCTAGTAAGTTCCACCACTGAGGCATTCAAGCGCTTTAATCAGGAAATGTTAGATTTGCCTGAGGTGCAGGAATGTCAGATGGTTGCGGGAGGGTTTGATTACCTAATAAAAATTCGAGTGGCGGATATGCAACACTATCAAAGATTTCTAGGTGAAAAGCTAGCTTCTATTAGGGATATTAGCCAGACGCATACTTACGTTGTTATACAGGATGTAAAATCCGAAACGGCCGTCTATATTAACGGTTAATTAATATAGGTTCTCGGAACTCTAGATGGCATTCTAGTCAGAAGTTCATACCCGATGGTATCACAATGATGGGCTATTTCGTTGACCGATAAATCTGGACCCCAAAGAGTAACTTCATCACCGATTTCTATAGATTCTAGGTCAGTGACATCTACGGTAATCATATCCATCGAGACTCTTCCCACAAGAGGGCACCGGATATTATTGATTAGCACTGGTGTTCCATTAGGAGCATGCCTAGGATACCCGTCTCCATAACCCACCGTTATGGTTGCGATAGAGCTCGGCCGATTGGATGTCCAGTTACTCGTATATCCAACCGATTCGCCTGGACTAATATTTCTTAGAGAGATAACAGCTGACTTAAATGTCATTGCTGGTGTGAGCATATCGGCATTCACTTGAGCGGTGGTAAATGGTGAATTTCCATAAAGCATATATCCAGGTCGCTGCCAGTCAAAATGTGCATCTGGCCAGGCAAGTATCGCTGCTGAGTTAGCAATAGATAATTGTCGATCAGTACCTCTATCAGGTACTGTGCTGGCTACACATTTTTTAAAAGTATTCTGTTGCTGAATAGTTTTCGGACCACCAAGATCGTCTGCACACGCGAAGTGGGACGCTATCACTATGGTGCTACAGATATTACTGCTGTGCTCTAATTGGCTAAAAATGCCTTGTACCTGATCAGGCGGGAAACCAAGGCGATGCATTCCAGTATCTATGCCAAGCCAAACGTGAATGGGATATTCTAGTTTAGCTTCGAGTACTGCAGCTTTTTGAGGCTCATTTTCGATCATTAACCAGAAATTACTTTTAGCAGCAACTTCAATTTCATCTTTAGAGAAAGTACCCTCTAACAACAATATTGGTTGCTCAATCCCTGCTTTTCTCAGTTCCAAAGCCTCTTCTATGCATGCGACACCAAAAGCAGGAGCTTTTTCGGACAATGCTTGAGCAACCTGTACCATTCCATGGCCGTATGCGTTGGCCTTTACCATTGGCATGATCTGAGTTTTTGGTGCCAAGCTTTGAGCAAGAGCCATATTTGCTCGCAATGCAGATCGATCAATCAGAGCTACTGTAGGCCTCGACATTTAACTAGTTTGAGTTAGTAATCATATTTATGGCTGGAAAACAGAGCCTGTGCGGCAAGCCACACATCCCCTATTTTTCCATCACCAACAGGAGCGTCGTCAACTGAGACAACCGCTCCAATTTCTTTAGTTGAACTGGTGATCCAGACCTCATCAGCTCCTCTCACCTCTTCCATCGTCACGACGCGCTCCTCCACATTAATAGACCCGTCCTTTCTAAGGATGTCTACCAGCATATTTCTAGTGATACCAGGAAGTAATTGATTGCCCAGAGGGGGGGTGATGACGACTCCATCCTTGACAATAAAAGCATTGCAAGCGCTTGCCTCAGTTAGTTCATTTCTTTTGTTATACAGTAAGGTTTCATCATTACCTTGATCATAGCCTTCTTGAAAATGAAGCACATTTCCAAGCAAAGCAGTTGATTTGATATGACAGCGCTGCCATCTTAAGTCCTCTGATGTGGAAACGGTGTATGATTTTGCTCGATTTTTATCCGCCACAGGGGGCGAAGGTATATCAAAAGTAAAGCCAAACACTGTAGGGCTTACGGCTTCAGGGAAGGCATGATATCGTTTGATATCTGCACCTCTACTGACCTGCAGATAAATTCCGAGATTCCCATTTCCATTCTGAACCGCAAGCTTTTCGCACATATCCTGCCAGTCGCTATGCGACCAGTTTAGTTTTAGTCCGATACCGCTGAGTCCATCAAGCATGCGGTCGATATGCGCTTTAAATCCCAGTAACTTTCCTTGGTAGGATGGAATAACCTCATAAATCCCATCTCCAAATAAGAAGCCTCTATCCAAAGGCGATATCTTGGCCTCAGTTATAGGTATATAGGAGTCGTTTAGAAACGCAATACTCATTCAACTTTCCTCTTGAAAAGATTTGGGCTTGTCGGTATACCAGATGAATTACATTATTAGCTGATGTCTGAGCTAAAATATTAGCAGTCGTTCACGAATCAAACAAAGGAAAACTACGTTTTTACTAACCAAATGGACTAAATGATGACATTATTTAATAGTTTTTATGTCAAAGGCGACAAATTTTTCTTCAAACTATTAAAAACCCGAAAGTTTACGTAATTTATTAACAATATTTTGACTGATGGATGAATCCATACCATCTTCTGAAAGAGTGTTTTTACCAGTAACGCCGTCAACGCTTCCGCCCTTCGATAAGTAGGCAAGAACTTTTTCATTATCCCATTCAGCAAGTAAATCCTGATCTATTAAACATGAAAGAATTGCCAATAATCCATGAGCACCCCAATTTGAAACATCAGCAACTAAAAGTTCATCACAGTTTGTAATTGAAGGATTTATGTTTAGCTTCTGCAGAGCTTCATTAAGATTACCCATACCCACCTCGTTTCCTCCATCTCCAATACATATAGTAGGGCAATCTGCATTTAGCACAATGCTATCAAAGTCAGCACATTTCGGGGTTATGTTAACTCCACGCATATTATAGTACTCTCCATCTGAGGCTTTCCCTGGACGCTCTATAGAAATTATCAAAGACGGTTGGTATTTCTTTAGTAGTTTGGTGGCGTTATCTTGATTAGGCTGAATTTTGCAGGTATTGAATGAACTTTCAAGGAAGCTAAGTAACGGGTCATCACAAACTATTACAGGGTCTCCGCCTAATTTCTTAATTCCATTGTACAAAGCTATAGCGCCCACGGGCCCATCTGTCTCAAAAGTGCTGTTCACTGGGAAGCCTGTCCCAATTAATATCTTTCCCAGATTATTATTTATTAACTGGGCGGCCCTTAGATACGATCCAGGTTCAATCGCCTCGTATAAAGCGCGCATGCCTCTTGGGTTTTTATCTACCAAAAGTTGCTCAATTTCTCCTGATAGAGCCTTTAAATTGACTTTGGGTTTGTGGAGCTTTGACCTGGCTAAATCAAGATGGAGGAGGTTATGGGCCTCTTCAATACTCAATTGTTCAAAACATACTTTACTATCTGGTGATAGTTGACTTAATTTGTCTAAATCAAGAGAAAATACCGAGCCGATTTTTGGGTAACCACCAATAGTTTGACGATCTCTCAGCAAAATAATTGGCATTCCATCTGGGGGAAATTGAATGGCACCTAGGCATATTCCCTCTGAAAGGATTCCATTAAGGGAGGATTTTACCGATGGACCCGTTAGGCGCGCTCCCATGCGATCATTTCGGTCTGACAAGATATATTCGCTGCTAAAAAATATACCTCTTTGAGTGGAATCAAATGTTTGTGCCTGATATCCGAGGATAACTCTTATTGTGGTTACCTCAGAATGTTTCGATGAATGACGAAACAACTGATTAGTCTCCCAAAAAAATGGAGGACATACCATATTATCGGGGCAAGGTAAGAAATCCCCATGTGTAATTGGTTGACCGTCTCCATAAAGCCCACCAATTTTTTCTCTCTTAACGGTAGAACAGCTGCCAAATACTGTCTCCAACGAGAAACCACCAGCAACGGCAAGATAACCTCTCATTCCATTTTCAGCGAAGCCAATCTCTATTCGATCTCCGGAGTAAATTTTATGGGTAGTAGAACTGCGTACAAATGTATCATTGATTTTTAAGGGAAAAGAGGCACCTGTCAGAGCAATATAGGTCGTTAGGTTCGATTCAATTATTAAACCACCAACCGTAATCTCTATAAGAGAGGCATTTTTATCATTGCTACACAGTTGATTGGCGTTTCTGAATGATAGGACATCCATTGGCCCTCCCACGGTTAGGCCAATGTCATGTTGCCCCGAGCGTCCCAAGTCCTGAAAGGAGCTTAGAATGCCAGGCTCTATAACCAAAAACCCTTTCACGGGTTGTTGCTCATAGCTATTAAATTCCCGCCCAGCTCAATAAATTCATTACGTTCGATTGCTTTGAATTTAACTCTATCACCTGTCTTTATGGGCATGCAGGGTATCTCGTTAGGGTTAAACATTAAAGTAGGGCACAAGCCGATAAGATTCCATCCTCCGGGCGATTCATTCGGGTACACAGCCGTTTGCTGATCTGCTATTGCGACGGCTCCACGAGGTACTCTCAGTCTGGGAGTGGATAGCCGAGGGGCAGCAATGCGTTCATCAACATGCCCAAGGTATGCGAATCCAGGCGCAAATCCGATGGCATAAACTCGATATTCAACTTGCTGATGAATTGCCATCACCTCTTCAATCGAAAGGTTTGTATTTTTGGCTAAATTGGATAAATCAGGTCCTGATTCTAAGGAGTAGTAGACTGGCAGGGTTATTAGGTTGCCGTTTCTGACTTGATTGGTTACGTTTAAGTTTTCTGTCTCTAAAATAGTTCGTCTTAAAACCTTCGAGACGGTAAAATGATCGGTCTTAAAGTTATCATAAATAACAAGTATTGATGCATAAGAGGGTATTAGATCGATGAGATCAGTGCCTAAATAGGTTCTAACCAAGGCACTGATTTGCTGGACTCTGTCGGCAACAACTACATCAGATTTTTCAGAAAGATGAATGATAAGTGAGTTTTCACCTGCAATTGAAATATTAGGATCATATTTTGTCATCCGAAGCTACTGAATTAATTCACGAATTTGTTTTATGGCAGCGACTCCCTCTGCATTATCACCATGGACACAAATTGAATCTGCCTCCAGTGACAGAACGCGCCCACTCACCGTGGTAATGGAGCGCTCATTTTTCAATTGAGCGACCTGAGATAGCATTTTTTCTCGATTATGTACGGCACCCGGCAATTTTCTGTTTAGCAGAGCGCCATCATCGGCATAGCAACGATCTGCGAAAACCTCAAAAATTAAATCAAGCCCAAAAATAAGAGCTTCTTGCTCATGCATGTCTGACTGTGGGGTTGCCTGAAGCATAAATTTTAACTCTTGAGGGTACTCGCTTATCGCTTGCATGACTGCACTTCGAATATGCCCATTGACCATCATGTCATTATAAAGCGCTCCATGAGGCTTAACATAAGATACATTCGCTCCTACTTTCTTTCCAATCTCAATAAGTGTCCCAATCTGGACCTTCACTAAATTAATTAATTCCTTAAGAGGAATATCCATAGATATTCGACCAAAATTTTTTCGATCAGGGTAGCTAGGATGAGCCCCAATTGTTACGTTGTGTTGTAAAGCACAGTCTATTGTTTGTGCCATAGTTCCTGAATCACCTGCGTGATAGCCGCAAGCAATATTGGCTTGATCGATAAATGGCATGACGGCACCATCGACATTGGAATGCTCGTGCGATGAGTTTTCACCAAGATCACAATTTAAGAGAAGAGTCATCGAGCTATCCTAACTAAAAATCGAGTGTCTGTAACTATGCTTGTTCGAGAGTACTATTTAGTAGGTCAGTTACGAGCATGCAACCGGGACTGTGCGTAATGCAAAGAGGAGGCTTAGCTTGCTCCAACGCAACCTGTGGCGTCACTCCGCAAGCCCAAAAAAGGGGCTCCTCTCCTTCTTTTAAATTAACAGCATCTCCATAGTCAGGTTTGTTTAAATCAAAAATACCGATCTCACTAGGATTTCCGTGATGAATAGGAGCGCCATGAACCTTTGGGAAACGAGTGGAAATTTGTTTTGCTAGCTCAGAATCACTTGAATTGAAAGGCCGCATGCTTACTACCATTTTTCCATAAAAGGCGCCAAACGGCTGACAATCGATATCACTACGATACATCGGTACATTAACACCTTGACTTATATTTCTTACCTCAAGTCCGCTTGAGATGAGTGCTTCTTCAAATGAAAACGAGCAACCTAGCAGAAAAGCTACTAAATTATCTTGCCAAACGTCTGTAATATCTCGAACTTCTCTGCACAATTCACCATGTTTAAAAATTCTATAGCGAGATATATCTGACCTAATGTCAATATCTTTCCCCAGATCAGCTAAGATTGGATCTCCAATAACTGATTTGCTGATTAATGGACAGGGCTTTGGATTGGCTTTGCAAAAGCCTAGGAAATCTTCTGCCCAATCTGCAGGCAGGATAACCAGATTACACTGAATAAATCCTTGACAGTATCCTGAGGTCATTCCATCGAAATGCCCATTGCGGATCATTAAGCGTAACTCGTTGGGCGTTAGTTGGCTTAACATGATTTATCCAAAATTAATTTTTCGCTATCTTTTTGCGATATTTTTAATGAAGTCAACGATCTCATTGAGTTTGATGTCAACATTCTCTGAGGCCCTGCGATGACGATATTCAATAATTCCATCTTGTAGGCCTCTCTCTCCGATCACGATTCTGTGTGGAACTCCTATTAATTCAACATCAGCTAACATAACTCCGAGCCTAGCTTTAGGCTCATCCATGAATAATGTATCAACTCCAGCATCCATAAGACTCAGGTACAGGTTCTCACACACTGCTCTCACGTGCTCTGATTTGTGCATATTGATAGGCACTATGACGGTTTGAAACGGCGCTATAGCCTCAGGCCAAATGATTCCGTTGTCATCATGATTTTGTTCTATTGCAGCGGCAACAATGCGACTAACTCCAATGCCATAGCAGCCCATACTCATGAATTGTTCTTTTCCATTTTCATCCAGAACAGTTGCTTTCATTGCTTCACTGTATTTTGTTCCTAGTTGAAAAATATGACCCACCTCGATACCACGCTTTATCTCCAGTTTTCCCTTTCCATCAGGACTGAAATCGCCAGATACTACATTGCGAATATCAGAGATAGATAGTTCTCCGCAATCTCGATCCCAACTGACATTTTTAAAATGATAGCCGTCTTTATTTGCTCCACATACAAAATTTGAAACACACGCAGCGCTGGAGTCAACAATTAGAGGTAAATTAAGATCTATAGGTCCAATAGACCCTGGATGGCAGTTGAGAGCTTTTTTTATTTCCTCCTCACTTGCAAGACATAGATCGCCATTTATCCCTAAGATATTTTTGACTTTTAACTCATTGAGTTGATGGTCGCCTCTTAGAGCTAGAGCGACTAATTTATCTTTGCCAGAATCTTCGGTAGAAATGATTAACGTTTTAATGGTTTTGTCAGCGGTTAATGACAAAAACTTACAGAGCTCCCCTATGGTATGCACATCCGGAGTTGTGATCTCAGTTTTAACATCCGCCGCTTCTTTCTTTTTATCTAGAACAAGCGATGAGGCTTTTTCTATATTTGCCGCATAATCACTCTCTGTTGAAAAAACAATGGCATCCTCACCGGAATCGGCCAGAACATGGAATTCATGTGAGAGACTACCTCCTATGCTGCCTGTATCTGCTAGCACAGCACGGTAGTCGAGACCGGTTCTATCGAAGATGGTTGAGTACGTTTGATACATAAGTTGATAGGTTTCTTGCAAGGATTCTGCATTGCTATGAAAGGAGTAGGCATCTTTCATACAAAACTCTCGAGTTCGCATTACACCAAATCGAGGTCTTCTTTCATCTCTAAATTTAGTTTGGATTTGATAAAAGTTAGCAGGCAGCTGTTTGTAGCTACTAATCTCGCTTCTAATTATATCGGTGATGACCTCTTCATGTGTTGGTCCAAGACAAAAATCACGATCATGTCGATCGTTTAATCTCAGAAGTTCTGGGCCAAATTGACTCCATCGGCCTGATTCCTCCCACAGATCGGCTGGCTGCACAACTGGCATCATTAACTCCAGTGCACCTGATCGATCCATTTCTTCTCTCACTATAGTTTCAACTTTTCGGAATACTCTCAGTCCCAAGGGCATCCAAGAATAAAGCCCTGATGCTACCTTTCGTATCATACCTGCTCGTAACATTAATTGATGACTGATAATTTCTGCATCTGCCGGAGATTCTTTTTTGGTTGTAATTAAGTATTTACTTGCGCGCATGATTTCTTTTAAACCTGAGAAGGGAAGATGATGTTACCATTTTCCTGTTGATATTTGCTCTGTTGCACATCTGAGGAGGTAAGGATAAAGAATGTTTGAACTTCATGCTAGTTTAGAATCTGATAGCGTTAGGATAGGAGATCTACCTCTGAGTTCTGTTCGTTTGTGTAACGACTCAAATTATCCGTGGGTAATTTTAATTCCTCGGCGAAAGGATATTGAAGAGATATATCAATTAAGCCCGGATGACAGGCATCAGATTCTTTTGGAGTCCTCCTGGATATCAGAGTCTTTGGTAGAAATTTTTTCACCTGACAAACTAAATATTGCTACCATCGGAAATATCGTATCTCAATTACATATGCATCATGTTTGTCGATACAAAAAAGATGCCTGCTGGCCTAAGCCTATTTGGGGTCAGGTTAATACGATACCTTACGACAATAGAATTCTTAAAAAAACGATAGAAAGCATACGTCTAAGGCTAGAACCTAATTTAATTTCTATATAATTTTCTAATTCAATTATGTAATACTCTTTTTAGTTTTTTAAGCTATTCATGTTCAAAAGCCACCTAATGAATACCATTCTCACAGGGCTATCCCTCATGTATACTGCGAACCCCTGACAAGTAGAGGGGGAAGGCCTGATTTAACATTTATCAGATTGGAACCGAAGTAATGCCGATTTATGAGTATCGTTGTCAATCATGTGGTCACGAGCTAGACAAACTTCAAAAAATGAGCGATCCACCGTTGATAGATTGCCCCGCTTGCGGTAAGCCGACTTTGAAAAAGCTCATTTCAGCATCCGGATTTAGGTTAAGCGGAAGTGGTTGGTATGAAACAGATTTTAAACAAGGCAGTAAAAGAAACATCGTGGATGATAAATCATCGGCTACAGAAAAGCCCGGTGATTCTTCAACTCAAAAATCGACTGAAACTGAAAAAAAGACGGCGAAGGATAGTAATAATAAAGCATCTAATTCTCAGTAATTAGGAAGCGTAGGATTAAATTAAATGGATCGAACAATATATTGTGGCGAAGTGAGAAGCTCTCATTGCGATCAAAAAATCATATTAACTGGATGGGTCGATAGACGCCGCGATCACGGAGGCGTTATCTTTCTCGATCTTCGAGATAGAGAAGGTATCGTTCAGGTAGTCTTTGATTCTGATGCTGGAACATTTTTTGATACTGCAGATAGAGTAAGGTCAGAGTTTGTTCTTAAGGTGACCGGGGTGGTTAGGCCAAGAACTGCAGACACGGTCAATACGAGCATGGATACTGGTGAGATCGAGGTTTATGGTACTGAACTGGAAATACTAAACAACGCTCAAACTCCGCCATTTCAGATGGATGAGTTTGTCACTGTTGGTGAAGACGTTCGGTTGAAATATCGATATATGGATTTGCGTCGTAAAGATATGCAAAGTGCATTACGTTTTCGTTCAGCAGTTACCTCTTCGATAAGGAATTTCTTAGTTGATGATGGATATTTAGATATAGAGACTCCAATCATGACGCGGGCAACTCCTGAAGGTGCAAGAGATTACCTCATTCCATCAAGAACACATCCGGGTGAGTTTTTTGCAATGCCGCAATCCCCTCAACTATTTAAGCAAATGCTCATGGTTGCAGGATTTGATCGTTACTATCAGATTGCAAAATGTTTTAGAGATGAAGATTTACGCGCAGATAGGCAGCCAGAATTTACTCAAATTGACATCGAGGCCTCTTTTGTAAGCGAGGACGATATTATGTCAACAACTGAAAGGATGATAACGAGTGTCTTCTCTGAACATCTAAATGTCGAGTTCTCTAAATTTCCCCAAATGACTTATAAGGACGCGATGCATCGTTATGGATCCGACAAGCCTGATCTGCGCATCCCACTGGAGTTAGTTGAAATCAAGGATTTGTTGAAGGATATTGAATTTAAAGTGTTTTCAGGGCCTGCGAATGATCCCCTATCCCGTGTAACTGCCCTGAAAGTCCCTGGAGGCGGAGATTTATCGAGAAAACAGATCGATGACTATACCAAGTTTGTTGGTATCTATGGAGCAAAGGGATTAGCTTGGATTAAGGTGAACTCGTTAGAAGATGGAATCGAAGGACTTCAATCGCCAATTATCAAGTTTTTAGGTGACGATGTAACATTATCGGTTATGGAGAGAGTTAGCGCTCAAAATGGGGATATTGTATTCTTTGGTGCAGATATCGCTTCCGTTGTAAGTGAAGCTCTGGGTGCTTTAAGATGTAAGGTTGGCGAAGATCTAGACCTCTACACCTGTGACTGGGCTCCTCTCTGGGTGGTTGACTTTCCGATGTTTGAGATGACTGATTCTGGTGCTTTGACACCACTGCATCACCCTTTCACTGCTCCATCTTGTTCTGCTCGAGAGCTTGAAAATGATCCGGCTAATGCATTATCTCGAGCTTACGATATGGTATTAAATGGAGTCGAATTAGGGGGTGGATCGATAAGGATTCATGACCAAGAAATGCAGGCGGTTGTATTTGAGGTGCTTGGAATAAATGATCAGGAGCAGCGAGAAAAGTTTGGCTTTCTGCTGGATGCTCTCAAATTTGGAGCCCCCCCTCATGGTGGAGTCGCCTTTGGCTTAGATCGCCTTATAATGCTAATGGTGGGCGCTGAATCAATTCGAGATGTCATTGCCTTTCCTAAAACTCAATCAGCAGCGTGCCTGTTAACCGATGCCCCAAGTAAGGTTGATAGAGCGCAGCTAAGAGAGCTCAACATCCGTCTTAAGAATAAAGATGACTAATTTGATTATGGATTTTATAAAGCTGTAGGAAGTGTCACTGAAAGTGAGTGATTTAAGTGCTCTAACGAGTAATCATTTAAAGAGGAAAAACAGATGAAAGTTATTAAAAAAACGAAAGAATATACAATATATCAAAAGGGTTCGGGCCGATATGCAGTGAAGGATTCGGATAAGAACTGGGTCAATGCTGACGAAAAAATTAAGATCCTGCTAGCTGAAGCGCTGATTAAAGCAGTTATGCCATCAGAGTCATCTGCAGAGAAAGCTCCGGCTGAACAAGCTCCAGTCGAAGAAGCGCCAGTGAAAGAAGCGCCAGTGAAAGAAGCGCCAGTGGAAGAAGCGCCAGTGGAAGAAGCGCCAGTCGAGGAAGCTCCGGCTGAAGAAGCTCAAGTGGAAGAAGCTCTAGCTGAAGAAGCTCCAGTCGAAGAA
>NTJY01000049.1 GCA_002457245.1 SAR92 bacterium MED-G29 | reverse complement strand
AGAAGACCCAAGTACCAAAAGACCATCTGCCAACTCCATTTGATGGGATACATCAATTAGTCTTGGTTTAGGAATCGAATCTCCAAAGAACACTACATTTGGCTTCAATATACCTCCACAATATTTACAATCTGGAATTTTCATCGTTGAAAAGTCAACGTCATCTATATCAGCATCGCCATCAGGCAAAATTTGGCCTACAATTCTGGAAAGACGAGGATTATAGAATTCTAATAATTCTTGGATCTCAATTCTTGGGACGTATTTCAAACAAGACAGACAACCAACGTTATCAACCCTACCATGTAAATCGATCACATGATTACTTCCCGCTCTTTGATGAAGACCATCCACATTTTGAGTAACAAGGCATGTAATTTGATTCGCTTTCTCTATATCGACTAGATAACGATGAGAGGAATTGGGCTCCGCTTCACTCATAAATCGCCAGCCTGCCATATTTCGAAGCCAAAACCTTTGACGCGCATGGTGGTCTTTAATAAATTCTTGATGTGTAACAGGTGGCTTCCTCTGCCAATTTCCTTGCTTATCACGATAAGTAGGAACGCCGGATTCAGCGCTCACTCCAGCACCAGTGAGAACTAACCACTTAGACTTAGAGATAAGTTGAGCAATCAAATCTTCCACTTAAGCACCTTAAATCACCTCCACCCTAGAGTATTACTCAATCCCCCAGAAAATCAAAAGTTTACGACATTGGCACCATAATTGAAGAAATATAAAAAACCTACCCGTATAATGACGTTTTAAAGTTTTAATGACTTATTTGATGATAAACGCGCCTAAAAAGATTGATTACCAAAGCTCCATCAAACTTATGGGTAAGGCGGCCCGTGAGGCTTCTTTAGCCTTATCTAGTATTTCTTCGGTGAAGAAAAACCAAGCACTTTTGGAAATCGCAAAGAGTCTAGATAAACATCGTCAAACTATCCTTTCAGCAAACTTGCTTGACATGGAACTAGCCAGATCTAACAAGCTCGAGACAACATTACTAGATCGCCTAGAACTCAATAATACTCGAATAGATACAATGATAGAGGGTTTGAAACAGGTTACTGAATTACCAGATCCAATTGGTGAGACAAGCGATCTTGAAACCCGCCCCAATGGTCTCAGAGTAGGGAAAATGCGGGTACCCATTGGAGTTGTTGGCATCATCTATGAATCAAGGCCAAATGTAACGATTGATTCAGCGGCGCTATGTCTCAAATCTGGAAATGCCTGTATTTTGCGTGGAGGAAGCGAGTCGATCCAAACCAACCGAGCGATGGGGATGTGTATTAAAAATGGTCTCGCAGAAACCGGATTACCGTCCTCAGTAATTCAGGTCATTAACGAAATCGATAGAGCAATCGTCGGTGAACTAATCACTATGAGTGACTACATCGATGTGATCATCCCCAGAGGTGGAAAGAGCCTGATCGAACGATTAATCCAGGACTCAAGAATACCCATGATTAAACATCTAGAGGGAAACTGTCACGTCTTTATTGACAAAGATGCCGATCATCAAAAAGCTATTAATATCGCTTTGAATTCAAAAACTCATCGTTATGGAGTCTGTAATGCAATGGAAACGCTTTTAATTGCTCAGTCTATTGCTCCAAAAATTCTTCCTAAACTAGCGATGAAATTTTCTGAAAAAGGAGTCGAACTTCGTGGTTGTAATCAATCTAAGAAAATAGTGGGTAATTTGATTTTAGCGACTGAAAGTGACTGGTTTGAAGAGTACTTAGGGCCGACTCTGGCAATTAAACTAGTATTAGACGTTGATGAGGCTATTGAACATATTAATAAATACGGTTCTAAACATACTGATAGTATTGTTTCTGAAAATATCTCAACAACCCAAAAATTTATGATGGAGGTAGACTCTAGTTCTGTAATGACAAATACATCGACAAGATTTGCTGATGGTTTCGAATATGGCTTGGGTGCCGAAATTGGTATTTCTACTGATAAAATCCATGCTCGGGGTCCCGTGGGCCTTTTAGGCCTAACAACTGAAAAATGGATAGTTTTCGGTGATGGCCACGTCAGGCAATAACGTGGCCGTCGCTTTATTTGGTGGGACATTTAACCCGGTTCACAATGGGCACCTGAAAATCGCCTCAGAATTAGCCGAATTTCTATCAGTCGCAAAGGTCAAAATGATGCCTTGTGCCTTCCCGCCGCATCGCCAAAGGCTGAATGTTTCTCCCCAACAAAGAGTGGCTCTTCTGAGAGAAGGAATTGGTAATGAATACCCTGATTTAGATGTAGATGACTTAGAACTCCGAAGATCTGCTCCAAGTTACTCTATCGACTCGGTGATTTATCTTAGAGAGAAAATGAATACCGATACCCCTCTGTATCTTTGTTTAGGCATGGATGCTTTCTTGAAGATAGACACCTGGCATAGATGGTCGGACTTGATTGAATATTGTCATATAGTTGTGTGTGCTCGACCAAACTATGCTGCACCTCAAAGGGGTTCTTTACATAAATGGATAAACAAGCATTACTGCAATGATTTGAGTAAACTTAGAGAAAAGAGCGGTGGCTATGTATTTTTCTGTCACTTGTCGATGTTGCCAATTTCATCATCTAATATCAGAAATAACATCAAGCATGGACTTCCGATTGATGGAATGACGCCCTCAAGGGTCATCGACTATATTCGAACCAACAATTTATATGAGAAATAGTATTCTATGAAAAAAAATCTTCAAGACATTGTCATTAGCGCTCTAGAAGAAGTAAAAGCTCAGGATATTGTGAGCATAGATGTCAAAGACATTACAGATGTTATGGATACCATGGTGGTTGCCAGCGGAAATTCAAATCGCCAGGTTAAATCATTGGCCAATAATGTAGTGGTAGAGGCAAAAGCGGCTGGATACTCTCTTCTAGGAGTCGAAGGTGAGGATTCTGGTGAATGGGTTTTAGTAGATTTCGGCGATGTAATAATTCATATCATGCTTCCTACAACGAGAGTTTTTTATGATTTAGAAAAATTGTGGTCAATGCGACCGGATGATCCGCATTCACAATCGGAATACACTTCTGCGGAAGATAGTGACTTTGCAGATATTGGAGACTGATTTGAAAGTATCTTTGATTGCCGTTGGTACTAAAATGCCAGTTTGGGTTCAAAATGGATGCTATGAATATAGTAAACGACTTCCCTCTGAATTTAAGATAAAAACAATAGAGATTCCCCTTGGGATGAGGAGTAAGAATCAATCTTCAAAAAAGGCTATCGACCAAGAATGTGCGTCTATAATCAAAGTTTTGGAGAAGAAGGATTTTTTAATTGCTCTTGATGTCAACGGTAAATCGATGTCGACAGCAAAACTAGCTTCGGAGATGACGGATTGGCAGATGCAAGGATTGAATATCTGTTTTTTAATTGGAGGTCCTGATGGCCTTTCTTTGGACTGTCTTAAAAGAGCACATCTTGTTTGGTCATTATCAGATCTAACTCTACCTCATCCTGTAGTTAGAATACTGCTACTGGAGCAAATATATAGAGCTTGGACAATTAACACTAATCATCCCTATCATCGACAATAGTGGGACCAGTTTAGATATGAACCACCAAACTGCCTTTTCAGATCCAATAATAGAACGAAAGCTTTTCATACAAAGAATGACATTTGCTGGGTTATGCGTTGTGGTGTTGATGTTGATTCTTATAGCTCGCTACGCTAACCTTCAGATTAACCAACATAAAGACTTTGTCACTTATTCAGAAAAAAATCGTGTTCATGTTCGGTCAAATCCTCCTTCTAGAGGCGTTATTTATGACCGCCATGGAGAAATCTTAGCTGAAAATAGATCCTCATCAAATTTGTCAATCATAAAAGAGAGAACTGATGATCTGGATGGACTTATTGGACAACTTGGGAAGCTGATCGATCTTTCTCAAGGAGATATAACTCGCTTTTATAAGCGTCTCAAACGAAGTAGGCCTTTTGAACAAACTCCTTTAAAGTTTAATCTAACAGAACAAGAACAAGCCATTCTCGCGGTGAATGAATATTTGCTCGAGGGCGTCAAAGTTAGCGCCCAGCTTAAGCGTTATTATCCCAAGCAGGAATTATTTGCTCATGTGGTGGGCTATGTTGGCAGAATCAATGAGAGAGAGATCAGCAAGATAGATCCGATTCAATATAGTGGAACTGACTCAATTGGTAAAACTGGATTAGAGAGGTTCTATGAAGCTCAATTACTCGGAAAAGTAGGGAATGAGCATGTCGAGACCAATGCGAGAGGTCGAGTGATGCGAGTGCTTGAAAGAAACGAACCGGAGTCAGGAAGTAACCTCACATTGCATCTTGACAGTGATCTTCAAAAGATTGCTCATAAAGCTTTTGGAAATGAGCGCGGTTCCTTGGTAGCCATCGATATAAGCACCGGAGGAATTATGGCTATGGTGAGTGCACCGAGCTATGATCCCAATAAGTTTGTCGCAGGTATTAGTCAAAAAAATTACAGTAGTCTTCTACAATCGCCAGGCAAACCAATGTTCAACAGATCAATCCAAGGGCAATATCCCCCAGCGTCAACAGTTAAACCTCTTTTTGGGCTAATTGGCCTTGAAAGGAAAAGTATCTCTAAATCTACAGCTATTGAAGACCCAGGCTACTTCGTAATGGAGGGTATTGAACGGCCATGGCGGGATCATAATTCAAAGCGTGGAGGACATGGGAAAGGCGTTGATCTCGCCAAAGCTATTATAGAATCCTGCGATGTTTTCTTCTATCACATGGGAGTGAAATTAGGCATAGATGCAATGGCTGATAATAGCAAATTCTTTGGACTTGGCTCTCCAACTGGAATTGACATCCCGGGAGAAGCATCAGGGATTATGCCCTCAAGAGACTGGAAGAAACGAAGTCGAGGAGCCTCATGGTTCAATGGAGACACCATAAATATGAGCATTGGCCAAGGTTTTATGCTCGTCACTCCCTTGCAGCTTGCAGTTATGACAGCGCGACTTGCATCTAAAGGAAGACAAGTTCAACCAAGGCTAGTTAAGTCAATCAATGGCATCGAGCAGTCTCCAATAGTTATGCCTGATGACTTCTTAGCAGATGAGGTAAATTGGGATTACATACACAATGCCATGAAAGATGTAGTCCACTCACCAAAAGGCACAGCGAGATCAATCGGCAAAAGGATGAAGTACTTAATCGCAGGGAAAACTGGCACAGCTCAGGTTGTGAGTATTAATGCAGATGAAGATTACGATAAGTCTAAACTCGACAAGAGTCAGTGGGATCATGCTTTATTTATTGGTTTCGCCCCTTTTGAAAATCCAAAAATTGCACTTGCAATTATTGTAGAAAATGGCGAACACGGAAGTTCAGCAGCAGCCCCAATAGCAAAGCAAGTTTTAGATGCTTATATGTCAAGCTATCAAGTTACTCATCAAGAAATAAGTGCTGACTTTCGAACCCACGATAGTGTCAACGCAACACAATTAGCATCGCATGCACAGCACTGATTTTGTAAGGCGTTTTCGAAGCCCTGGAGGCGATCGGAAGATCACTCGGCGGATAAATATCGATTTTTCCCTATTGCTTTTACTTCTATTTCTTTGTGCATTTGGACTGTTAGTTCTTTATAGCGCGGGTGGCCAAGACTTCTTTTATGTGAAGCGACAGCTAGTCTTTATGGCCATTGGCATAACTATTATGCTGGTAATTGCACAATTTCCAGTTAGGTTTTGGGAGAGATGGGCATTCATATTTTATGGTCTCGGCCTTTTATTACTTTTGTCGGTTCTACTATTTGGGGTCGGTGCAAAAGGTGCTCAACGATGGTTAGACATAGGGTTTACCCGACTGCAACCGGCTGAATTCATGAAAATTTGTGTTCCATTAATGATTTCAGCATACCTGGGAAAGCGCTTTAGTCCACCAATTCCAAAACATGTTTTTTGGTCTGCTGTAATGATTCTTTTACCCACGCTTTTAATTGTTAGGCAACCAGATTTAGGGACGAGTATATTAGTTTTTACTTCTGGATTTTTGGCTCTCTTTCTTGCGGGTCTCCGAAAACGCTACTTAATCAGTTCCGTTTTTCTTGCCCTCGCATCTATGCCAATTCTGTGGCTTTTCGTTTTACGCGAGTATCAAAAACAACGAATACTCACTCTCCTATCTCCAGAGGCCGATAGACTTGGTGCTGGCTGGAATATCGTACAATCAAAAACTGCAATTGGTTCTGGTGGATTAAATGGAAAAGGATGGACCGAGGGCACCCAATCACAACTAAACTTTCTCCCAGAGAGCCATACTGATTTTATCATTGCTGTTTTAGCGGAGGAATTCGGGCTGTTAGGTGTAATTCTTCTTTGTATAACTTACCTTCTCATAATAGGCCGTTGCGCATTTATTTCTATTAATGCGCAAACCCAATTTGGCCGTATCTTATCAGGAAGCTTAGGTTTAACATTCTTTGTATATATTTTCGTGAATATGGGGATGGTCTCCGGCATACTACCAGTCGTGGGTGCTCCCTTACCCATTATTAGTTACGGTGGTACAGCACTCTTAACTTTATTTATTGGATTCGGTTTACTAATGAGTATAAGTTCAGAACCAAGACAAATAAGGACTCAGCTTTGAGAAAAACAATTAGAAAATTCATTGGGTTATTAACTCTCATACCTTTAAGCACTTTCGCTGATTACTCAAATCATCCTCAAGCTGTTTTATTTATTGAGAAAATGACCTCAGAGCACAACTTCTCAGAAGAACAACTTACTGGATGGTTATCTGTAGCAGAACGTCAAGAATCTATTATTAAAGCGATGAGTAGACCTGCCGAAAAGGCAAAGCCATGGCATGAATATCGTAGGATTTTTGTAACTGACAAGCGAATTGAGAGAGGCCGAGAATTTTGGTTAGAGAATCAGGATACTCTTATCAAGGCATCCAGTGAATTCGGAGTAGACCCCGCCATAATCGTCAGTATTATCGGCGTAGAAACCAACTACGGTAGAAATGTTGGAAGCTATAAGGTCATTGATGCTTTAACAACCTTAGCATTTGACTACTACACCAATATCGAAAAACGAGAGTCTCGACGGAAATTTTTTACTATTCAATTAGAGCATTTATTACTGTTGGCAAGAGAGCAAAACAAAGATCCGATTACATTGAAAGGGTCTTATGCAGGCGCTATGGGTTGGGGCCAATTTATGCCTAACAGTTACAGGAATTATGCCGTGGACTATGACAATGACGAGTTTGCAGATATTTGGGATAATCCGACAGATGCCATAGGTAGCGTGGCAAATTACTTTATCAAGCATGGTTGGAAAACAGGTCAGCCTGTGGCCACAAAGGCTTATATTGAAGGTTCAATAGACTCATCGGCCGTGAATAAAATGAAACGACCGAAGCAAACCATCGGTTATTTTATAAAGGAAGGGTATCGACCTCTGGATAAATATTCAAAGGATACGCTTGCTTTACCAATTAGGTTAGAAGCTAAATATGGTGATGAATACTGGTTAGGACTGCATAATTTTTATGTGATTGGCAGATATAACCCTCGAACAAAATATGCGATGGCAGTGTTTCAATTAAGCCAGCAAATACAAGCTAGTATTTGTGAGAAGAATAATATCTGTCCGCCAAAAGCGTAGGCAAGATTAAAAGCCTTAATCGTGTATCTTTAGTAGAAATTTTAGTCTGTCAGTATGCCCTCAAGTACTTCGCAGTGATAAACTAGTGACTCAATAATCGAACATCGGATACCTAAGTCATGACAAAAAATTGGTCTCTCTCGACTCTCATTATCATCGCATCACTGGCTGTTTCAATGACCATTGACGCTCAAAAAATGCGTCCAGCCGAACCAGAGATTGCGGGTAAAGCCTGGATTTTGATAGATGCGGTAACAGGAACCGTGATCTTGGAGCGCAATGCTGACTTACACCTTCCTCCCGCGAGTCTCGCAAAAATGATGACTACCTATCTGGTATCTCAAGAAATAAGTGAGAATCGTCTCGAGGAAGATACTCAGGTTCTGATCAGTGACAATGCTTGGATACTAGGAGGTGCAAAAACAGATGGCTCCACAATGTTCCTAAGCCCTCGGACTCGAGTATCAGTTATCGACTTAATGCATGGTGTAATAATTCAATCGGGGAACGATGCGGCTATTGCGTTAGCAGAACATATTGCGGGTGGAGAGATTGCCTTCGCTGATTTAATGAATCAACAGGCCACAGAGCTTGGAATGAGCAACACTGAATATATGAATTCTACAGGACTTCCTGCTGAGGGTATGTTCACCTCCGCTAGAGATTTATCAACCATCGCTAAAGCTATTATCCGCGATCATCCAAAGTACTACTCAATTTATGCAAAGAAATATTTTGAACATAACAATATTAATCAACCTAATAGAAATAGACTTCTATGGCGCGACAAAAGTGTTGATGGCCTTAAAACAGGCAAGACAGATGCTGCCGGTTACTGCCTAGTAGCTTCAGCAAAACGTCGTGATATGCGCCTAATCTCTGTTATTTTGGGCGCCAAAAGCGATGAAGTCAGAGCTCAAGAATCACAAAGACTGCTTTCATATGGGTTTAGATACTTCGATACACAAACAGTGTACGCCGCGGGCGAAATTCTCAAGTCAAATGCAAAACTTTGGTACGGCGTTGATGAGTTCTTAAATCTTACGATTTCTGAAAATGTTACTCTAACTTTTCCTAGAGGGTCAGAAAAGAATTTCCAAGCGAATATCCTCGTCCATGAAGTTATCAAAGCCCCAATAAAAGCAGGCCAAGAACTTGGCAGTTTGCAAGTTAAGCTGGATGGTAATATTTTAATTGATGTTCCATTGGTAGCCAAAAAAGATGTTGAAAAAGCCGGGATTTTTGCCCGACTTGTAGACTGGATTATCCTTTTCTTCACTGATTTACTGTCCTAAATATACCCACTGTGATCAACAAAGAGCCCCCCAAAATTGAATTTCCTTGTGAATATCCTATCAAGGTAATGGGAGAAGCCAATACGCTCTTTCATCAACATGTTCTGGGTACAATGGATAAATATGCCGCAGGGTTTGATCGAAGCAAAGTGTCAGTGCGCGATAGTAAAAAAGGGAGATGGCAATCAATAACCGTCACCATAACCGCCACTGGATCCAGCCAGTTGGAAGACATATTTAAAGAACTGAAGTCTAATTCGTTAGTGAAAATGGTACTCTAGTGATGTCAGCAGCCTCACCCTTAATCATTCGTTGTTGGGGCATTGAAGATTATGATGAAATTTTTCAGCTCATGAAGACCTTCACTAATCAGAGATCAAACTTGACGAGTGATGAAATCTGGATGGTCCAGCACAATCCTGTGTTCACTCAAGGGCAAGCTGGTAAAGATGAATATATCCTTGGTTCTGGGGACATACCCGTTGTCCAAACTGATAGAGGAGGACATGTCACTTATCATGGTCCTGGTCAAGTCACTGCTTATCTTATGATAGACTTACGACGACGAAACTTGGGCGTTAGAGATCTTGTCTCTATAATTGAGAAGTCTCTCGTTTCAACTCTAGCTCATTGGAATATAGAAGCTATGCCCCGCTCGGATGCTCCAGGTGTCTACATAAAAACCGGAGAGAAAATTGCCTCGCTAGGATTAAGAATAAGAAAGGGTTGCAGTTATCATGGGCTTAATTTCAATGTTTCAATGGACATGTCTCCTTGGCAACGAATAAATCCTTGTGGACTAGATATAAAAATGACGCAAGTTGCTGATCTTTTGGAAATCTCTCCCAGCTTTGACAACGTAAGTGAACAACTTATAACCCATCTCTCAAGTGGACTCGGGTATACTGAGTGTGAAAGAGTGGCAACAAGACCAAATTTTTAACCAAATCGGCGTTGTAAGATTATATTCGAGTATTATTGTGACAAAGCCAACAACAATTAAAGAAAAACAGCTATCAAGCAACAATGATGGCAACGATCTTCCAAGTTTATTTCCAGATAATACAGAAACGATGGTTGTACCACCTAATCGTACTCGGCGTTTGAGAGCTGGTGAGAAACTGCGAAGTGCTGATAAAGTTGAGCGTATTCCAGTAAAAATAATTCCTACATCAGAGATAATCCGCAAACCAGAATGGATGCGAATAAGACTATCTGCTTCACCTAAAGTACAAGAAGTAAAAACTATATTACGTCGTCACAACATGTCGACAGTTTGTGAGGAGGCCGCCTGTCCAAACCTCCACGAATGCTTTAGCGGTGGTACAGCAACATTTATGATTATGGGAGAAATCTGTACAAGAAGATGCCCATTCTGTGATGTCGGTCATGGTAAACCTAACAAACTTGACCAGAATGAACCCAAAAATCTTGCAAAAGCAATTCATGAGATGGGTTTAAAGTATGTGGTTATAACGTCGGTTGACAGGGATGATCTTAGAGATGGAGGCGCGCAGCACTTTGCAGACTGTATTCGTGAAGCCAGAGATCTCTCCCCCGACCTAAAAGTAGAAATTCTTGTCCCTGATTTCAGAGGTCGAATGACTCCAGCTTTAGAAATCATCAGCAATACGCCTCCAGATGTATTCAACCATAATATGGAAACCGTCTCTCGTCTGTACAGGGAAGCACGACCTGGAGCAAACTACTCTTGGTCTCTAAAGTTACTGAAAGAATACAAAGCGAGAAATCCAATGGTTGCCACTAAATCTGGATTAATGGTGGGTTTAGGCGAAACAAAAGATGAGTTATTAAGAACCCTGGACGATCTCAGAGAGCATGATGTCGATATGCTTACCGTGGGTCAATATTTACAGCCCTCAGTTCATCATTTCCCTATAGACAGATTCGTTCATCCAGATGAGTTTGCAGAGTAT
>NTJY01000048.1 GCA_002457245.1 SAR92 bacterium MED-G29 | reverse complement strand
TAGGACAAATGAGATTGGAGCAGAGCTAACTGGCAACCCTTTGGTTCGTAAGGTGACATTTACAGGATCGACACAGGTAGGCAAACAATTGATGGCTGAATGTGCTGCTACCGTGAAACGCACGTCAATGGAGTTGGGAGGCAATGCACCTTTCATTGTCTTTGATGATGCTGATATTGATGCAGCGGTTCAAGGTGCCATAATCTCTAAGTATAGAAATGCCGGTCAAACGTGTGTTTGTTCGAATAGAATACTTGTGCAAACTTCTGTGTTAGAGGGTTTCACGACTAAATTTGAAGCCGCAGTACGATCATTAGAGATGGGTAATGGCGACAAAGAAGGCATCGCAGTAGGACCTCTTATCGATCAAAATGCTGCTGCGAGTGTCTATGAGTTTATTGATGATGCTCTATCCAAGGGGGCAAAGTTGATTGCGGGAGGAGTAAAGAGCCCACTGGGAGATTGCTTTGTTGAGCCGACAATCTTGACTAATGTGTCTCGAGACATGCGTGTTTTTTCAGAGGAAATTTTTGGTCCCGTGGCGCCTATTTTTAAATTTGAGACTGAAGTCGAGGCAATTGAAATCGCCAATGACACTGAATTTGGTTTAGCAGCTTATTTTTATTCGCGAGATATCGGGCGTATTTATCGTGTCGCAGAAAAACTCGAATATGGAATTATTGGCATTAATGAAGGGATTATTTCTAATGAGATGGCACCTTTTGGGGGTGTCAAAGAGTCAGGAAACGGCCGTGAGGGTTCTAAGTATGGCTTAGATGACTATTTAGATATTAAATATATGTGTATCGGTGGTATCCATCAATAAATAGTTTAGCAGGAATTAAAATGACGCATTTAATTTATCCAACAACTAATTTTAAGGCAATTGAGCAAATCACATTAGAGCGTGGTGAAGGCTGTTACGTTTGGGACAATAAAGGAAATCAGTATCTTGAGGGTCTTGCTGGTCTGTGGTGCACCGCCCTTGGTTATGGCAATCAGGAAGTTATTGCAACAGCGACTGAGCAGATGAATAAGCTGACATTCAATCATATGTTTGGCGGAAAAACTCATCAGGTCGCCATAGATCTTGCCGATAAGCTTGCGAGCATGATTCCGATGGATGATGCTGTTATTTCTTTTGGCAACTCCGGTAGCGATGCCAATGATACTCATATCAAATTATTGCGTTACTACCATGAAGCTATCGGAAAGCCTGAGCGTCGGAAAATAATTGCTCGTGATCGCTCCTATCATGGTGTAACCGTTGCAGCGGCTTCCCTCACTGGCTTGCCGGTGACACAGAACCATTTTGATTTGCCTGTGGATGCCCTTGGCATTCTCCGTACTGATCATCCGCACTATTACCGTGGTAAACAGGGGAATGAAACGGAGACAGAATTTGTTGATCGTATTGTAGGCAATCTCGAGAAAATGATTTTGAAAGAGGGACCCGAGACCATTGCCGCATTTATTGCAGAGCCGATCACCGGTGCCAGTGGCGTTATTGTGCCGCCAGAGGGCTACTATCAAAAGGTTCAAATAGTTCTGGATCGTCATGACATTATGTTCTGGGCTGATGAGGTCATTACTGGTTTTGGTCGCACTGGTAATGATTTCGGTTGCACGACAACGGGTGTGAAATCACCTGATATGATGACCTTCGCGAAACAACTTTCTTCAGCATACATACCAATTAGCGCTTCAGCTGTGCGTCGAGATGTGTATGACTGCATGATTGAGCAGAGTGCAAACGCAGGTGCTTTTGGTCATGGATATACCTATTCAGGTCACCCAGTAGCATGTGCTGTTGCGTTGAAGGTTTTAGAAATTTACCAACGTGATGAAATATTCCAAAAGGCAGCAGTCACGGGAAAATATCTGCAGAAGGGCTTATCCCAATTTAGAGATCATCCGTTAGTGGGTGAGGTCCGTGGAAGTGGATTGCTAGGCGCCATTGAGCTGGTAGCCAACAAAGAAAAGGGTACTCCATTCGCAGGTGGCGCTCTAGGCGGCTATGCACAGAAAATGGCGCAGGACAATGGGCTACTGATTCGAGCGGTAGCTGGATCAAGTCTTGGATTCTGTCCGCCACTTATTATTACAGAGATGCAAATTGACGAAATGATGGGCAAAGTAGCGATAGCATTAGATAAAACCTTGGAACATTGTCAACATAATGGTCTTTTAGTCTAAAAAAGCCATTCTTCTAATGTAATAGGCGAGTGGATTACCTGCGTATCATCAATAGGGTGTTACTAAGGAGAGCATATGCTTATCAAACGAAGCAAAACAACTGACTTAAAAGAACATCAAGTAACTGACGAAAAATTATACTTAGAGCGGCGTCAATACCTTAAGAAAATGGGATTTCTTGGCGTTGGTTCATTGCTTAGCGGAACTACTGTCGCTAATGTATTTGATTTGTTTGGTGATGATTCTAAGACGGATGTATTTAAGCAGCGAGACTTAAATTATCAAATTGCCAAGGCTTCAACTGAGATACTTACTCCCGAGATCAAGGTCACTACTCACAATAACTTTTATGAATTTGGTGCGCAGAAAAATCAGCCCGCTGAATTGAGTCAGGGCTTTAAGGTTGATCCTTGGCAGCTAAAAATTTCTGGAGAGGTAGAAAAGCCATTCACTCTGGATTACGACGACCTCTTCAGCTCATTTAAAATAGAAGAGCGAATCTATCGGCTGCGCTGTGTTGAAGCCTGGTCGATGGTCATACCGTGGGTTGGATTTTCCCTCGCGGATCTAGTGAAAAAAGCTAAGATTACATCGAAGGCCAAATATTTGGCCTTCGAGACTCTTTATGATCCAAAGCAGATGATTGGGCAACGTAATCGCAGATTGGGGGGTGGCATCAGCTATCCCTACATTGAGGGGCTCCGGATAGATGAAGCTTTAAATCCACTTGCTTTAATGAGTGTAGGTCTTTACGGAAAAACACTACCACCACAAAATGGTGCACCAATTAGACTTGTGGTGCCTTGGAAATACGGTTTTAAGAGTATTAAATCAGTGGTAGGGATTAAATTTTTAGAAAAAGAGCCACCCACCACCTGGAATATTCTGGCGCCTCATGAGTATGGCTTTTATGCTAATGTAAATCCCAAGGTAGATCATCCTCGCTGGAGCCAAAGAAGTGAGCGGCGGATAACCACGGGCGGAATTTTTGCACAGAATCGTATCAATACACTGCCTTTTAATGGCTACGGTGAGGAAGTTGCCGGCCTTTACCGTGGTATGAACTTACGCAAATACTACTAATTCAAGTTCATGAACCTGAGCATTTCTAAAAACAGGATTCCGTTTTTTAAGGCAATACTGCATGTAGTGTTCCTATACCCTTTGGCCAGCCTTTATGTCGGGGCCTTTTACGATCGACTAGGAGCAGATCCAGTTGAGCAAGTAATTCATTTTACCGGCATGGGCGCACTTAACTGTTTGTTGATTAGTTTACTTGTTTCGCCTCTGGCAAAACTGTTTAAGCTAAGCTCTCTTCTGCATTTCCGACGCATGATAGGACTCTATGCTTTTGCCTATGCGCTCTGCCATATCCTTAACTTTTTATTTTTTGAGGTTCAGTTTGATTTAATATTATTTGTTGAAGAGATTTTTAAACGCCCCTATATAACCATAGGCATGACAGCATTTTCAATTTTGACTGCATTAGCATTTACATCAACCTCTAAAATACGTCGGAAAATGAAGAAACACTGGCAAAAATTACACAATTTTACTTATCTCATTGCGTTGCTTGCTGTAATTCATTTTTACTGGTCAGTTAAATCAGATGTGACTGAACCACTTATATATTTTGCTCTATATGGTGTCCTTATGACTTTACGTTATGATTCTTTGAGACGGTGGAGTCAAAGGTTTCGATCCCGCTAGAGAAAAATTAATGCTAAATTGGAGGGAAGATGGTAGAAAGTTTACTGCTAAAAGAAGCCCTCGCTGATCTGATGCAGGGCTTCGTAACTTGGCTTTAATTGTCGGTACATTTTCTTGTACACCTGATTATATAGTTTGTTGTAGGTAACTTGATGAGTGGTGATAGGTTCAAAGCAGTCACCTTGATGGGTCATGTTGACAACTGCAGAAGTAAAATCTGGATAAATACCTACGCCCACTGCGCTCGAGATAGCCGCACCGAGAGAGGAGGTTTCAAAGGTATGAGGTCTAAAGACTGGCATGCCAAAGATGTCGGCGGTAATTTGCATAATCTGATCACTTTGTGATCCGCCACCTGATACTACTAGTCGAGTAATTGATTTTCCACTGCGTTTTTCTAAAAGCTCTTTGCTTTCCCGCAGAGCATAAGTTAGGCCCTCGATCATGGCTCGGTATAAATGTGCTCTGGTATGAGATTCTGTAAAACCAATAATCGCGCCTCTTGTTTCAGGGCCATCGCCATTTGATGGGGACCAATAGGGTTGTAACATTAAACCATCTGAACCGGCGGGCACTTCGGCTAGAAGTTGATCAAATAGCGATTCCGGCGATACCTTTTGTTCTGTGCTTTTCTGCGTTTCATGCAGGCCAAATTCTTGTTTGAACCAGCTGACCATCCAGTAGCCACGCTGCACCATCATTTCTACATTGAAGGTACCAGGTACTACGCCGGGATAGGCCGGGTAGAAGGGAATAGCTTCTAAATACTTGTCTGAGGCTATATTAATGGTGGCTAAACTGCCATAACTGAGGCTTCCAGTATGAGAGTCAGTACAGCCAGTTCCCAGTACTTCGCAGGCCTTATCTGAGCCGCTGGCGATCAGTGTTAATCCCTCTGGGATGCCAGTCTCTATCGCCGCTGTTGCAGTGATTTTTCCAAGTTTACTGCCTGCCGGTAAAACTTCTGGCAGCATGTCGCGGGTAATTGGTATGGCGCGCCACTTCCAGTCGTTTTTTTCAGCCCATTGTTGAGTTTTATAATCGAAGGGAACAAAACCGACAGTGCTTGCGATTGAATCTTTATATTCGCCTGTTAACTTATAGTTGTGATAGCCAGATAGCAGTAAAAATTTGCTTACTTGTTTCCATAGTTCTGGCTCATTTTGTTCTAACCAGTTGGCTTCAGATTGTTGGTGCATTAGATCTACAAGGGGTTTTGCGCGAACCAGAGCCATTAACGCTGATTCAAATACACCCAATACTGGCTTGCTATCCACTTGGCGCTGATCAAGCCAACTTATGGCGGGGCGAAGTGGTTGGTGATTTTTACCCATCGTCACCACGGTGGCCCTTTGAGTGGTAACAGACACAGCGGCAATAGCCTGCTTATCTATGCTGTTTTCCCTCCAAAGGGTCTGACAGGCCAAGCATAGCTTTTCCCAAAAGTAGTCTGCGTATTGTTCGGCCCATCCATTTTGGCTAGAGAAGTAGGGTTCGATGTCTATTTTACTTTTGGCAAGTAATTGGCCTTGGCTATTAAAAATCATAGCACGAACACTTTGTGTGCCGTTGTCTATGCTCAATAAGTACTGATGATTTTCCATAGCAACTTCTTTTTAGCTCTTTTGCGGCAGGCTATAGTGGCGCTGCCATATTGCTTTGTAGCGATCGAGTTCTTTTTGCCAGAGCTCATCATCCCAATTCCTTTCACTGAAAAAAAGCGCTTTCAAGACTGGGAAAAGGGAATCACCACCATTTGGGAGGCACATGCCTAGTCGTGTTCGTCTTAAAAGGAGATCATCGAGGTGCTTCACTGCCTCATTCCTTATGGCCCAGCGACATTCGGCCAAACTAAACTCTGTCTCTTCAATGGTGAGACGCTCGTTTGCTGTGCTGTTTTCAAGTAATATTTTAGCCTTTTCCCCATAACGACCAAGAAGTCTTTGCGCCAAAGACGTATTTTCTGGCAACAAAGAGTCGGAGTTCACATTGGGAGTGGGAAACATAGAATCATCTACAAATTCCTTTGGACTAGGCAGTTTACTCTCTGCAGCAGCGAGTGCATCGAGAGCTATCAATCGAAATGTGGTCAGTTTTCCTCCACTAACTGTGACAAGGCCCTTGTCTGTCCAGACTGCATGATCTCGTCGTTCTTTAGACGGATTTTTACTATTTTCTGCTCCAATAACAGGCCTTACTCCAGCCCATGTGGATAAAATATGGTCTTGTGTAAGTGCATTGTTGGGGAATTGGCCATTAAATCCGTCGAGTAAATATTTGGTTTCTTCATCCGAGATACTGGCTTCAATATCTAAATCCTCATGATGATCCAGATCAGTTGTACCTATAACTGTTGTTCCCTCCCAAGGGTAAATATAGACGCCTCGCTTATCATCTTGATGGAGGAATGTCATAACATCGGTTACAGGATATAAAGATTTTGGGATGATGATATGACTACCCCTGAGGGGTCGGATACGTTTCTCTTTGTTGACTGTGTTACGAAGTCGATCTGCCCAGGCGCCAGTCGCATTAATTACAACTGGCGCGGTTAATTCAAGACATTTTGATTGGTCACTATCCTCGATCCTCACTCCACATACCCCATCGTCCTCTAGCAGTAGGTCCTTGACTTTAGTGTAATTTAGGGCGTGCCCTCCATCATCGATACTCTCTTGTAAAACGCGCAGTACTAGTCGTGAATCATCCACCATAGCATCGGTGTAGCAGCTGGCACCTTGAAGTTTAGTTTGCTGTAAGCCCTTAAATCGAGTTAATAACTCATTATTACTGCAGTATCTATTGTCTTGAACTCCTGCAAAAAAATCATAAATAGTCAGTATCACCTTCATGGCCAGCCGGCCAGGAAATAGTCCTTTTCGAAACGTAAAGTAAAAAGAGATTGGATCAATCAGACCTGGTGCTTCATCCAACAACCTTTGACGCTCTTCAACAGATTCTCGTGTTAATTTAACATCTCCCGCTGCTAGATAACGGAGGCCTCCGTGAACCATTTTCGATGATCGACTGGATGTGCCCCATGAAAAATCTTTTTGCTCAATTAGTAGTGTCCGGTAACCTCTTCGCTGGGCCTCGCGCAATATGCCCGCGCCAGTAATCCCGCCGCCGACAACAATAATATCCCAGGCTAAATTCTCTCCGTTACGCATTTTTTCGAGAAGTTTATTTCGATTTGTGAATCCACTCATAAGAATTTAGTTCTCATCGCTTGGTAGTAGTTTGCCTGGATTCATTTGACCCTTTGGATCAAATAGTTCACAGAGGTTATTAATTGCAGCTATACCGAGATCGCCTTTTTCAGACTTGAGGTAGCGCTTATGATCTTGACCAACTCCATGCTGATGACTAATAGTTCCACCGATAGCCACAATTTGTTCCGCACCAGCCTGTTTTAACTTTATCCATCGATCCATACCTTTTTCATAGCTATCGCCTAGTCGGAACAGATATGTCGTATAAATACTGGAACCCTGGCCATAGACATGTGAGAGATGAGTGTAAACATGAACTTGCTCACCCTCATCTGATAGGGCTGTCCTGATAGCAGACTCAATATTTTCAGCTGCCTTTGACACCTTAGACCAGTCCACGGCTGTCTCCATAGTATCAGCGGCATAACCTTCAGAGCCAAGAGGATCTCGAAGATAGGGTGCCCGAAAACGTCCGTGAGCCCAATTGTCACCAATACCGGACTCATCTGGAATACCACCGTGAGCGTTGCAATGATCGATTGCCAGTTGGTAGGCTTCTTTGCAATGGCGCGCCGTACCCGTTACACCAATTGTCATCATTACTTTCCCAGACCCAATACCCTTTTCTGATAAGCTTTTCTCTAGCGCAGCAACACCAGAACTATCACTACCTGCACCCATATATAAAAGGCTAGTCGTTTCAAGAGGATTACTTAGGCGCACCATAGAAAGTGCCACGCGTTGTTGAATGAGTTCTCTCGCAACTCCTATTCCAACATCCCATGAAGAGAAAAAAACTACTTGGAATTTCTCCTCCTCAGGTAGGGGAGTGATACGGATGGTAACCTCAGTGATGATACCCATGCGTCCCTCAGAACCAAGAATCATTTCCCGGACATCAGGGCCCGCTGATGAGGCGGGGATAGTTGGAATATCTAGCGTACCCTTCAGAGTTTCAATTTTGCCGCCAGCAAACATATTTTCTATTCGACCGTAATGCAGAGATTGTTGACCGCTGGATCTGCTCGCTACCCAGCCTCCAAGTGTTGAGAGCTCCCAAGATTGAGGGAAGTGACCTAAGGTATAGCCATGCCTTTTTAGCTCTTTCTCTACGATTGGGCCAGGAGTACCTGCACCAAAGGTTGCAAGTTGGCTTTCAATATCAATATTCAGCATTGAGTTCATTCTACCCATGTCAATCGTTAGAACTGGCGTTTTACTTTGCTCTGGATTGATGTGGCCCACGACAGATGTCCCGCCTCCGTAGGGAATAACAGTTAAGTTTTTTATACTCGCATAGTCTAGTAGCTCCCTAACTTCCTCTGAGGATTTAGGTAGAGCGACTCCATCAGGGAAAGTGTCAACATTTCCACTGTGCATGTCTAACCAATCAGGTAAGCTTTGTCCCCTGGCATGTCGCACTCTTATTTCTGGATCCGTATTGATTAGGGGATGTGTCTCAAGGCGTGTGTCTGGAACAGTGGCAATTACTTCATCCAGCGTTGCTTGAGGGAGAGCTGTTCCAGGTCCAACCAGAGCTTGCAACAGCATACGCAGTCCATCATTGAGCTCCATTGTATGATCACTGTTTTCATTGCCCCAACCGTTCCATAAACGCATGTCTATCCCCTAAAGATATTTTGTAGGCCTTTTAAAATTCCACTTATTTCACGCAATTTTTGACTGAAAATCAGCCACTACCAGCCACGTGCTATTTTAGCGCAGTTTTGAGCAATAAATTATGCAGACTATGAGCTTTTTAATGAATCATTAAGACAAACTATTTTTCATAAATAACATAAATCTTTTGAGTGGGTTCTACAACCTCCCATTCGCCAGAAAAACCTGCTGGAATACAGATTTTGTCACCTGCAGTTAGCTCTAGTTCATTGCCATCACAATCCCGCAAAATTGATATACCGCTTAAAATATGGAGATACTCATTTTCAGTGTAATTTATCTTCCAACATCCAATATCAGATCCCCACTCACCCGCAAAAAAGTTTTCTTCTACGGAAAAGTGAAGCCTATTATTTTGTTGAGGATTACCTTTAACTAATCGATCTTTAGGAGTCGGGTAGTGCTCTAGTTCAGCTGAGCTATTAGCAAAGTTTATAAGGTCATTTATAGTTTTTGGCATAGTGCCTCTGATGCAATTAAGAAATAGTAAATTTACTTATTTAGTAGTCCCTGATCCAAGGCCCATTTTTTCGATATTTCCATACCTTCTTCAAAACTTACTTCGGGCTTCCAACCGAGCATATGTTCAGCTTTTTTTATAGAGAACCAACTCTTGGTCGAGAGTTGAACAACTGTTGCGGGGGATGCCTCATTCAGAGTTCCAGTGAGATCGGCAAGTTTTGATGCAATAGCAGAGATTTTCAATGCAAGTTTCGTAGATACGGATATAGGACCTTTCTTCCCAAGCCAATGGTAAAGAGGTGTAAAGTAATCTTTAGTGGTCATAAAGCCCTCGCATGACATATTAAAAATTTCACCTGCCGCATCAGAATGACATGCTGCTTTGGCAATACCCCTGACAAGATCGTCGATATATATTGGCCTAAAAAATCCTTCACCCTTCGCAGGAAGAATAAACTGGCGTTTAGAAATAGCCTCCAGCGGTGCGATGATCCATGGACGACTGCCTGGACCATAGGCATCACCGGGACGAACAATGACTACCTCAATTTCGTGGTTGGCCTGAGCGGCCAAAACTACATGTTCGGAAGCTAGCTTGGTTAGCACATAGCTGCCACCATCAGCATGAACAGGATGATTTTCATCAAGCTCTCCCTCAGCTGAGTTTCCGTAAGCTACGATCGAGGATATTTGAACAAAACGACGCACATTATATTCTTTAGCTGCATCGATAAAGTTGCGGGTTGCCATCACGTTAACGCGCCACATATCGCTGTCTTTCAATGCATTTGATACCAAAGCAGCCGTATGGATGATGACATCGCACTCTTTTAAGAGATGAGAAATCGAGTTTGGATTGGCAATATCACCCTGAACAATATCAGCACCGTTTCCAATAAGGTCAACGCCAATGACGTCCTGACCTTTTTCTTGGTAATGCCTCATCAATGCACCACCAATAAAGCCGTTAGCTCCCGTAATAAGTATTTTTTTTATGATTTGCTCGCTCATAATCACTCCCCCTGAAACACAGTATTTTTTGTTCTTATTGCATCTTGCTACGATAAAAGGAGCCCACCAGCTTTGTTAGTAGCCTCTTTGAAAATAGTCGAACAACTGCCGCAGTAATTTTATTTGCTACCCCCGGGACAACAATACTTTTACCCGATAGGCATCCCTTTATGCCTGCCTCAGCAACCTCTCTGGCAGACATCATCATTGTTGGTGGAATTCTCAATTTAGCGCCCTGAGCTGGATTGTCCATCATCTTGGTCGCTGTATAGCCTGGGCACAGCGCGGTTACTGAGACGCCACTGCTATTCGCCAACATTTCATCTGCAAGTGCTTGGGTAAATGAGAGCACATAGGCTTTGCTGGCCGCATAAACGTTCTGGTTAGGTATGGCCATCCATGCCGCTAACGATGATATGTTGAGTATGCATCCTTTGCCTCTGGTTGCCATAATATTAGCAAAGAGATGAGTTATTGAGGTTAATGCGAGAACATTAACAGCAATCATTCGCTCTTGCTCAGCTAAGTCTAAATCAGTGAAGTAGCCATTATGTAAAAGACCTGCATTATTTATTAGAAGATCCACCTCCAGATTCTTGTCTTGAGTAAGGTCAAAAAGTTTTTGAGCGGCCTGAGGTTCAGACAAGTCAGCGGGAATAACAGTGCAGTCAACGTCATAGAGGTTATTCAATTTATCGCTTAACTCATTTAACTTGTCCTCACGGCGCGCAACTAGGATAACGTTGTAATCGAGACCTGCGAGAATATCGCTAAATTCTGCCCCGATCCCATCAGATGCGCCAGTGACAAGTGCAGTTTTACGATTAGTCATATACTTCCCCATAAATATATTTTTTTATAATTTGTGGTCAA
>NTJY01000047.1 GCA_002457245.1 SAR92 bacterium MED-G29 | reverse complement strand
CATCGTCTGTGCATTGAGAAAATTGCTATACCAAATACCAATCAAAGCTAAAATTACTGGCATATTTTTATTGAGAGGAGCCTTTTGAAAGTGCAAATCCATCTCTCTAGCTCCCTCAAGCATCTCTAGAAACCTATCGAATCCGATACAAATAGAAATGGACAAACCAATGCTTGACCAAAGAGAGTAGCGACCTCCAACCCACTCAGCAAATTCTAAAATTTGAGTGGCGGGAATACCGTATGCCATGGCATTTGATGGACTGGCGGTCAGAGCAATAAAGTGAGAAGTTTTTTGAGGCTCTGATAAACCTAAATTCACCTTGAACCAGTTCATTACAGTTCTGGCATTCAGCAGTGTTTCCTGAGTGGTGAATGTTTTACTCGCAATAATAACCAGAGTAGTTTCAGGATCCAGTTTGGATAAGGTCGAAAGTATTTCTGCACCATCAACATTAGATACAAAATGAAGAGTTAAATTTTCATGACAAAATTCTTCAAGGGCACTGCACGCTAACTTAGGACCAAGGTCGGACCCTCCAATACCGATATTAATAATATTAGTAATCGGTTTACCTGTGGATCCAAGCCAGTGAGCGCCTCGGATCTTTTCACTAACTTGACGAACATGATCAAGTTGCGCCTTCACTAATTTAGTTCTATTTTTGTCTTCTTTGCTTTTCCCATCACTTTCCACGGAGCGCAAGGCGGCATGCAGAACAGCCCTCTTCTCACTAGTATTGATTGGTTTTCCAGAAAACATGGATTCTCGATGAGAAATTAAATTTGACTCTTCGGCAAGACGAAGAAGTTGTATCCAAACCTCCTTAGAGATTAAGTTTTTGGAAAAATCCAAAAATAATTCACCTTCATTAACAACCATAGATTCTATTCTGTCAGGATCAGTTTCGAACAAATTAACAATCTTTTCTGATTGGATATCTTGAGCTAGGGTTTTTAACTTGCGCCATGCGCCAGTTTTAGTTGGCGAATAATGGAAATTAGTCATTGATTTGTAGGGTCCTATTTTGGCTATCGAGTGACAACGAAATTTGTTTTTCATTGTCAGGAAAAAGGTCTTAACTACTATTTTTGTAATTAAATTACGTAAATGTGCCTTAAATTAATAAAATATGACGAATTCGCGTAATTTTGTTACAATTATGTTTTATTTATACGAGCTTAGTATGACTGTACTTAATCACACTGTTAACAAGGTGACTCAACGTATTATAGACCGCAGCGGTTCGTTGCGCGCTGATTATTTAAATCAGATCCAGGAAGATCAAAATAATCTTCCCGAGAGAGGAAAATTGAGTTGCGGGAATCTAGCTCATGGGTTTGCAGCTTGCAGTGAGGGAGATAAAAATAGTCTCAAGCTCATGGAAGCTGGAAATATAGCTATTGTCTCCGCATATAACGATATGCTGTCTGCCCATCAACCCTACGCGGATTACCCTGATCTTATCAAGAGAGCGATGCGAGAGATCGGCTGCACGGCGCAAGTGGCAGGTGGTGTGCCAGCTATGTGTGATGGTGTGACTCAGGGCCAAGATGGCATGGAACTCAGTTTATTGAGCAGAGATATTATTGCTCAATGCACGGCAATCTCACTTTCTCATCAAATGTTTGATGGTGTTTTAGCGTTGGGAATATGTGACAAAATTGTTCCTGGGCTGTTAATTGGTGTGCTCAGTTTCGGTTACCTCCCCGCTATTTTTGTACCCGCAGGACCTATGGAGTCAGGGTTGCCAAACAAGGAGAAGCAGCGCATTCGGCAATTATTTGCTGAGGGAAAGATTGGCCGAGATGAGTTACTTCAGGCCGAATCTGACTCTTACCATAGTGCCGGCACTTGCACTTTTTATGGCACAGCCAATAGTAATCAAGTGCTATTAGAAGCCCTTGGATTGCAGTTGCCAGGCAGTTCATTTGTAAATCCCAGTAATCCGATGCGAGAGCGATTAACGATAGAGGCTTGCCACCAACTTGCACGAATCACAGCTCTGGGAAATGACTACAGGGCGATAGGACATATCGTGGACGAAAAATCGATTATTAATGCGACAGTCTCTTTACTTGCTTCAGGTGGCTCCACCAACCATACGATGCATCTTGTGGCTATTGCTCGAGCAGCAGGCATTATAATTAATTGGGATGATATTGCTGAGCTCTCATCAGCAGTTCCATTACTGGCAAGGGTATACCCCAACGGTCAAGCTGATGTAAATCATTTCCATGCTGCAGGCGGCACAAGTTGTATGTTCCGGCAGTTATTGCAGTCAGGTTTTATGCATAGCGACGCAAAGACTATATGGGGGTCAGATTTCTCCGCCTATACTCAAGAGTCAGTGATGCTAAATAATAAAATCATTTGGCGAGAATCTCCTCAAACTCCACTGGCTATGGAAATTTTAACGACGACCGACCAACCGTTTTCGATAGAAGGTGGACTTCGTTTGTTGACAGGAAATTTAGGGCGAGGAGTGATAAAAGTTTCAGCAGTATCGTCAGAGCATCAAGTTGTGGAGGCTCCGGCCGTGGTTATCGACAATCAAGATCACCTAAAGGGGCTGTTTGATGCTGGGGAGCTGAATCGTGACTGTGTCGTTGTGGTTCGGTACCAAGGGCCTAAAGCTTTGGGAATGCCTGAATTACATAAACTGACTCCATTCTTGGGCATCTTGCAAGATAAAGGTTTTAAAGTTGCTCTGGTTACAGATGGACGAATGTCAGGTGCTTCTGGTAAAGTCCCAGCTGCTATTCATTTGGTACCTGAGGCGGCGGAAGGGGGATTGCTGTCAAAATTGCAGGATGGCGACGTTATAAGAGTTGATGCAATTTCAGGAACAGTTATGTGCCTTGAAGATCCAGATATCATTAATGCTAGATTATCCTCCCCTCAACCAAATGAGGGTGAAAGAGGGTGTGGTCGTGAGCTCTTTGCAATTAATAGAGACAATATAAGTAATGCAGAGCAGGGTGCTTCTTATTTATTTCCTGGAGTTTAGAGTATGAGTCAGGTGTGGAATCTAGTGGCGGACATTGGAGGCACTAATGCAAGGTTCTCGGCAATACTTGATGGGGAGCTTGAGAGTAAGTTCCAGTTCTTACATTCCGTTGATGAGTATCCTGAGTTTGAAAATTTAATTGAAATCCTTCTCGAGGAAATAAATGAAGCGACCGGTTGGACTAGTCCGCCAAGTAGAGTCTGTTTTGCTGTAGCGTGTCCTCCTGACACCGAAACTATTAGCTTCACTAATAGTCATTGGACATTTTCCCAAGCAGAGTTAAAGAATCTTTTGGGTTGCGATTTTTTATCTATTATTAATGATTTTGAAGCTGTTGCTCACGGTATTACAGAGCTCTCCTCCGATGAGTTTGTTCAAATAGGTGGTGGTGAGGCTGTCCATAATAAGGCAATCGGAATTCTCGGCGCGGGGACAGGATTGGGTGTTGCCGCTGTAGCTCCTCATGAGAATGGATATGTGGTGTTAGATACAGAGGGCGGGCATGCGGACTATTCACCAATTAATGACCTACAGAGTGCTGTTGTAAGTTGTCTTAGAGCACGGTTTGGTCGAGTTTCTTTAGAACGGCTACTTTCCGGAAAGGGGCTTCTGAATATTTACTCTGCTCTATGCAGTATCGAAGACGTAAAGATGGAGTTTGATACTCCCGCAGATATTGTTGCAGCAGCACTTAATAATGCTGACACAAAAGCACTTCAGACTTTAAATATGTTTTGTGAGGGAATAGGTGCAGCCTCTGGAAATTTAGCATTAACTTTTGGAGCCAAGGGTGGAATTTATATCGCCGGCGGAGTTATCCCCAGATTTCAGGACTTTTTTATCAGCAGTGCTTTTCGCAGTAAGTTTGAGGATAAAGGACGGTTTGTCAGCTACCTAAAGCCTATTCCAGTTTACTTAGTAATAAGGGAGAACCTTGGTTTGTTAGGTGCTGCTATAAAATTAAGGAAAATTTAGAGATAAAATATGAAAGAACTACTATCAGAATACCCGATTATACCTGTAGTTGTTATAGAGCAGATTGAGGATGCGGTACCTTTGGCCAAGTCGCTTGTTGCGGGTGGGTTAAGTGTAATTGAGGTTACTCTTAGAACACCTGCTGCGATCGCTGGAATTGAGGACATAATCGAAAATGTGCCAGGGGCTGTAGTTGGTTCTGGGACAGTTTGCAGTGAAAGTCAACTTCAGATGTCTATAGAATTGGGTTGTAAGTTTGCGGTTTCTCCCGGGGCAACGGATAGTTTGTTAAAGAAAGCTCGGGATTCTGGGTTCAACTATCTGCCTGGAGTGAGCTCGGCTAGTGAGGTTATGCGTGGACTGGAATATGGCTATGATACCTTCAAATTTTTTCCAGCAGAGGCTGTGGGAGGCACCACTTTATTAAAGTCTTTACACGGACCATTTGGAGATGTGAAATTTTGTGCTACTGGAGGAATAGGTCTTGATAATGTTATGTCTTACCTATCACTGGCTAACGTCTTATCAGTGGGTGGTTCATGGATTACGCCATCCAAGCTGATTAAAGAAAAGCGCTGGTCAGAAATTGAGCGTTTGGCGTCTCAAGCTTCTTCACTTACTCAATGAACATAATGACAATCAACTTGAAATTAATGAGGTCTACATGAGCAGTAATATTGATTTAGTCATCTTTGGAGTCAGAGGTGACCTGGCAAGACGAAAACTGCTGCCGGCGCTTTATCAGTTAGATAAATCTGGGTTGCTTTCAGATAGCACGAGAATAGCCGCAGTCGCTCGCGAGAAAATAGATTCCGTTGAATTTATTCGTCAAACCGAAGAATTGATAAAAGAAAATGCAAAAGAAAAGGGATTTGATAGCAAAGTATGGACACGATTCAGCCGTCGACTGCATTACATCCGAATAGATTTCTCTCAGAAAAAGGAATTTAAAGCCCTGCAACAGTGGGCCATAGATAAGAGAACAATGATATATTATTTGGCAACTCCCCCAAGTTTGTATGGTTCTATTTGCAAACATCTTCATGATGCAAGTTGCATAAAACCCACATCACGAATTGTTCTTGAAAAGCCAATTGGACACGATTTGCAGAGCTCAAAAGGGGTTAATGCTGCAGTTGGGGAGTATTTTGAAGAGCGCAACATCTATAGAATTGACCACTATCTTGGAAAAGAGACGGTTCAAAATTTACTTGCTCTGCGGTTTGCCAATAGGATAATAAATTCGCAGTGGGATAACAGTTGCATTGATCATGTAGAAATTACTGCGGCTGAGACTGTTGGAATTGAAGGCCGATGGTCATACTACGATAAAGTTGGCCAGCTACGAGATATGGTTCAAAATCATCTCTTACAACTGTTATGTATGGTGGCAATGGAACCTCCTAGCTCCTTGCAGGCTAATGAAATTCGTGGAGAAAAGGTTAAATTGTTAAGGGCGCTTCGTCCCATTGACAGTGATACGGTTGAGGAAAACGCTGTAAGAGGTCAATACTCTGCCGGATGGATTGCGGGCTCCCCGGTCGTGGGTTATCTGGAGGAAGATGGTTGTGAATCTGATGCCAGTAACAATGAGACATATGTTGCTTTAAAGGTCCAAGTCGACAATTGGCGTTGGGCGGGTGTTCCCTTTTATCTCCGCACGGGAAAGCGCATGCAGGAGAAGGTGACTCAGGTAGTGATTGCCTACAAAGACAATCCCCATTCTTTATTCCCTGAAACAGAGGGGGAAGCCAATAACAAATTGGTAATTCGATTGCAGCCTAATGAGGGCATTCAACTTGAGATGGTATCTAAAAAGCAAAGCCTTAAAGAGAGACTAGCCACAGAAAAAAGAACGTTAAATCTGGATTTCCTGGATTCGTCGGATGAATCAAGGATTGCTGATGCTTATGAGAGGCTTTTTCTGGAGGTAATAAAGGGGGATCAATGGCTGTTTGTGAGTCGCGATGAGATTGAGGCGTCATGGCATTGGTGCGATGAATTATTAGCAGCTTGGAGAGATCGCAAGGTGCCAACTAAAGCATATAGCGCTGGATCATGGGGGCCTTCCAAAGCAGAAGTCTTAATAGAGAGTGACAATCGGAGCTGGTATGAGGAGTGATATAGATTTTAATGAGTTTGGGTCCGCCTCGATATTGGATACTGAACTGACAGCTCGTGTATCAAAATTACTTGGCGAGGCGTTAATGCAGAATGGTCAAGCATCCATAGTTGTATCTGGTGGCAGGACACCGAAAGGTTTTTTTCAACTGCTTTCTGAAGAGGACCTAGATTGGCCGAACATTACAGTAACCTTGGCCGACGAACGATGGGTGGACTCTAGTCACTGCGATAGCAATGAAAAGCTAGTAAAGGAGAATTTGTTAACCAATAACGCATCTGACGCTAAATTTTTACCTTTAAAAAATAATGCAATAACCGCTGCGGATGGGATTAATAAACTAGAGTCGCATCTGGCTGCTGTTGAAGATTTTACGGTTGTTATTTTAGGTATGGGTGATGACGGTCATACCGCCTCGCTGTTCCCAGGATCAGAGGCCCTTAGTCTTGGGCTAGACTTGTCCTCTGGCAGGCACTGCGTTGCAGTTACGCCTCTAGATGCTGCGCATGAGCGAATGAGTATGACTTTACCCAGATTGCTTAGTGCCAAACAAATTATTATTCACTTATGCGGCGAAAGTAAAAAAAGGGTGTTAGATCAAGTTTGTGCAGGAGATGACGTGTTCGAACTCCCAGTACGTGCGGTGTTGCAGCAACACAATGCTCCTGTTTCTGTATATTGGTCCAAGTAGTTCCCGCGAGTATTAAGTCTTCGAAAGTAGCTGATTGAAATATATTTAATTAAGTTTTGATGTAGGTTATTCAGCTCTTAGCAATGCCAGTGTGTTATCTAACATTCTGTTACAAAAACCCCACTCATTGTCATACCAAGCCATAACTTTGACTAAAGAGCCGTTGACCTTGGTTTGCAAAGCATCAAAATTACTGGAGTACGGGATATGATTAAAGTCCACTGAGACTAGTGCCTTGTCGCAATAACTTAGCACACCTTGCAAATCATTTTCAGATGCATTTTTGATAATTTGATTGACTTCCTCTTCTGAAGTCACGCGTCCAGCATTAAATGTTAAATCGACCAAAGATACATTGATCGTGGGAACTCTAACTGCCATACCATCAAGTTTACCCTTGAGCTCTGGAATGACCTCGCTAATCGCCGCCGCTGCACCAGTTTTAGTTGGAATCATAGAGTGGGTGGCAGACCTAGCGCGATAAATATCGGGATGATAAGCATCTGTTAACTGTTGATCATTGGTGTAGGCATGAATTGTTGTCATGTAGCCTGATTCGAGGCCCAGTTGCTCATGTAAAGGTTTCACGATTGGCGCTAGACAGTTAGTAGTGCAAGAGGCATTAGATATAATCTGATGTTTAGATGATAAGACATCATCGTTAATACCAAAAACGATGGTCGCATCAAGACCTTTGCCGGGAGCAGAGACTAACACCTTTTTTGCTCCCGCCTGAATGTGTAGATCTGCTTTATCACGATCGGTGAAAAAACCAGTACATTCGCAAACAAGATCAACGTCAAGCTTCCCCCAAGGCAGATCTGCGGGATTTCTCTCACTGAACCACTTAATTTTTTCACCATTAATAAAAATAGCATCATCACTAGCTTCAACTTCTTGATTAAAGCGCCCATGCACTGTGTCGAAACTGAGGAGATGACCATTGACTCGTGAATCGCCCAAATCATTTATGGCGACTATTTGAATTGATTCTAGCAGTTCCGGCCTCTCGTGAATTGCTCTAACTACGTTCCGCCCAATTCGGCCAAAACCATTAATTGCTATCCTAAACATTTGTTGACCTGATAATGTAGTTTTATTACAAGAATTATAACATTTTAGTCATATTTTTCAAATATTACGTTATTTTATTACAAATAAAAAAAGTGGTTTTGACTGCGCTCAGATTCTTGAAAATACAAAATTTGGCCTTAAAGTTAGCAAATGCGGTAAACTTACCTCGAGGAAAATATTCAAAATGGTCTAAAGATGCAGCATCAAAATTTACTCATGATTATTAGTAATGAGCTTGATAGCTTGAACAAGTCCGAGAGAAAAGTTGCAGATGCGATAATGCTTGATCCAGAAGCCGCTACACATTCTAGTATCGCAAGCTTGGCGATCAAAGCGTCTGTAAGTGAACCAAGCGTAAATAGGTTTTGTAAGCGGTTTAACACTGCGGGCTTCCCTGATTTTAAGATAAAACTAGCAAAGTCTCTAGTAAGCGGAGTCAGATTTGTTAATCAAAATGTTGATTCGGATGATACCGTCGAGCATTTTACCCCTAAGATTTTTGACAGCACGATTAATGATCTGTCTTTAGTAAGAGATACCATTGATCATGGGGTCGTGAACGAGGTTGTTAATAGATTAATTGATGCGGAACGCATTTATTTTTTTGGATTAGGAACTTCTGGTGCTGTGGCAAGAGACGCTGAGAATAAGTTCTTTCGATTTAATCTTCCGGTTTCCTTTCATGATGATGTTCTAATGATGAGAATGCTCGCCTCCACTGGCAGATCAAGCGATGTATTTTTTGTGATTTCTCATACTGGACGAACCAAAGAGGTAATAGAGATATCAGAAATAGCAGTTGACAAAGGGTCTACTGTTATTGCTTTAACGTCACCGGGATCGCCGTTGTCATCGATCTGCAGTATTTCTTTGGAGGTGAATGTCCCAGAGAATACTGACGAGTATATGGCTATGACATCAAGGATAGCGCATCTTGTGATCTTAGATGTTTTGGCCACAGGATTTACCTTGCGTCAGGGGCCTGATTTCCTGTCTCATTTGGAGAAAATTAAAAGTAGTCTAAAGCCGACTCGGTTAAGCAAAGATAAATAAATCAGGTTTTACAAAATTACTTATGGTGTTTCAAATGCCGTTATAAATATCGTTCTATTTTAGTTTACATAATTTGGAGATTTTTAATGTCTGAGCCGCAACTGTATCCAGTATCTGATCATTGGTCTGAAAACGCATGGATCAATAAAGAAAAGTATGAGGACATGTACCAAGAGTCTGTGGAATCCCCAGACTCGTTTTGGGAAAAGCAAGCCGCAGAATTTTTGGATTGGAGCGTGAAATGGGAGCAGGTGTATAGCGCTGATTTTTCAAAGGGTCACTCAACTTGGTTTTTAGGTGGGAAGCTCAATGTAACAGCCAATTGTATTGATCGACACCTTGATAATAGAGGAGATCAAACGGCGATTATTTGGGAAGGTGATGATCCTTCTGAACATAAAAAAATAAGCTATAAAGAATTACACGAACATGTCTCCAAGATGGGAAATGTATTAAGGCAAAGAAATGTAAAGAAGGGCGATAGGGTCTGCATATATATGCCGATGATTCCCGAGGTCGCTTACGCTATGTTAGCCTGCGCAAGAATCGGAGCAGTTCATTCCGTTGTCTTTGGTGGTTTTTCTCCTGAGGCACTAAAAGATAGAATTTTAGACTCTGATTGCCAAGTTATTATTACTGCTGATGAGGGTTACCGCGGCGGTAAGACTGTTCCTCTGAAAGAGAATACCAATAAGGCCCTTGAGTCCTGTCCGAGGGTTCATACATGTCTGGTTATTCAACGTACAAGCGGAGACATCGATTGGTTAGAAGGCAGGGATGTTTGGTATCACGATGCGTCTAATAATGTCTCTTCGGAGTGTCATCCAGAGATCATGGATTCTGAAGATCCACTTTTTATTTTGTACACATCTGGATCAACTGGAAAGCCTAAAGGCGTAATGCATACAACGGCAGGCTATCTTTTAATGTCAGCCATGTCGCACAAATATACTTTTGACTACAAAGAAGGTGATATCTATTGGTGTACTGCAGATGTTGGTTGGATAACAGGTCATAGCTATATAGTTTATGGACCACTTTGTAACGGCGGAACCACTCTTATGTTTGAGGGAGTACCAACCTATCCAGATGCCTCTCGATTCTGGCAGGTGATTGATAAACACCAAGTTAATCAATTCTACACGGCTCCAACGGCGATCAGAGCTTTGATGGGAGCTGGAGATAGTTACGTTGAAAAAACATCGCGTGAGTCTTTAAAGTTGTTGGGAACTGTAGGAGAACCTATTAATCCAGAGGCATGGGAGTGGTACCACAGAGTTGTGGGAGACTCTCGTTGCCCAATTGTTGATACCTGGTGGCAGACAGAAACTGGAGCTCATATGCTTACACCCCTGCCAGGTGTCACCGAATTAAAGCCAGGATCAGCAACACAACCTTTTTTTGGAGTACAACCGATTCTCTTAGACAGTGAGGGATCAGAAATTAAGGGGGAGGGAGAGGGGCTGCTTATGATAAAGGCTTCTTGGCCTAGTCAGATTCGTTCTGTCTATGGTGATCATCAGCGTTGTGTTGATACGTATTTCAGCCCCTATCCAGGATATTATTTTACTGGTGACGGCGCTAAGCGAGATGCTGATGGCTATTACTGGATTACAGGACGAGTAGACGATGTGCTTAATGTGTCTGGACATAGAATGGGTACAGCGGAAGTAGAAAGTGCCCTTGTGCTTCATAATAAGATCTCTGAGGCCGCGGTGGTAGGCTGTCCGCATGAGATAAAGGGGCAGGGCATTTATTGTTTTGTCACTCCAATGGCGGGTATTGATCCTGATGAGCAGTTAAGATTGGAGTTAATAGCTCTGTGTGTTCAGGAAATTGGCCCTATTGCTAAACCCGACTTCATCCAGTGGGCTCCAGGATTACCTAAGACCAGGTCAGGAAAAATAATGCGACGAATCTTACGTAAAGTTGCCGCTAACGAATTAGATAATTTAGGAGATACGTCGACTCTGGCAGATCCATCAGTAGTTGATCAATTGATAATTAATAGGTACAACAAATAATTATCTTAGAGAGCCATTAATGAAAGGGAGTTTTCTTACACTCATCGCTCTGGTGATATGTTATTTATTGCTGCATTTAATGCCCGGACATACACCTATGTCTGATATTCCCTATTTTACCAGTTCTGATGTGTCAGTGATTGCTCACCGAGGAGGGAGAGGCCTGCGGCCGGGAAATACTATTGAGGCTGCAGTTAATGCGGTAAATCTTGGCTCTGATGTAATTGAACTCGATGTTCACCTGACT
>NTJY01000046.1 GCA_002457245.1 SAR92 bacterium MED-G29 | reverse complement strand
CTAGTCGATAACCGCACCGCACACAGGATGGTTGCCTATTTTGAAGAGGAAGCAGTGCTTAGTTATACAGAGTACTTAGAACTAGTGGAGAGCGGCGCTATGGAAAACGTACCGGCTCCACAATTAGCAATAGATTATTACGGCATGACTGCCAATGCCAAGCTGGCCGATCTTATAAAGCATGTACGCGCTGACGAACAACATCACAGCGAGGTCAATCATCGCTATGCTGATGGTGGCTTACAAACTACGCATCCAGATGAGAATGACAACATTGACAAGACCGATAAGTGGTCGGAGATTTGAAATAATGGATGATTTCCGCGCCGCGAGGGTGATTTTATGTATAATTTAATAACGTCAGAATCCCTTACTTTTCTTGTAACCCCATACTGTCACAAAACATCGCCCACCGGCGCGGCGAAGCCATCAAGCACTAGCTCGGGCAAATTATTGCTTGTCAGAGATTTTAGAAATTCTTTTAATGCTAGATGTTCATGATTAGTTAGATTTAATGGTCGAATCAATGGGCTAAGCAATTCGTTTGGAGCTCCGCCGGAATTATAAAACTGTATGACTTCGTCTAACGAAGAAAACTCCCCATTATGCATATAGGGTGCTGTAACGGCGATATTCCGTAAACTTGGAGTTCTATACGTCCAACGATCCATCGGATTTAGGCTAACTTCATACAATCCTAGATCATTTTCTTTCTCCTCACCCACAGACCTAATTAGACTTTGATCAACCGAAGCTTGAATTCCTGGCGCTAATTGGACAGTAATAGATTTTGGATCTTTTCGCATGGATTCCTCAAAACCTACTCCTGTGTTGTGTAATTGGTGATCAGTAAAAAGAGCATAGCTATCACCGATATTATGGCAACTCTGACATGCACCCTTACCCATAAAGACAGCGAATCCCTTTTGCTCCAGCGTGTTTAATGCAGTTTTCTCTCTGCCAAAATACCATTGATCAAACCGAGAGCCTCCTCCAATAAGACTTTGCTGATATTGGGCTAGTGCCTGACCAACGTTCATTATATTCGCCGTCTCACCAAAGGTATTCATGAACATATCGAAATACTCTTCATCTGAGTGAAGTTGCTCAAGCACATGCCCTACAGATGGATTATTCATTTCATTTTTGGCTAATAACGGTGACCAAACCTGCTGCGCAAGATTGCTCTCGCGCGCATCCCAAAATAGGCGCCGATTAAATACAACGTTTAGTAGCGTAGGCGCATTGCGTTTAAGATTGCGTCCCTCCACACCTATCGGCCGCTTTAGCTCATTGCTCGTAAAACCCTGCTCCGGAATGTGGCACATCGCACAAGACATCGTTTTGTTACGAGATAGACGCCGATCAAAGAACAACTTCCTTCCCAAGGCGATAGCTGACGCATCAGGGGCTTCTTGCTGATACGCACTAAAAGAGGGTAATCCAAGGTGTTCTGATTTGATATTGCCTATAAGATCCGCATCAATACCCGTTCTTGCCGGCAAACTAAGAGAGTCAGTCTCATAGTCAAGCTTGTCATAGCCACCTTTAAAGTCACCAGGAGCAAGACGGACATCTCCTACAGGCTCTGCAGTAGATATAGAGGAGCTAAATAGTAGGACCCAAAAGATTCGCATTAGATTCTTTTCGCTAAGGACTCTGGCAAATGTTCCATCATTAGCGTTTTTACATCATTGACAAGAATGTCGGGGTGTAAAAATGAGAGATTATAAATATTGCGAATCTGTGATCTTTGGTCAATAAGGTAAACTCTCAAAATGTGAGAGAACTTTCCCTTGCCATCTACACTAGAAACATCTCTCACTACGAATTGCTCATAAGCTTCAAGAATTGGCTCTATCTTTTCATCTGATTCACTGGTTAAAAAATGCCAGTCCAATCCAATTCCATCGGCAATAGCCTTCTCATAGTCAGCCATAGCAGCTGGAGTGTCATTTAGCGGATCAAAACTGACCGTCACCAATCTAAGCTCTTCAGCAAGATCCGGTTCTTTACCCATCCGAGAGGCAACTGTGCGCAGAACCATTGTCGATAACGGGCAACCATTTACATCATCGCATGTGCGATATATAAAACTTAGCAAGGTGACTTTGTCTTGCAATAGATCCGCAAGATCTACCTGCTGACCGTCTGTGGCAATCAACTTGCCCCCAGTTGATCGCTGCATTACAGGCAAATAGTAGCTACCAGGGTCTGGTGCTTTAAATGAGAGCTTACCCCAGCCAGGCGCCAAGTATACGCCCTGACGACCCGACTGCTCAGCGGCACTTGGACTGCTGAAAATTAGCAGCCCAAGCAACCACAGGATACTGCTAGATAATCTCATCTAGCATCGGCAACAAGACTCTTAACCTCATAAGGGCGCTTGAGTCCATATAAACCATAGGCTCCAAAACGCATTTGATGCGCACTACCTAACTTTTCGGCTTTGAAGTCTACGGCAAACTCGAGATTTAACTCCTCTCCATCCCAGGTGTAGGCTTTGAAGAATTGTTCATCCTGATCACCCTTTTTGTCCCAGTTATCAAGTAAAGAGGAAGTGAAGTAGGCTCTCTTTCCATCCCAACTTTGCGAAATCATGTTCACTTGCGATCCGATGACTTTTTCATAAACCTGTTTGGGAGCAAAGGGATCTGAAATATCGAAGTAGCGAGTCTTACCATCCATGAAAGTTTGCACCCATAATCCGTTATCATCAGAGGTAATAGATATATCCACGGGTAACGGTATTTTCGATGGATCTCCAATATCACCTACTGCCTGCGCTTGCCATTCACCACCAGCATCTTCATACATCAACCAAATTTGGGATGTCAGAGCGGTAGATGTAAAGCAATAATTGTTATTTGGTTTCCACGCGCAGCGAATCTCTAGTGGAGCACCAGGCATATCGAACACCTTCTTAGGCTTCCGAGTATGCAAATCCCACATTACTGCAGTATTACCAAAGCGCTTCATAGCCTCGCCATCAGATAACATTGTTCCGAAATCCATCATGAAGTTTGTCCAACCGGTAAAGCTAGAGGTGAACATAGCGTTTCGTCTGGGTAAAACCCGCACATCGTATCCGTATCCATCAGCATACTTGCCCGTTTTTTCAGCACCACGTAAATCCTGGTCGGTAGGATGCCAATGAGTGGCAATATAATTTCCTTGATTAGAATATTCCACCATCGCCGTGCGACCACCATGATCTTTATTGTTCGACAGTCCAGTGATCATCATCCGACCCGCCAAAGCATAGAAAGTATGAGGTCCCACAACACCTCCACTTTTGGCAACAAAGTCGTCAACCGTTTTATGGAGCTTTGGCCTTGCGGGATCTGAATGAACATCAAAGATAAAGATCTTATTAGTATCTAAACCACCGGCCCAAAGAAAACGTCGATCATCTGAAAATCCAGAGTGATGCGCCTCATTACGACCACCAACGGACAGCGTATGCACCACTTGGCCGTAGTCAGGAGAAGCCGGATTTACATCTATCGTAACCAACTTATCTTGCTCATCGCCAAGGCCCTCTTTACCGAGTGTCCAAACATAAACAAAATCCTCTTGCCCTACGATTTTAGCCATATATGGAGACATACAGGTTTCATCTGCAGACGCTCCAATTCCAAAAGCTAGCAAAGGCAGAATGGCCAACTTAATCAAAAATGATTTCACTTTGAACATGAAAAACCTCCTCTTATTTATATTTTCTATTGTGCTTGTTTCTTATATTATTTTTTAACTTAATCGCTTCTAAATCATGCTCTTAAGTTGTTTTTTCGTCAAGCCTTAGTTGACCTATTCGTACTATCTTAATCCGATCATATCTTTGACAATCAAATGGTCTAGTGCCACCATGATTTTCTGAGGGAGCGGAAACGATTATGAACTATTTTCTGATGAGACTGGTTATTCCAAAAATGTGGCTACTTACACAAACCTGCGCACGTCAAACGCAAAAACAAAGCCATAGTAAAGAATCCTTCGGCAGTTTATCCTCACTCCCTCTGATCCTGACTTTTATTCTGGTCGGCTGCGGCGGCGGAGGTACCTCCGATAATTACATTGAAACCCCTCCATCTAGTGGTCCACAAACAGTTGATAATGGCTCATGTCCAGCGACAAACTGGGATGCAGGTTCAATGTCAATCACACACAATGGAATTGATCGTCAGATGCGAGTGTATATACCGAGCAGCTATAAGAGCGATACTCCATCCCCGTTGATACTGGCATTCCATGGTTGGGGAGGAGATGAGAACGCATTTCTGGGTAATGCGACTGTCCGAAATCAACTGGATGAACATAACTACATAATGATTGCACCAGTCGGACTTGGTTCATCAGAATCAAGAGAAGCGTCTTGGTCCGTGAGCGGGTCGACAACGGGCTTGGATGGCGATGGAATTAATTCGTTTGTCGAAAATGATTCAGAGAAAATTTGCGATACAAATTCGACACCAAACTATACATATCCCTCTTGCGCAGGTATTGCAGAGAACACTTGCTCGTGGACGCAGTGCCAAGATGATGACATGAGCTTTGTCAACTCTCTTGTAACTCAAGTCCAAGAAAATCTTTGTATTGATAGTGATCGTATTTTTGCCGCTGGAGGTTCCAATGGAGGGCAGTTTGTCTGGGATCTCGGAACCAACGAGGCTACAGCTGATATCTTCCGAGCGGTAGCTTCAATAATAGGCCTACCGCATCGAGGATATTTAGATCAACCAATCAAGCCGGATGGGCTGCCCGTAATTCTGGTAACGGGGATGCTTGACACCACGGTTCCACCAGGAAATTGGGATGATAAGTCCTTTACCACGACAACGGATGGCGAGTCATATTACTATACTGGAGCTACCGAAATTACCGAAAAATGGGCTGAGGCGCTTGATTGTGATACGTCCGTGCCACCCACCACAACAAGCATAAATATCACATCGGCACTCGAATGCCGTAGCTGGAACTTCTGTCGAAATACTAATTCCTTCCCGTCGGTCCTTGATTGTAGAGGGAGTCAAATGGGCCATACATACAATTTTGATGAGACTTGGCCTCTTATCATGAACTTTTTCAATGATCGATAAACTGCCTTAATCCAGATTAGTGTTAGTACAACACTTCTTCAGATTTCACTAGACGTAACCAAAATCCATACCGGTATTCAGAGCCGGAAAGTGAATACTTTCTCAAAGTCTTACTTCCCCAAGAATCATCACCACCTACTCCCATCTGATCAAAATCGATATTGACCGAGACTAAATCACGAGGGAAAATATCATTCACATGCGTATTAACTCTGTGTGGATTATTTTGAGCACCCTCTTCATCCCAACTGTTTATCGCAATTTTTACTTTTGGGATGAAGTCTTCTTGAATATTATGATGAACACTAAATCCCATTTGATCCTCGGCAACAATATAAACACCTTGAGAATTGTCCTCATCCCTTAAAGAAAACCATTTGCTGTCTGTTTTATAGCCATTCTCTTGAGGCCTAACATAAGGTACATAATGATCTGAGACCTTATTCTTAAATCGCCCAACTATTGCTGCGGTTTTTCTGTCTCTATAGTTCTCAAATGGACCTCTTCCAAACCACTCCACTTGGTCATAGTTTTTAATTAGGTGAACATTCATGCCCACCCTAGGCAATTCTGGTTGGTTTGGCATCTTCAGGAAATAATTTCTAACTCTTATATCGCCTCCAGGGAATATTTCAAATATTGATTCCCAAGTCGCAGCGACTCCATTGTCAGAATGATAAATTTTATATTTAGCGGAGACTTTAACTAACTCTGGAGAGTCCTTCATCACTGTCAAAGACTCCACCACTCGATTTTGATCTGACTGAGCCCAAACTTTTGCCCAATCATGCATATAATTTCCAAAATCATTATCTGTAGGTGCTCTCCATAGATTTGGCTTTAGTGGAGACAGCAGTAATGAGCGACCATTATGGTGGATGTCTGTTAGTAGACCAGTGCTTCGAACAAATAGAACACTAAAAGTGTCTGATTTGACAATCAGTTCGCTCTCACTATTCACAACAGATAACGAACCCTCACCTCTTACATTTAAAGGAGGACTAATTATCGGATTTAATAATTGGAACTGCTCGTGAGCATAGACATGATTTTTGTCTAGCAATCCATTCTGTGCAGAACCGCGCAAATAAAGGTTTAAATAGTACTTAATACCGGGTTCCATAGAGGGGTACATACTTTTTAACCTCAACACATCGCTTTGTTCAGCTCTAATTGAAAGATTTTCAATTTTTCCTGACTTTATTTCTTCACCATCGGCAGTTAATATCCACCTCAAGATAAAGTCATTCAGATCAAGAAAAGAGTAGTTGTTTTTAATTTTAAGAAGTCCCTTCTCTAAATTCATTGGCTCAAAATTTACATGTTGATAGACTTTTTTAACCTCCCAATATGCTGGTTGCACTGTGCGATCTGGGAACAAAATACCGTTTATGCAAAAGTTCCCACTAGAGGGGATATCATCCGAACCATAATCCCCGCCATAAGCCCAATATGAAACGCCTTTCCCATCTCTCTCAAGAAGCCCCTGATCAACCCAATCCCATATAAAACCCCCAGCGAGATTGTCGTGTTTATCAATGACATCCCAGTAATCTTTCAAATTTCCATTACTGTTACCCATTGCATGCGAATACTCAATCAATAGAAATGGGCGATCACTATTTTCTTCAGCATATTTCTCAAGATCCCAATGGCGCCAATACATGCTCGAATGGAAGTCGGAGTGTCTCTCGCCAACTAATTTGATATCTCCCTCGGTCTCGTACTGAACAGGTCGAGTATCATCATTCTTTTTTAACCAAGAGTATGTAGCGCCAAGATTAATACCATCACCAGACTCATTACCCAAGGACCAAATTACAACTGAAGTAAAATTTTTGTCTCGGTGCCACATCCGTTGAGTTCTATCAAGATGATGGGCCATCCAATGTGGTTTATTGCCGAGCGTTTTGTCATGATCATAGCCGTATCCGTGACTCTCTATATTGGCCTCATCAACGACATATAAGCCGTAAATATCTGTTAACTCATAAAATCGTTCTGGAAAAGGATAATGTGACGTGCGAACAGCATTCATATTTGCTGCTTTCATCAACTGTATATCTTTGATCATCGTCTGCTCATCGATCACATGACCGTTCTGATCATGATGCTCATGAATGTTGACCCCTTTAAGTTTTACCTTTTTGCCATTAATTAAAAAAACTCCATTCTCTATACCAACATTTCTAAATCCTATGCTTTGAGAAATGGCCTCAAGGAGCTCTCCACTATCATTTTTTAATTTTATTAATAACTTATATAAATTTGGAACTTCTGCACTCCATGCTTTAACTGCTTGGATAGTTTTAACGTGGCGTATATGCCCGCTGTGGGATAGATCATTTACCTTTTTACTATCACTAAAAATAAGCTCCTCACCTAGATACAGATCGATTTCTGTAGTCACTGCCACCGATCGGACCGATACGAGATCTAAATCAAGTAATAATTCACCATCCCTATGATTATTAATAAGCCCTGCTTGAACCCTAAAATCTCTTATATGAGTTTTATTTCTAGCATATAACTCAACATCTCTCTGGATACCTGATAGGGACCAAAAGTCTTGGCCTTCAAGATATGATCCGGTGCTCCATCGATAAACTTCCACTGCAATTGTGTTTTTGCCGACCTTCACCACTTTGGTGATATCAAACTCACTAGGGGTTTTGCTATCCTCGCTGTACCCAACATACTGCCCATTGATCCAAAGATAAAAAGCCGAACTCACAGCACCCAATTTTAAAAAAATAAATTGTTCACTCCAATCCATCGGAATATCAAAATCAAGGCGATAAGATCCAACCGGATTATCATCATGAGGGACATTTGGTTCGTCAATTTCAAACGCATAGGGAACATTGACATATATCGGAATTCCATAGCCCTCTCTCTCCCAATTCGAAGGAACTTTAATATCGGACCAGTCAGAGACATCATAATCTAAGTGAAAGAATTCCTTGGGACGACTGCTAGGTTGGTTAGCGTAATTAAATTTCCAGCTCCCATTCAAAGATAGATATTTAGCATTCTGTCCCTTCTCATTGGCGAATGCCTCTTGAATAGTTGGATATGAGATGAAGTGAGCTCGCGGCTTTTGGGTGTTTTCTCGTATCACATCTACGTTGTCCCAAGCAGGACGATCAGTCTGCTGGATCATTGTTTCATTAGGAGTTGCATTAGACATAGTTTAGCCAAGAGTCAAAAACAAAAGAAAGAAATACCATGTTAACATCGTAACATTAGCTTTAATCACAGCTAACATTAGGTTGCTACAAATGTTGGTAATAGGCTTAATATCAAGTAATGAATATAATTAAAGAAAAATATTACTACAATGACTTTCGATCAAACAAAACACTCTCACCGCCGGTTTAATCCTCTTTTAAATGAATGGATTCTTGTTTCGCCTCAGCGCGGAAATCGTCCTTGGCAAGGTCACTTACATAGCCATCAACCTGTCTCACTAAGTACTTATGATCAGAATTGCTATTTATGTGCCAATAACAAAAGGGTTAATGGGGAACTAAATCCAAATTATAGGGATACATTCGTTTTTGACAACGACTTCGCAGCCTTAAAATCCGATACTCCAGAATATAGTGATAGAGATCCATTATTTGGAATTAGTTCTGAGCGAGGAGTTAGCCGCGTTATCTGTTTCTCACCAGATCACAGCGCTACGCTGGCAACATTGTCAGAGGAGCAAATCAGTAAGGTGGTAGATGTGTGGCAAGAACAGACCTTGCAACTCGGACAGACATATCAATGGGTCCAGCTGTTTGAGAATAAAGGCGAAATAATGGGCTGCTCAAATCCTCATCCCCATGGTCAGGTGTGGGCACAGAACCAAATACCCAGTTTAGTCGAGAAAAAACATCAAGCCCTATCTAACTACTTTAAAAAGTTTGGAAGTAATTTGCTTGGTGACTATGCAACAGCAGAATGGGATCGGCAGACCAGAGTAGTATGTCACAACAACGATTGGATGGTTGTCGTTCCGCACTGGGCAGCTTGGCCTTTCGAAACGCTTTTGTTACCTCGATTTCATGTGGAGCGAATGCCAGATTTGGTGCAGAGTCAAAAATCTAGTCTTGCAAATATTATTAGTCAATTACTTATTCGCTATGACAATTTATTCAATTGCTCCTTTCCCTACTCAATGGGTTGGCATGGTGCCCCGTTCGATAAAGCAGATCATCCTGAGTGGACTCTGCACGCTAGCTTTCTTCCTCCTCTTCTGCGTAATGCGCAAATACGAAAATTTATGGTAGGTTATGAATTGATGGCTGAACCTCAGCGAGACATAACTCCAGAGCTAGCGGCTGAGCGCTTACGTCAGTGTCCTCCTATTCATTACCTGGATCAATAACTGATGTATGAGCAATCTCTTTCCGACGGGTTTATAGAAATCTTCGATTGTAAGCCAGACATAATCAGTACGGCTCCCGGAAGAGTAAATCTGATTGGTGATCACACAGACTATAACCAAGGCTTTGTATTACCAGCGGCAATTCATATGACAACTACCATAGCAGTCAGTCGTCGTGTGGATCGTGAAGTGCACACCTTCGCACAAGGTTTTGCTAAAAGTTTAGATCAATTCCCATTAGACAATATCGAGACTTGCTCCAAAGAAACTTGGCCAAACTATATTAGGGGAACTATTAAATACTTACAGGATTTCAGTAAGAATTTTTCAGGGGTCAACATACTAATTAGTGGCGACATCCCTCAGGGAGCGGGTCTCAGCTCATCAGCAAGTCTTGAAATAGCATTGCTTCGAGCTATTTCCGAACTATACCAACTAAATATAGAGGGGATTGAGGCTGCCTTGATAGGTCAGAAAGCAGAGAATGCATTTGTTGGATGTAATTGCGGAATTATGGATCAACTTGTTGTCGCTTTAGGTCTTCAAGGCAATGCAATGCTGCTTGATTGTATCGATCTCAGTTATAAAGATATTCCGATTCCTGAAGGGTCCACCATTTTAGTAGTTAACTCCAATATAAAAAGAGAATTGGTAGATAGTGAATATAATACACGAAGAAAACAGTGTGAATCAGTGGCAAAATTTTTAAACGTTTCATCACTTCGTGATTTAGATATAGAAAATTTATATAAGGCTGAAGAGCTTTTATCAGACGAACTTTTCCGGCGCGCCCGTCATGTGATCACTGAAAATAGGCGCGTAATTGATGCGGCAAAGGCGATGGAGGATAATGATTTAAAACTGCTAGGACAACTCATGGCTGAGTCCCATAAGTCACTGCGTGATGACTATGAAGTTTCTACAAACGAATTGGACTTCTTAGTAGATATTATTTCCACTGAAATGGGTGGCACTGGAGGAGTAAGAATGACAGGTGGCGGTTTTGGTGGATGTGTGGTGTCAATAATGCCGAAAGAAAAAATCTCCTCAGTAATTTCCTCGGTTAAAACGTATTACTCAAAATTTTCTGGAATAGAGGCAGATTTTTATCAATGCAGCGCCTCTTCGGGTGCATTCAGAAGAGCGACAAGAGCATAATTCAATGGCCATACTAGTAACAGGTGGAGCTGGTTATATAGGATCTCATACCCTGGTGAGTCTTTTGGAGGCCAGTCAAAATGTAGTTGTGTATGACAACCTCGTAAATAGTAGCGAAACATCGCTGAAACGAGTAAAAGCCATTACCGGAAAACCTTTTGATTTTATTAATGCTGATATTCGAGATAAGGCAGCGCTAGCCCAAGTATTTAAAGATTATCAAATTGATTCAGTAATTCATTTCGCTGCCCTAAAGGCCGTAGGTGAATCTGCAATTTTTCCACTCAAATATTACGAAACTAATGTTTACGGGTCTATTTGCTTACTGGAAGCTATGATCGAAGCAAGTGTCAATAACCTCGTCTACAGCTCCTCGGCGACGGTTTATGGTGAGAGCAATCCAATTCCCTATGTCGAGACAATGGCCTTAGGATCTCCCTCAAGCCCCTATGGGGCCAGTAAATTTATGGTTGAAAGAATCCTTGAGGATAAGGCAAAAGCAAACGCTGATTTTCGGGCTGTATCGTTGCGCTACTTCAACCCCATAGGGGCACACAGCAGTGGTACCATCGGAGAGAATCCTAAGGGTTTACCCAATAATTTACTGCCCTTTATTACGCAAGTTGCCGCCGGACAACTAAAAAGGCTAAAGATTTTTGGGGACGACTACCCTACCAAGGATGGCACCTGTATTCGTGATTATCTGCATGTTATGGATCTTGCAGATGGACATCTGGCAGCCCTCAACTGGCTTCAATCTGAATCAGATTTTCGAGGAATGGAGACCTTTAACTTGGGGACT
>NTJY01000045.1 GCA_002457245.1 SAR92 bacterium MED-G29 | reverse complement strand
CCTGACTGCCGATCAGATTTTAGTGGTGAGGCACGATGATAATATCAATACGACCACGAATGGAACTGGGTTAATCAGATTTATGTCATCTGAGGATATTGGACAATACTCAGCAAATTTTCATTCGGTTGACTTTCCGAATAAGGAATTTAGAGAAGACATTAAAGTGCCAACTCTAGAGTCTATGTTTGAGAAATTACCAAATAAAAGGTATCTCATTGAATTAAAACCTAAAGATGAACTGACAGCCGATGCTCTTTGTACGTTAGTTATAAAAAGTCAGCTTGAAGAACAGGTAATAGTAGGTTCATTTCACTCTGCAACTCTCAAATATTTCCGTGAGAAATGCCCAATTGTACCAACGTCAATAGGTCAATCAGAAATGGTATGGTTAGTGCTATTAGAAAGATTAAAATTGGGACATCTATTTAAAACTGAATCGTATTCCATTCAGGTACCGGTATCTTATGGTGGCTATAGAATTCTTTCTCCAAGCCTAATTGATTTAGCCCATCGTTTAAATATGAGAGTCGATGTTTGGACAGTTAATAGCCCTGAAGTTATGAGAGAAGTTATCAATATGGGAGTTGATGGAGTAATAACTGATTATCCTGATAGGCTAATTTCAATTCTCAATCACTGACACCCTTATAGCCAATATCACTTAATTCATAATTTATAGGTCAATCCTGGGAATAATCTACGATTTATTATTTGTTAATGTGTATCACAGATTATGCGACCTAGAGGTAGAGAAATTAATTTGTTTTAGGTTGATTATATTCATTAATATGAATATCTATTCATTAAGGAAAGACTATGTGTATAATAGTTTTAGTTAATATGACTATTAACTTCGAAGCAAAGGAAACAACTTTGTAAGGGATTGCGCTAAAACAGGCTTTATTTTTAGAATTAAGCGGGCCTATAACGATAAAAATAAACTCTTCTTAAAAGAGTAGGCGTGAAAAATTATGAAATTAGACATAAGTAAACAACTTTCAAAATTGATGAGAGACAACAACCTGTCTCAGAGTGCTCTCTCCAGAGCAACTGGAGTTCCTCAGCCAACTATTAACCGCATCTTAAGCGAAGTGACCAGAGAACCGAGGCGAGATTCAGTCGTTAGAATTGCTAACTTTTTTGGTATCACTCCCGAATCTCTTTACGAGTCTGGTGGTAACAAGACTGTCAGGACGCCAGCCTTGGAGTCAGTTGAGGAAATATATAAAAGGATCGCTATGCTTAGTGTGAATGAAAGAGCTGATCTTTTTGAGAGGGTTTCCGTTAATCTCAAGTAATTACACTCCTTTGTAATTTATTTTGAGATGTCTGTCATGAAAACCAAGTCTAAATATAGGCTTGCGTGGTCTTTTTATATTCATTTTATTAGTGTGTCCATCAGTTTCCTTTAATGCAATAATCCCGAATCTTAAGAAATGAGTTAAGAGACTTTAGATACTATGGATATAGTCGGCCCCACAGTTCTAGGAACTGGTTCTTGGATAGCTGTAGCTATTACTTGTCTATTGGGTGCTATGTCACCTGGTCCTAGTCTTGCGATTGTGGTGAACCATAGTCGCTTGGGAGGTCGAATTGTCGGGGTGTGCGTTGCGTTAAGCCACGGTTTGGGTATAGGAATTTATGCTCTTGTAACTGCTTTTGGACTCTCCGAAATTATTCAGCGAAACTTGCAACTCTTCTACTCCATACAACTAGCCGGCTGCCTTTTTTTAGGCTACATGGGGATTAAATTAATTTTCAAAGAAAAGACTATAAATCCTCATGAGTCAGCTCTTGCTTCGTCTTCTAAAGTCATGGCCGCGAGAGATGGCTTTTTGATAGCAGTTCTGAATCCTAAAATTTTAATCTTTTTTACCGCTCTCTTTAGTCAATTTGTTGGGACTGAAAGTAGCTATTTTGAAAAATTATATCTCGCTGCAATCGCTGGAGGCATTGATGCTATTTGGTATATTTTAGTGGCTATCGTAATTTCAAGTGTGACGCCCTCTCTAAGATTAAAAAATTTAAGTATTTGGCTGGATAAGATATTTGGCTTATTCTTTGTCTCAATAGCGTTGCTATTTTTTGTTGAATTACTTTTACATTGATCTCTAATCTTAAAGAAGTAGATAAATGCCATGACCTCATTTGAAAAACTCTATCAGATTGCAGTGAGTAATTATGGATCAATGCTTGACCTTGAGGCAGCGTTACCGGTACCAAAGACGGAGGAGGAGTTGGAGGATATACCTGATGATCGGTATCTTTCTATGATGACTCGGTGCGTTTTTCGTGCGGGATTTGTTTGGCGTGTCATAGATCACAAGTGGAGTGGGTTTGAGAGCTCATTTGTAAACTTTAACCCTCTTGCAATAGCCCACTTCAGTGATGAGCGATTAGAGGAGCTAGCTCAAGATACTAATATCGTGCGTAACTTTACAAAAATCGTTGCGACTCGTAATAATGCAGGTTTTGTTTTAGATCAACAAAGACACTATGGAAGTTTTGCAAAATTTATTGCTCAGTGGCCAAGTAACGACATCTCAGGACTGTGGCTTGAGCTAAAAAAGCAAGGGTCAAGACTGGGTGGGAACACTGGTCCCATGATGCTGCGCGGGATGGGGAAGGACACTTTTCTTATGACTAAAGATGTATGTGACGCCCTAATCAACCACGGATTTATCGATAAATTTAGTCCGCACTCTCAGCGAGATTTAAAAAACGTCCAAGTAATTTTTAATAATTTACAAGAAGAGTCAAATCGACCATTAAGTCAGATTAGCAGGATTCTTGCCTGGACTGTCTAATGTTTTCAAAGATTACTGATTTGAACAGCCATCCATTCGCGTATGCGTTGTTCTAATACATCTAAAGGCAAAGCGCCTTTAGATAATAATTCATCATGAAATTCACGGATATTAAAATTATCGCCCAGCAGTCCTTCAGCTTCAGCTCTTAGTTGCTTAAACTTTAGTTCACCGATTTTGTATGCCAGTGCCTGTCCTGGCCACGAGATATAACGGTCAATCTCGACCTCTATATCATGCATGCTTTTCGCCGTATTACCTGCAAAATAATCAATAGCCTCTTGGCGCTCCCAATCATATAAGTGCATTCCAGTATCTACTACAAGCCTTACTGCACGCCACATTTCATAGCTGAGTTGACCAAATTTATTATATGGATCCTGATAAAAACCCATCTCATCTCCAAGACTCTCTGCATAGAGTCCCCAGCCCTCAACAAAACCTGTATAGCTTAAATTCTGTAGAAGAGGATGGGTTTCCGGTAGTTCTTGAGACAGCGAGATTTGTAGATGGTGCCCTGGCATAGCTTCATGAAGAGTCAGTGCTTCCATTTCCCAAGTTGGTCTGGTGTCTAAGGCGTACGTGTTGGCGTAGAAGTAACCGGCGCGACCGATCTCTTGAGAGCCGCCCCTATAATAAGCGGTCGTTTGTGACTTTGCTGCGTAGTCTGGAATTGGGATAACACCATATGGCATGCGCGGAAGCTTACCAAATAACTTTGGTAGTTCTGGATCCGCTCGTTTAGAAATATCTCTATAGGCAGCGAGGAGGTCATCTGCAGACTTCATGTAGAACTTGGGGTCTGTTCTAAGAAAATGGGTAAACTCAGTGAAATTTCCTTCAAATCCGGATTGTTTAATTACCTCCTCCATCTCTGCACGAATACGTTCCACCTCACTTAGGCCAAGCTTATGAATTTCCTTGGCGGTAAGGTTCGAGGTGGTAAACATCTTGACTCGATGCTCATACCAACGTTTTCCATTGGGCTTGTTGGATAAAGCGATAGACCGATTGGCATAAGGAATATATTCGGATTCGATAAATTTCAGCAGCCTAGCAAAAGCTGGGTAAATATCTTCTTCTATGACAGTGGCTGCCTCGTCGATTATTCGAGCCTGCTCACTGACAGAAACTGTGCTGGGGAACTGGTTGAAGCTACTAAGGAGAGGACTATCTGTTATTTCCGTTGGCATCATATTTCGGATCTGATTCGGAACATTACGAAGTGTTATTTGTGGAGGAGTTATCTTCATCTCCACCCCAACGCGCAGCACCTCGATCGTTTTATCGATATAAGTGGCAGCATTACGTAATCTTGATAAACGATCTTCAAAATCTTTTCGATTTGCCTTGGGCATAATCGATAAAGTTCCTGCGATATCCTGCTGCACGCCTGAGCGCTGGTGAATTAGGATAAATTCTTCAGGAAAAGAGTAGCCATCAACCTCTGTTTGCAAACTCTTCTTCACTAGCCGCCAACCTAAACGAGAATCCTCATTAAGTCTTTTCGTATCGATGGTATTTAATTTCTTTAAAAACTCTTTTCGCTTTTTTGAATATTTTAAATTTGCTTCCAAAGATGGATCAGGCCAGAACCCGTTCTGTCCGGGATATCCTACATGAGTTGCATACGTAGGCCAGGTTATCATTTGGTGATGCCATATATCATCATACAGAATGGTGAGTTTGTCCTCTTCATGAACTAATCTTTCAGAGCCCTGGATACCTTGAGCGCAAAAAGCGGTGACTAACATGACGAGTAATTTGGACATCTAATCTCCCTCTATTAATCTAAACTCTTTACCCAAGCATTGATGTTGTTCTCAAGAATTGGCATTGAGACAGCCCCATCCTTGAGGACAACATCATGAAATTCTCGAATATCGAATTTTTCCCCCAAAATATTTTGAGCCCTGGCGCGTAGTTGTTGAATTTTTAGCATACCAATCTTATAGGCAGTCGCTTGGGATGGCATCACAATGTAACGCTCTATTTGTCGAATATTATAACTTTCAGAATAAGCAAGATTGCTATTCATATAGGCAATAGCCTTTTCACGGGTCCATTTTTTTGAGTGGATGCCCGTATCTACAACCAGACGGCAAGCCCGCTTCAGTTCTTCGGACAGCCGTCCAAAATCAGAGTAGGGATCTGAATATAAGCCAATCTCTTTGGGCAGTGTTTCCGAATAAAGCGCCCATCCTTCGCTAAAAACGGTATAGCCACCGAATAAGCGAAACTTTGGAATATCTTCAAGTTCCTGAGCGATTGAGATTTGCATATGGTGGCCAGGTATGCCCTCATGATAGGCAAGCGCCTCCATATTATATTTAGACATATCCTTCATTTTGTAGAGATTAGCAAAGTAAGTACCAGGGCGGCTTCCGTCTGGTGCTGGTCTTTGGTAGAACGCCTGTCCCGCTGATGCCTCCCGAAATGGCTCTACTGCCTTCACAATCAAATCAGCCTTAGGCTTAGTTATGAATAGGCCATCCAAAAGAGACTTCATATTGTCGATTATTGCTGTTGCATCATCTAAGTAGGCTTGCTTGCCATTTTCCGAATCAGAATAATAAAACTGAGGGTCATCACGCATAAATGCAAAAAACGCTTGCAGATCACTATCAAAACCAACAGCTTGCATAATTCCCCGCATTTCAGTTTGTATCCTTGCAACTTCTGTAAGACCTAACTCATGAATCTCATCAGGACTAAGGCCAGTTGTAGTTGTTCTTCGCAGAGCGAATTCATAGAATTTGTCGCCATCAGGGAATTTCCATACCCCATGATCATCATTAGCTATAGACTCCAACTCTCGAAGTTTTATCTGAAGACTTCGATAGGCTGGATAAAAACGACTTTTGAGGGTATCTGAGGCGTTTATTATTAGCTTTGATTTTGTATCATCTGTAATGTCCAGAGCATCAATTTTTCTCTTGAAATCAGCAAGCAGGGTACTATCTGGTCCTTGCTCGAAAGGAGCTCCGGCAAGCATTTTATCTATAGAATCAATAACGAGAGGGAATACGAATTTAGGAGCAATAATATTTTTATTTTCCCGAATTTCCAGATTGACTTTAAGCTGATCTAGTACTTTAGGCACGCCTGCCAGTCTTGTGATGTAGGCTTTGGCTTCCAACTCATTGGCAATTAAGTGCTGATTAATAAGGAAAGAGGGTATCCTCCCGTGTACTCCACGCATCTGGCTGACCGGGTAATTATGGTAGCGCCATCGATCGGCTTCTATCGACATATTTGCCTGCTCGATAAACATTTTTACACTAAGCTTTACTGCATCGTTGGCATTGGTTAGATCGATAGCCTTGACTCTCGCTAGGTGATCACGAGTCATCTGAAGCCTCTTATCTGCAGCTCTATCAGAATTATCATCCCACTGGTCATATCGCTCGCGCATCCCCAAATAGGTCATATATTGAGGACTTTCTTTTACTCTCTCCATAAATAGGTCATCTAACAATTGGATAACTTGATCTGATGTCATTTTAGTGGTTTCACCTTGATCAAAACCCTTGTCTTCGAGGTGACATCCCCAAGATACAGACATCATTAGTACTAATATTAGTCGTGACAACAGATATTTCATGATCAATTAGTCCTTACAACTTATTTTTCTGACATTGTTGATTACTTTCAATTCAGGAATGTTATCATACGGCTTCCTAAGGGGCGGTCAAATAAGCTTTGACCTGAGAAGCACCCTTTGAACCTGATCCGGGTTATGCCGGCGTAGGAATAGGATACCGTCCCCTATACTGCCTCCTGTAACTCTGGATCTCCTGAAATTTTTATGAGGCCAGTATGTCAATTTACTTTGTGAAAAATGTTTTGCGTTTAACCAAGACCCTCCTACATTTAAGATCACTATTAATTCTTATTATTTCGTTATTACCTGCAATGATTTCGGCCAAAGAAATAGAAGAGATAATCGTTACAGCTAATTTCCGAGATATAAATTTGCTGGATACAGCAAGCAGTGTAACGGTCATCACGGCAGACAGCATTGATCAAAGGCAAGCAAAACACCTTGAACAATTATTAAACCTCGCGCCTAACATTAATTTTTCTAGCGGTGCTTCCCGGGGGCGTTTTATACAGATCCGTGGGATTGGAGAGCGGAGTCAATTCATAGAACCATTAAATCCATCTGTAGGCGTGATTATCGACGGTATAGATTTTACTGGCATAGCTGGCGCAGCAACGACTATGGATATCGATCAAGTGGAGATACTCCGAGGCCCTCAAGGTACATTATTTGGAGCTAACGCTTTGGCAGGCTTGATCAATCTGAAATCTAAAAATCCAACTGAGACTACCGAGGGGAATGTGTCAGTTACTCTGGGGAATTTTAACTCCCATACTTTGTCAGGAGCATTGGGTGGCTCCCTTAGTAGTGCCGCAAATTACCGAGTTGCGATACAAAATCATACGAGTGATGGCTATATCTCCAATGAATTTTTGAGCAGAGATGATACTGATAATATCGATGAGATTTCCATGCGTTCGGTCATTGACTGGCAAATTAAGGATAATGTAAAAGCAAAATTGACGCTATTTCATGTTGATATCGATAATGGATACGATGCTTTTTCATTAGATAACACCCGCACCACTCTTTCGGATACTCCAGGTCATGACAGGCAAAAATCATCTGCATTTGCATTAGAAACTACTTGGCAAAAGAATGATCAGTTCGACGTAGTGAGTCGTTTGAGTTTTGTCGATAGTGATCTTGAATATGGATATGACGAAGATTGGGCATTTCCAGCGATTTGTGTTGGTCAAGATTGTGATGGTTGGGAATATAATTCAGAGGATAACTACCTAAGAGATAGGCAGAACAGCACAGTTGACTTAAGGCTAGTATCAAAAGAACCAGCAGTATTCCTTGGCAAGTTTACTGATTGGGTAGTTGGTATTTATGCTCGCGAGCAAGACGAGAAACTGTTGCGTGAATATACCTACAATGTGGGTGATTTTTCTAGTGACTTTGATACCCATAATCAAGCGGTGTATACCGAACTAAATATAGCCGCATCCAACAATTTAAGCGTTATTACAGGGTTGAGATTTGAGAATCGTAGAGCGCGATATACTGATAATCAAGATGTGAATCACAACACCGATGAGGGACTCTGGGGCGGTCGTGTTGCGATTCAGTACATGGTAAGTCCTACAAGTATGGTTTATGGCCTAGTATCTAGAGGGTACAAAGCTGGTGGTGTTAATAGCGATCCCTCTTTACATCCATCTGACCGTGAATTTGATACTGAGTTCATGTGGAATATTGAATCTGGCTTGAAAGGAAGTTGGATGCGGGAGGCCCTCAGTGCACAAATATCAGTGTTTTATCAGAAGAGAAAAGACATACAGATTAAGCAATCCTTAGTCCAGTCTAGAGATGATAGCAATGCGAGTGATTTCATTGACTATTTTGGTAATTCAGCGAAGGGAAGTAACTATGGACTAGAGATAGAGTTAAATTGGATGCCAACTGACCGTCTGTCAGTATATACCTCTGTAGGACGATTACTAACTGAATATGACACGCCACTATCTTTAGCGCTCGATAGTCGAGAGCAGGCTCATGCGCCAAGCTATCAATATGTGATTGGAAGTCGCCTACAATTATCTCCTAAGTTACTTTGGATAGTAGAGGCTGAAGGTAAGGATAAATTTTATCTTTCTTCTAGTCATAACGAGCGATCTCAATCGTACCGCCTCGCTAATAGTAGCCTCATATATACAACAAAAGACTGGACGTTCTCACTTTGGGGTCGTAATTTGACTGATCAAGATGTCATTGTAAGAGGATTTGGTGGATTTGGTAATGATCCCCGAAAATATTATGCGCCTGAGCCCTACTATCAGTACGGTGAGCCAAGAGCATTTGGTATAAGCAGTGACTATCGTTTCTAAAAATTCGCAAGTTAGTAAGTCCTATAGCTCTAACAAAAGGGGGGGGATACGAATGCAGGTAACAATTGATATTAGTATGTATCCAAATCGAGAGGAATTTATTCCTCCGATCGATGGATTCATTAAGAAAATAAATACATTTGACCACCTAAAGGTTAAGACCTTCCCGACTAGTACGGTTGTCCAAGGGGAATATCAACACGCCATGGGCGCTGTTCAGGACACTATCTCCGCGTGTTATAACGAATTTGATATGGCAGTCTATGTGGTCAAGATTATTCCCGGCTACGAGGCACTATAGGTGAGTTTTGAGTGGGTTAATCTTGAAACATTGGCTGTTGTTTTAGGAATAGGCTATTTGTTACTAGCCATGCTTGAAAGTAGTCTCTGCTGGTACTTTGCATTTTTAAGCACAGCACTTTATGTTTGGATTTTTGGCGATGTTAGTTTATATATGGAGTCAGCGCTGAACGTCTACTACATGGCAATGGCCATCTATGGCTGGCTGCAGTGGCAGAGGGGTGGCGCTGATAAAAGTGGCGTGAAGATTATTCGCTGGACTGCGAGGCAGCATATATTAGGAGTAGCCATAATTTTAGCGGCTTCCGTTACTTCCGGATATTTGTTGTCCTCTAACACAGCCGCCAAATTGCCATACCTTGATTCGTTTACTACCTGGGGCAGTATATTTACTACAATAATGGTAGCTCAGAAGGTGTTGGAAAACTGGCTCTATTGGATAGTGATTAACTCCGTATCTATATATCTTTATATTGATAGAGGTTTAGATCAAACGGCAGCAATGTTTTTCCTTTATTTGGGTTTGGCTACAGTAGGGTTCTTAATGTGGAAGAAAGCGTATGACACCCAGAACGGCTAACATTCTTGAAGCAGCTATCGATAATTGGCGGCATTGGGATACGGGAAAAGATAGTAGGATATCAGGCCCTCCTAAGGTGGATAAGCAACTAGTCGGAGGCTTGACTAACGAAGCCTTCCTAGTTGCCAGTGGTGATCTTAGAGCTGTTGTTCGGGTGAATTCAGCGAATACTGATGCACTAGGTATTAGTCGAGAGAGAGAGCATCGCTTGTTAACAGTTTTGCAGCCATCTGGTTGTGTTCCCAGGCTGCTTTTTAGTGATTCTGAAGTTCAGGTAACTCAGTTAATAGAGGGTCGTCATTTAACCAGAGATGATTTAAAGGATAGAGTCATCCTAGATCACCTCGAAAATTGTATCGAACGTATCCAATCATATTCTGTTGATTGCATGACCAAGCGAAATTATAAGAGCTACATTAATCTTTACAGTGATCAAGTCCCTAATTTTGATGGTTTGTCAGAGATTGAGTCCGCAGCATCATTGATTGATATGGGTGAGTGGGAACCGGTTATTGGTCATCATGATTTAATTTTAGAAAATATTATTTGGAGTAATAAAGGCATGTTTTTTATTGATTGGGAATATGCCCATTTGGGTCATCCATTAATAGATCACGTAAAGCTTTTTGGCAGTAGTGATTGTGATAATAAATCGGATATTCAAACCATTGACGCCTTAGATACATTGCAAAGTGGAATCACAAAGCTATGGTATGCATTGCAAGAGATACTTCAAAACACAGATCAAGTCATGTAGGGTTGGGAAATGAGCAAGCTTAATGAGTTAACGTTGGAAGAAAAGTATATTATCCAAGAGAAGGGGACAGAGCGCCCGTTCACTGGGATATACAATGATCATTCATCTGCAGGCTTATATGTGTGTAAGCAGTGTGATGCTCCTCTCTATCGCTCAGAGCATAAATTCCAATCGCATTGTGGATGGCCCAGTTTTGATGATGAGATTGCAGGCGCAGTGACAAGAGTACCTGATCCTGATGGACGAAGAACCGAGATAGTTTGTACAAACTGTGGAGGTCATCTTGGACACGTGTTTAGTGGCGAGGGCTATACAGATAAAAATATTCGCCATTGTGTTAATAGCGTTTCTATGAAATTTTTGGCTTCTGAGTAAACGATCAATCTCGAAAGTTTTTAAACTGGAAAGGTTGACCTAATTTTGATTCGCGAACCGTGGCCATCACAGCTTGCAGATCATCACGTTTTTTACCAGATACTCTTACCTCATCGCCCTGAATTTGTGCTTGAACCTTGAGTTTTTTGTCCTTAATTAGTTTAACCAGCTTTTTCGATATATCAGCGGCAATCCCCTGTTTGAATGACACATTCAACGAGAATGCCTTTCCACTGTGCATTGCCTTGCTATCATACTCCATAACCATAGGATCAATTTTCCGTTTGACCAACTGGGTGGAAAATATATCCAGTAGTTGCTGACACTGAAAATCTGCCTCTGCCTTTATCGTAACGACGTCGTTGGCTAAGGTAATGCTGGCATCAACGCCCCGAAAATCAAACCGCGTTGTTAACTCGCGTGCAGCGTTATTGGTCGCATTAAGAATTTCAGCGCTTTCAACTTCTGAAACAATGTCTAGACTGGGCATAAGAATCCTCTCTCAAGATGTCGTAATCCACTATCTTAGCTGGTTATATGTAGGTTAGTGAATATTTTTGGAAAAGCAGACCATCTCTTTAATTAATGGAGCTCCCTGATAGTTTAATCATTTTGCTTGGGAGCAACGATACGCCCAAAAAGGATCCCTACTTCAAAGAGAAGCCACATCGGAACTGCTAGAAGCGTTTGCGAAATAATGTCAGGAGGTGTTAATAGCATTCCAAGGATAAAACATAGCACGAACACATAAGGTCTCTTTTTGGCTAGATTATTAGGTTCAACGGCACCCATCCATGAGAGAATCACTACAGCTATGGGGATTTCGAAGCTCAAACCAAAGGCAAAAAATAGCTTTAGTACGAAGTCAAGATAGCTACGAATATCTGGCATTACGCTGATGCCATCAGGTGCGATACTGGTAAAAAACATAAATACTAGAGGGAAAACTACATAATAGGCAAAGGCCATTCCGGCATAAAACAAAAATACGCTAGAGAAAAATAATGGCAAGACAATTTTTTTTTCACGCTTGTATAGGCCAGG
>NTJY01000044.1 GCA_002457245.1 SAR92 bacterium MED-G29 | reverse complement strand
AGTTATGCGCAAGGAATGGAATTGCACGCAAAGTACACACTTTTTGCTGAGGGTTGCCGTGGACATCTTGGAAAGCAGCTAATATCTAAATTCGGGTTGGCTGATGGAAAGGACCCTCAGCACTATGGCATCGGTATCAAAGAAATCTGGTCAATCCCCCCTGAGCAGCACGAAGAGGGATTAGTAGTCCATGGCCTTGGTTGGCCTCTACAAGAGAGCGGAACTGGTGGAGGAGCGTTTCTTTATCACGCCGAAAACTGCCAAGTGTATATCGGTCTGATTACAGATCTTAATTACAGTAATCCGCATTTGAGTCCTTTTGAAGAATTCCAACGCTGGAAGCATCACCCTGACACTATTAAATATCTAAAAAACGGAACGAGATTAACCTACGGTGCTAGAGCAATAATAAAGGGCGGTTTAAATTCACTACCAAAAATGCACTTCCCTGGCGGTATGTTAATTGGATGCGATGCAGGCACATTGAACTCGGTCAAAATAAAAGGAAATCATACGGCAATGAAAAGTGGCATGCTGGCCGCGGAGACTATTGCACAAGAGCTCGAATCCGGAGATCGGGCCTCATCAGATCTAAATTCGTTTGAACAAAACTTTGAATCCTCCTGGTTATATACTGAGCTCTATAGGTCCAGAAATTTCTCGGGTTGGATGCATAAGTTCCCGCTGCTTATCGGATCAGCATTCGTTTGGATAGAGCAAAATATTTTTGGTGGAAAACTCCCGTTCACCCTGAGAGATTCAATTCCCGACCATGCTACGATGATGTCGTCTACTGAGTGTAAAAAAATTGAATATCCCAAACCAGACAACGTTATCAGCTTCGACAAGGCGTCCTCTGTGTTCATGTCAAATACCAACCACGAGGAAGATCAGCCCTGCCACCTAACCCTGAAAGATCCTAGTCTACCTATTGAATACAACTTGCAGCAATTTGATGAACCAGCTCAAAGGTACTGCCCCGCTGGAGTTTATGAAATTGTTCAAAAAGACGATGGGAGTAATAGTTTCCAAATAAATGCGCAAAATTGCGTCCATTGCAAAACGTGCGACATAAAAGAACCAAGTCAAAATATAAACTGGATTGTGCCAGAGGGTTCAGGGGGACCAAACTACCCAAACATGTAATATGCTCACATCACATCTCTGGGTCATCGCTTAAGGGGTCTCTTAGTCGATCTGGCCCAACGAAAATGTTTTTCCCATACTGGTAATCTTAAGATGACGTTTCTTACTTACTTCCTCACAATCAGCCCATTCCACAATCTGATAAAACACGTTACGACTAAGCAAACCTGGCAGCCCAAAACGGATATGAACTAGTGGGATCGGTTCATCACTGCCTATTTCGTATTCTATCCATAACTTGTGATTAGGGCCGACAACGACGCTATCCCCAACAGAGGTCATACAATTAATTGCTTGTATATCACCGCGAATATTTCTCTTAGCGGAGGTTATGAAAAATGGAGCTAGATCTACTTTAATTCGCCACTTTTCCACAGGCGTTACTAGGAAATATTCATTATCTTCTTTTTTTAAAATACTAGAGAATAGCTTAACAAGAGCGGGCCGCTTGATCTCTCCACCCTCATGAATCCACCGACCCTCTCTATCGATAACCAAATCCATATCTCCGGAGAGCTCTGGATTCCATAGGTGTACAGGAGGTATCTTTTTGTTGGTGGATGCCTCTAAGGAGAGTAAATCACTGAAGAGCTTGTCTAGAACTTTATCAGTCATTTTTTTAATGACTTTGGCTGCTTATCTCCTGCCTGGTGGTATTGACCTCTGTTACCCATAGTAACGCCTATACTCGTTATGAATCCCATCAGCGCTTCAGTATCTTCAATATCTCCCAAAGTTCTATTGAAATATAGCTCCACGGCTCCTTGCGCAAGTGCCCAGCATGAAAGTGAATGGTAGTGCGATGGAACATCCTCCAGGATTCCATCACCAATCAATTTGGTAATCATTGTGTCAAGGGCGTCTTCATGGGATCGTCTTATTCTTGATACCTCGGCCAATTGGGACTCTATGTCCTCAGCATCAACTAACCTATCTTCTAACTTTTGGACCAGTCTATCCAGCTGAGGCCTAGCTAATCTAGATTCAAAGTAAGCTTTGGACACTGCGCCTGGATCACCCTTCTTCGCTTCCTCAAGGCCCTCAGCTAAGCGAGTTGATATGCTTTGCTCATAATCAAGCATTATTCTGACAAGAATTTCATTTTTGGTTAGGAAGTGCTTATAGACCGTACCCTTTCCAATACCAGCTTTTGATGCAATTTTTGAAACCGTTACGCGATCTATGTTTTCGCTGATAAGCAACTCCAGAGCTGCCTTCACGATTTTTGCCTCGCGAGCCAGAAAGATCTTTTTCTTTTCGCGAATGCGATCAGCGCTAGAAGCTTTTGCCTGCATCAAATTTCTCCACGATCAATCAGCCAAGATAGAAGTCCAAACCCTTAAAGTAAATGCTCCCTATTACTTGTCTTTATAAACTCTAACTTCAGTTCGTCATAGCTATGCACTGATGGGAACTGAGGAAATTCTGCAACCACGTTATCAGGCGCTTTGAAAAAAATTCCAGCTTCGGCCTCTGACAGCATTGTTACGTCATTGTACGAATCGCCAGCTGCAATAGTTCTGTAGTACAAACTTTTAAGTGCAACTATCGATTGGCGCTTTGGATTAGCCTGACGCAGTTGATATTGAACTACCCTTCCCTGATCATCGCATAATAACTTATGGCAGAACAGAGTTGGATAACCCAAGGGTTTCATGAGCGGCATTGCAAATTCATAAAAAGTGTCCGATAGGATAACGAGCTGGAACCGCTCTCTTAACCAATTAACAAATTCAATTGCACCCTCAAGAGGCTCAAGAGTCGCAACAACTGATTGAATTTCTTTGATACCAAGACCATTCTCTCTAAGTATCCTCAAGCGATAGTCCATAAGAACATCATAATCAGGTTCATCGCGAGTAGTTCGTCTAAGCTCGTCTATACCCGTTTTATCTGCAAAGGCTATCCAAATTTCAGGTATTAAAACTCCCTCCAGATCCAAACAGGCAATTTCCATTAATTTTCTCCGTATATCGAGGGAATCACTCTACTGAAAATATATCGACGAGGCAATGGACTCATAGCACTGAACTGTAGTCTGGAATTTTAACGACATTAAAAAAATCATTCTGCTTCTCTCTACTGTTAAGTAACATAACATCTTTAACAACTTCTCGGGTTAGATGAGGCGCAAATTTTTCAATAAAGTCGAACATATAACTCCTTAAATAGGTTCCTTGCCGTATACCTACACTCGTAATACTGGACTCGAAAAGATTGGATGCATCAATAGATACAATATCAAGGTCACAAACTTCATCACATGCCATTTCAGCAACAATACCAACACCAAGACCTAATCTCACATAAGTCTTTATTACATCAGCATCTGTTGCGGTAAATACTATTTTAGGCTCAAGATTATTTCTCTTGAATGCCTGCTTACGCTTTGATCGCCCAGAAATTCCAAACGGATAGGTAACAATTGGATGAGTAACTAAATCTTCCAAGGTAATACTACGATTCTCTGCTAATGGGTGGCCTGGGGGCACCAAAATACGTCGATTCCAGCGATAACAAGGCATCAGTACAAGATCACTAAATAGTTCCAGATCCTCATACGCGATCGCAAGATCGACAGAGCCAACCATCGCCTCCTCAGAGATATGGGCTGGTGTTCCTTGGATCATGTTTAAAGATACATCTGGATAGCGATTTAAAAAACGTTTGATGAGTGAGGGAAGCACATAGCGCGCCTGAGTCTGCGTCGTAGCAATGGAGAAGGAGCCACGATCTGGACTCCTATAATCTCTAGATAGTTGCTTAATATTTTCAACTTTGTCTAATATTTCTCCAGCTATTTTAAGAATTTTTTGCCCTTCCAATGTAACTCTTGTTAGGTGCTTTCCACTGCGCGCAAATATTTCTATTCCAAGCTCATCCTCCAAAAGTCGAATTTGCTTGCTAATACCTGGTTGGGAGGTATAAAGACTAAGAGCCGTTGCAGAGACATTTAAATCGTTCTGAGACACCTCCCAGATGTATCTTAATTGTTGGAGCTTCATAACATTACCTAGACTAAAATTAATAGCTTAGACTGCAGTATATATTTTAAATATATAAAATATGCTTTTTATACTAAAAAAGAATAGGTTACTGGCTTAGCTGATTAGAGAATCGACCTAAAAAAAGACATAAAATTAATAGGTAAAACACATAATATAGGGGGGAGTGCCTGGACTTTTTTGAATGTATGGCCTGTCTGCAGTGCAACTCCGACTCAAGTCCTCTCTCGTTAATTTCAACTTGGAGAAAGTGTAAATTCTCACCCCTTGGTTTGTCTAAATAACAACTTAATATTTTTTCGTCCGAGTATGACTGAAATTTCTTCGATCTAATTACCTCAGCCATTGGAAGTAATCATTAAAAGGATTTTACTCATTAGATACTCCATGTGGGACGTGACCCGTAGCTACAAAGTCACTCGCCGAGCTGCAATGCAATTGCTGGTCATCGAAAAATACATCTGCACCAAAAGACTTTAAGAAGTCTCCTTTGCTTAGACCACCCAGAAACAAGCTCTCGTCAATTCTTACATTCCAATCTCTGAGGGTTCGAACTACCCTCTCATGAGACGGAGCAGCGCGAGCTGTAACCAACGCAGTTCGGATTGGGCAGGTATCTGGACTAAATTCGGACTGCAATCCTTGCAGTGCTATGAGAAAGTTCTTAAATGGTCCAGCATCCAAGGGCTCACATGCCGCTGCCTTTTCGTTATCCGCAAAAGCCTTCAAACCTCTCTCTTTAAAAATTCTCTCAGAGGCGTCCGAGAAAAGAACTGCATCTCCATCAAAAGCAAATCGAAGATCATTGGTCTCCGAATTCTTACCTCTCGAGGGTATCAAAGTTGCCGCGGCAACACCATTATCTAGCGCGCTTCTTACGTCTCCTGCATTAGTTGATAAAAACAGATCGCAATTAAACGCTGACACATAACGATAGGGAGAGGTTCCACCTGAGAATGCTGCTCGGCTAATGTCTAAATTATAATGGGCAATTGAATTAAAGACTCGTAATCCAGTATCAGCAGAATTACGAGATAGCAATATGACCTCAACCCGAGGATCCCCTTCTAGTTGATCATTTATACTTAAGAGTTTTGACACAAGAGGAAGTGCCTCTCCAGGCTCTAAAATGTCGTCCTCGTGTTGCCTTTGATAGCAGGAGTATGCCTCAACACCCTCCTGCTCATATATTGAGTGACTTTCTGACATGTCAAAAAGAGCAGTTGATGAAATGGCAATTACAAGTTTTGAACTTGATTTTTCGGTCTCTGACCTACCCATCTTCGTTTTCTCTATCAGAAAGCCTTTGTTTGATTTAACTGTTTACTCTATATCGCTTTGATTGTGCCCTTTGGTAAGACCGCATGAACTGCGACCTTCTGAAATTTGAGTGTCAAGTTATTATTCACTTCTAACACCACATAATCCCCTTCGATTTTTGTTATTTTACCGAGCATTCCACTTGTCATAACCACCTCATCTCCCTTGACTAGCGCATCAACAAGATTAGCGTGGTCTTTTTGACGCTTGCGCTGTGGACGGATAATCAAGAAATACATGAAGGCAAAAAGGCCAGCAAACATCAATACAGTTACCATAGGGTTAGGCTCACCTGGACCTGCAGTTTGAGCATAAGCATCAGCGATGAAAAACATAGAATATTTCCTTAATACATTTAATTTTTATTACATTAAAATTGAGCTATTTATTTATGAAGATTACTGGAAATCCAATCAAGGGCATCATCATGATGGCTTTTAGTCTTAACTTTTTCCATTACGTGAACAATCACACCTTCCGTATCAATCACGAAAGTAGATCTCAATACCCCCATAAATTCTCTCCCCATAAATTTTTTAAGGTCCCAAGCACCGAAACTTTCAATGACACTATGATCTTCGTCAGAAAGGAGAGTAAAGTTCAACTCCTGTTTATCTTCAAACTTTACCAATCGATCAACAGAATCGGGACTGATCCCCAACACAACAGTATTGAATTCAGCGAACTTCGAACTGGAGTCTCGGATCCCACAAGCCTGAACTGTGCACCCTGGAGTCATCGCCTTTGGATAGAAGTAGACGACGACATTACTATTTCCCTTAAATTGCTCTAAAGACACCAATTCCCCTCTTTGATTCTTCAAAGAGAAAGAAGGAGCTTGATCACCAACAGTTAAAAACGCCACAGAATTACCTTATATTAGGGTTTGGTTTTGAGATGGTGATCGTACCAAACTTTTAACAATGATTGTTACAATTCAACGCATACGCAGCCACTAATACTGCGTTGAAAAATATCAGGCAGCTTCATACCACCAAAATGCAATTTGTCACTTGTATTGAGCATTGATTATTCACCGGGCTATGGAAGCAAGTGATAAACGGCATCTCGTTCCTCCAAAAGCTCCTTCTCAGTGGCAATCATTTTAGCTCGAGAAAAATCGTTAATATCTAATCCCTCAACAATGGACCAATCGCCATTATCACAAGTACAAGGGAATGAGTAAATTAACCCATCAGCAATCCCATAACTTCCATCACTGATCACACCCATACTTATCCAGTCATTTTCAGCGGAGCCAAGAGCCCAAGTTCGCATATGAGCAATGGCTGCATTCGCAGCAGAGGCGGCGCTCGAGGCACCTCGCGCAGCAATAATTGCTGCCCCACGCTGCTGCACTGTGGGTATGAAATCATTTTCGAACCACTCCTGGTCAACCATGTCAATGGCAGATTTTCCGGCAACTCGCGCATGATAAAGATCAGGATACTGAGTAGCAGAATGATTTCCCCATATCGTCATATGACTGATATCGTTGATACTTGACTCTGTTTTGTTGGCAATTTGGCTCATCGCCCTATTATGATCCAACCGAGTCATAGCTGTGAATTGTCGGGGATTAATATTGGGAGCATTGCGCTGCGTAATTAATGCGTTTGTATTAGCCGGATTTCCAACTACAAGCACCTTTATATGTTCGGAGGCATAGTCATTTATAGCCTTCCCTTGCGCAGAGAATATCGCCGCATTAGCTTCAAGAAGATCCTTTCTTTCCATTCCTGGGCCTCGTGGGCGAGCACCAACCAGTAGTGCATAATCAGCATCTTTAAATGCCTGTTCTGCATCATCAGTACAAATCATACCCGCTAAAAGGGGGAAGGCGCAGTCCTCTAGCTCCATTGCTACACCCTTAAGTGCATCAAGGGCAGGTGTAATCTCAAGCATTTGCAGAATCACGGGCTGATTAGGGCCTAACATCTCTCCAGCAGCAATACGAAAAAGTAGTGAATAGCTAATCTGACCAGCTGCGCCAGTAACAGCAATACGAACAGGTGAAGTCACGGTTAATCTCCAAAATAATGAAATTTTAAACTAAAACGTTATTATAGATATGCATCATAGAATGTGTAGTTGCCAACAGAAATAATGAATATTTATCATTAGCAGGTGCGTAAAAATTCTAAGAGCACAACTCTTTATATCTAAGCTCCATTTGAGAATAAAGATTTTTTGCAAAGGCAGATGATGAAGTATCTAGCGTAGATACTATTTGAACCAAATGCTCATTGTCCTCCACTCCATTCCATTGCTTGACGTATGAGCCATCCTTGTACCCATAATCCTGGCGAAAGAAATTGAGTACATTCTTGCCAACATATCCGACATACAGTGTTTCAAAATCCATGTTTATGCCAGCCATTAATCGTGCGAAGCCCTGTAGGTCAAAATCTTTCGTAATTAATGTCTTCTCTGTGAAGGATTCTAAATCAATAGCGAAATCATCACTCATTACTGGACTCATAAAAATCTGTTCAACTTGATCAACCAACACATCCTTAGAATCATTAGACAACAGCATCAGGCTCAATCCAAAATGCCAAATATCAACTAACTCAAGTGCTATCTGATCAACATCTGGCGTTTGCTTTTTCCACCACTTCCAACCGTAATGATCCAATAACTCAGCACATTCAATCCAGATGGCACGGTACCACTCAAAATTTTGAGCGCGCCAATCCGCATGAACTTTGGTATTCATGTCATTCTGCAAATCCAGCATTGTCATTATTTGCTGCTTCATATATTTTTCCTCACACTAAATTTAGTGAGTTAAATCCTAACCTCTAACGAAGCCATTACTAGATTTTTCATCACCGATTATTGTATTTGGCCCATGCCCTGTGACGACTATCGCGTCATCATCAAGACAATAAATACGCTCTTTTATGGAAGTTACTATTTTTTCAAAGTTGCCCCCAGGAAGATCTGTACGACCAATACTCCCCTGAAACAGGGTATCACCAGCTATCAGTGTTTTGTATTCTTCAAACCAGAAACTCAATGATCCAGGTGTATGCCCGGGAGTATGAATGGCGACACCTCCACAACATTGAAGTGCTTCATCATCTTTAATAAAGCTGTCTGGTTCAGGCAAGCTTATGGTGGGCAACCCAAACATTGCGCATTGTTCCCCAACCATATCCCATAGGAATTTGTCATCTTCATGCAAGTATATTGGTGCTCCTGTAGCTTCTTTAATAACACCTGAGGCAAGGATATGATCTAAGTGCGCATGAGTATGAATAATTCCCACAACATGCAAACCCAGCTCGTTAATTAGGGCCATTATCTGATCTGGATCACCGCCAGGATCTATTACCAAGGCCTTTGAGGAAATTCGATCTCCTATAATGGAGCAATTACATTGTAAAGGTCCAACTGGAAAGGTCCGAATTATAAATTGATCAGCTGATTGCTTTTCTGCGCTCATATCCACTTTCTCTGAAATTGAAATATAATTTTTAATCTTTTGTTTTGAACAGACGGTCAAAATTTTGCGTTGTTATTTGTGCAAGCTCTTCCAAGGGAATTCCATGCAAATTTGCCAAGCACTGGGCCACTTCTAATACGTACTTGGGCTCGTTATTTTTTCCTCGATGAGGCGCAGGGGTTAACCAAGGAGAATCAGTCTCAATCAATAGCCTATCGAGTGGAATTTTGGACGCGACAACTCGCAAGTCAGAGGCATTATTAAAAGTTATAATTCCCGAGAACGATATATAAAATCCAAGCTCAATAGCGGCCTCAGCCATCTCCCATGATTCTGTGAAGCAATGTATTACTCCTCTTGGGGATGGTTTAAACTCTGCCAACAATTCCAGAGTCTCATCCACGGCATCTCTAGTATGGATTATAACTGGCTTGCCCGAAATGTCACTGGCCTGCAAGTGATTAATGAAGCTTTCTCGCTGCCATTCGAATGTCGCTGAGCTATAAAATTTATCTAGTCCCGTCTCACCAATAGCAACAACTCCAGGTAATTCTGTCAATGAAACGAGATCATCTACCGAGACCAAGCTGTCATCAGATTTATGCAGCGGATGCACTCCCACTGAAGTCATTAGGCATGAATAAGATTGACTCAATTCACTCAGATAAATTGATGACTTAATATCTACAGCGACGCTTAATATACGTTGAACCCCACGAGATTTTGCATCGGCGATAACCGAAGCGAGACCACCCTCTTTTTGGGACAGGTCGATCTGATCAAGATGGCAGTGAGAATCAACCAACATTATTTTTAAATTTCCGCAAATTCTATAGATAATATTAATTAAACATTTGGATGTTATTTACTAAAATAAGTCTGACGCCAACTCATCAAAAGCTCTTCCCACATAAGTAGCTGATTAACATTACTACCAGAAACAATTAAACTATACATATAATTGAGTCGATCAAGGAAAAGATAGATATTTTGATTCGACCGCATGCGCTTATCCTTGATGACACTTCGATGTAAGTAACTAATAAACCATTCCAAAGCAGGGCCTATATCAAGCTTGGCGCATTGCTGCGCTGCTTCAATAAACGAGAGATCACCAGTTCGAACCGCCGAGACGACCTCCTCAAAATACTGTTGATCTCTTAAAGAATCTGACCGCAAATAATCAAGAGCGAGAAGTGGTCGTCCATCAGAAATTTCAAGGGCTTTGTCGATATTAGTTTGATCTGTCACCATACTATTTAGCCAAGATGTTGCTAACTCACAAGACGGAGGAGTTAACTGTATAATCTGGCATCGACTTCGGATAGTGGCTGACAGCAGAGTAGGCCTGTGAGCTACTAAAATCAGGACTGTTTTTCCTTGAGGCTCCTCAAGACTCTTCAACAGCGCATTTGAGGCATTGATATTCAAAGCCTCTGCAGGGTTAATAATGGCGACCTTCCGGCCGCCCTGTTGAGCCGTTTTACTAATAACACTGCTTAATTTTCTTATCTCATCGATCGAAATGTTTTTACTCTTTTCAGGGATGCTAATAGGGAAAAGATCAGGATGTGAGCCAGCATTTAATAAGGTACAGCTCTTACAGATACCGCATGCGTAATCATGAGACTCAGATCCGCAAAGTAATCTTTCTGCAAGCGCTATAGCCAGGCGGCCTTTTCCTATACCTGAAGGGCCGCTGAGTAGAATCGCATGAGGCAAGCGATCAGTATAAATATACTGAGTGAGTTCGCTCCAAATGCTTTCTTGCCACGGCAGTGGTAAAGATAACGTATTGGTTATCTCTGTCATCTTATTCGTGACCTAATGACTTATAAAAGGTATCTAAAGCCAATGCTATGTCAGTCTGAACACCCTGTAGTTCTTGGGATGCATCAATAACTACATATCGATCAGAATTCTCATTTGCAAGACTAAGGTAACCTGCCCTCACTCGATTAAAGAAATCCTGTTGCTCTTGCTCGAAGCGATCAGGATCGCCCCTATCATTTGCTCTTTCGAGTCCAATCTCAACCGGTATATCAAGAAGGAGAGTTAAATCAGGTCGAATATCTCCTTGTACTATATTTTCAAGTTGGACGATTAATTCGCTACTCATTTGACGACCAAAACCCTGATAGGCATATGTTGCGTCTGTAAACCGATCGCAAAGAACCCATGTATCAGCTTGCAAAGCAGGAAGAATAACTTTATTTAAGTGCTGAGCTCTTCCTGCAAACATCAGTAGTAACTCAGCACTACTAACTACCAGCTCATCCCTTGGTTTGAGAAGTAAATCTCTTATTTCCTCCGCTAAAGGGGTACCGCCAGGTTCTCTGGTGGCGACAAATTTGATTTCATTCTGCCTCAACCAGCTCTTTATAAAATTGATGTTCGTCGTCTTACCGACGCCCTCAGTTCCCTCTACTGTAATGAATTTAGCAACCATTTATTATCTCTTCATATCAAGGTGAGGTTTTATAATCTTTATGCCGTTCGTCTATCTGAAAGCGCCTTACAGCGGCGGAGTGCTCTTTAAGTGAGTCTGAGAAGAAATGACCCCCATCTCCTTTCGCTACAAAGTATAAGCTAGAACCCTCTTTCGGATGAAGCGCCGCACTAATTGATCCAAAGCCAGGCATTGCAATTGGTGTTGGCGGCAGGCCGTTAATCATGTATGTATTATAGGGCGTATACCTCTTTAGATCTTTACGTCTTATATCGCCCTTAAAATCTGCACCCATGCCATAGATTACAGTAGGATCAGTCTGAAGCCTCATGCCGCGTTCTAATCTTCTTACAAATACCCCTGCAATCTCAGTTCGCTCGTCTGCCCTTCCAGTCTCTTTTTCAATAATAGAAGCCATAATTAATGCTTCATAAGGGGACGGATAAGGAAGATTATCGTCTCTATTTTCCCATTCGACAGCCAAAATTTTCTGCATTTTCCTATGTGCCCTCTGCAATATATCAACAAGAGTATCTGACGAAGTAAATGCATAAGTATCTGGGAAAAACCAGCCCTCAGGATTATCTAATTTTGGATTTATTAATTGTAAAAGCTGATCAATACTTAATTCAGTATCTAATTGGAACTGATTCATGGAAATTAAGTGGTCAATCCACTTCGAAAAACTCCAACCTTCAAGAAAAGTCACCTTATACTGTATAAC
>NTJY01000043.1 GCA_002457245.1 SAR92 bacterium MED-G29 | reverse complement strand
GTATGACAACTTCATTTTCCAAATCAGACCAATAGCACCCGCTGAAGCCATTAAAAAATAGCCTGCCAATGCTAAAAAAGCCGCCGGGACATGGAGATAGATAATTCTGAAACTATTACCCTGTCTTGCGTCTTCTGGAGCGAACCCCATCCCCCAGACCAAACCAGTAACAAGCAATATCAATGTGGCAGCACTGAGCCATGGCATCCAGCGACTAGTAACTAGATAGAACCAACGCGGTGATCCCATTCGATGAAACCAATTCCAGTCCATTACCTCTCCCAAGTTGCTACGTTATCGTCGTCAATCTTAATATGCCTGCGATTGCCAAGGGGCATAACACCATCACCACAGCAAAGAGCACCCCTAGAATGGCAAGTGGGCCGGTCCAGGTAAAACCGTCAATGCCATACTGAGCTGTAGCGCTCCCAAATATAATTATCGGGATATAGAGCGGCATTACTATCAAAGTTAAGAGTAAACCCCCTTTTTGAAGTGATACTGTTAGTGCCGCGCCAAGCGCGCCGATCAAGCTCAAAGATGCTGTGCCCAACGCTAAACTGGCCACCAAGGGTATAAACGCCTCGCTAGGCAGGGACAACATAAGTCCAAGTATCGGAGAGATAATTGCCAAAGGCACCCCCGTAGTAAGCCAGTGAGCCATTACTTTTCCTAGCACTGGCATGACTAACAAATTCGGCCCTATAAGCAGTTGCTCTAGAGATCCGTCTTTGAAGTCACTTGCGAACACGTTCTCAACCGATAATAGCGTCGCAAATAGAGCCATCACCCATATGATGCCCGCGGCTATCCCTCTTAAACTCTCAGCTTCAGGAGAAAGAGCTAGTGGCACCAAAGTTGTAGCCATTACAAAGAAAATAGCAGGCCCAATAGTTTCTCCTCTACGTCGATACGAGATCAAAAGATCACGTCGAAGATAAGTAAAAAAAATACTTCTGGTCTTAGTTACCAAAGGTTTGCTCCAGACTCTTCATTTGAGAGACAAAGTCGCCTGATATTTACCATGTCCAGTGATTGATGCGTAGACAGGACGACTGCACCACCTTTTTTACTATGATCCTCAATTAAATGTTTAACTAGACGGACACCTTGCGCATCAATCGCTGTAAAGGGCTCATCTAAAAACCAAATCTTTGCATTTGATAAGAGGAGTCGTGCAAGAGTAACTCGTCGCTGTTGCCCCGCTGAAAGTCTTATATTTGGGATATTTACATAATCTCTCAAACCTACCAAATCTAAAGCCTTAAGAATGGAATCGTTCGATAGCTTGATTGCAGATAGCCAATCAAGATTTTCTGCTGGTGTTAAGCTGTCTTTTAGAGCGATTTGGTGCCCAATGAATAAAATATTCGAGCAATATTCATATCTGCAATCTGACAGTTCCTTTTCATCATAGAGAATGCGTCCCGACGATGGATGAAGGGCTGTGGACAATAGACGAAGCAAAGTGGTTTTACCACTACCATTGGAACCCTCGACTTGAAGAATATCTCCTGGGTTAAGTTCAAAGTTAAAGTGGTCAATGACGCAAAGATCATCTCTTTCAAAGCAAAGATCTTCGGCTCTTAATAAGCACTGACTCCCCAAGACAAACCCTCAAAATTTATAGATTCGTGAAGCGGGCATTATGCCAAAATTGATCGCAAAGATGTTGATTTAAGTATATTTAAATTAATTACTTGCCATCAGTATCAGAGTCAATCTTCAAACACACCATCGAAACGATAATCTTGTATTTCTTGAGAAATACGTCTCTCCTCTAATTTAAGTTCTACGCGACGCCTGTATGCGTGTCGATCACATAGAGCAACGTTTTTAGGGCTACTTAGTATTGTTAAGCCTGAGTAGATAGGATCCTCTAACTCATCGATATAGCTGATTGAATCGGCCATAAAATATTTCCTCATTATTGAAAAAATAGTTAAATCAAAAGTTTCTAATCAGAAGTGAGCAATATAAAATTATCCATTCCACAACACGAGAAGATGGTAAGGCTAAAAAAAGTCAATTATGTGACTAATTACCTGTTCTATCATGTCTCCTGATCAAAATAGGGACAATTTAGATTGAGGTAGGTAATTCAGGTACTTACAATGGATTCAGGAGCTTTTAAGCATGCAAATTTTTCGCGTCGGTGGCGCTGTTCGGGACAAATTATTAAATTATCCATATCACGAGAATGACTGGGTAGTTGTCGGAAGTTCGCCTGAAGAGATGGTGGGTCTCGGCTTCACGCCGATCGGAAATGACTTCCCCGTTTTTATAAAGCCTGAGACAGGTGAGGAGTATGCGTTAGCGAGAACTGAACGAAACATAGAGAAAGGATATGCAGGCTTTACATTTTTTACTGATCCAGCAATAGGGCTTGAGGAAGATCTAAAACGCCGAGATTTAACAATAAACGCGATGGCTGAGGATAATGATGGAAACATTATAGATCCTTTCAATGGTCAAAGAGATGTTGAGTCTAGAACTTTACGTCACGTATCTGATGCGTTTAACGAAGATCCAGTTAGAGTGCTTCGCATAGCTAGATTCGCAGCGCGTTATGCCCATATGGGATTTACAATCGCACCAGAAACAAGCAGTTTAATAATCGAAATGGTTAGGGAGGGAGATTTAAAGCATCTGGTTGCAGAACGAATTTGGAAAGAAATGAGTCGTGCTCTATCTGAAAAATCACCTCATGTTTTTATTCGGACTTTACAATCATTGGGTGCCCTACAGGACACATTACCGGAATTCTATCGACTTTTTAATGAGACAAAAGCATCGACCCATCCTCCAAAAAAAAATAGTTACGAGGAGTCTCTGAAATTGCTCAAAGCTACTTCACGGTTGACGGAGAAAATATCAGTCCGATTTTCTGCTTTGGTTTATAATTTAGGTAAAGATCCGTGCAAAGATAATGGCCTTGAATCCTATGAACTTCGATCTGGCCAATTTAGTCCAATTGAGACTCTGTGTAACAGGCTAAAGGTTCCTAAGAACGTCAAAAACTTGGCTATGACAGTGTCAGAGTTTTGTTTACAAAGTCATAATTGTCTTGAACTTAAACCAATCGCGCTGCTTCAGTTACTAAAATCAATTGGAGCCTTAAAGTCCTCAGAGAAATTCAGTGATTTTCTAACCGTATGCTCGGCTGATTACTCGTGCAATCATAGCAGAACAGATCGAAGCTATTCATCTAGCACGTATTTACGAGGTGCGTTGGAATCTGTGCTAAAAGTGAGCGTTAAAGACTTAGTAGCCTCAGGACAAGCTGGAGCAGCCATAGGTTTATCTCTTGAGAAAAGACAAATTGATGCCCTGAATCATTTTAAACATAACTTCACCAAATAATAACTAAGGAATAGTCATGCAAAAGAAAAAACCAATAGAACCAGTAATCTTAATAACTGGTGCTGCAAGACGAATTGGCGCCGTTATTGCACGATTATTTCATGGGAAGGGATACAAAATTATTATTCACTTTAATCAATCAGCCGCCGAGGCAGATAGAATTTGTAAAAGCCTTAACAATCTAAGATCAGATAGCTGCTTTCTTGTTCAGAGTGACCTCAACAAACCTGAGGGTATAGATAAAATAGTCGATTTGATTGAGACCATAGGGCGCCTAGATATTCTTATTAATAATGCCTCAAGCTTCTATCCAACCCCACTTAAGGATTGTAATGAGGAAAAATGGGAAGACTTATTCAGTAGTAATTTGAAGGGTCCTTTTTTCTTGGCGCAAAGATTAGCCGAAATGTTGATCATAGCTAGGGGATCTATTATTAACATTTCTGATATGCATGCGAGGCAAGCTCTGGATAAGCATCCGATCTACACTATTGCCAAGGCTGGAAATATATCGATGACAAAAACATTGGCAAAAGAACTTGCACCAAATGTTCGTGTAAATAGCGTCGCCCCAGGGGCAATATTATGGCCAGAGCACGAATCCGATGATTTGGACAAACAAAATTCGGTACTCAGCAAGGTCCCTGTTGGACGATTGGGTACTGAAAATGACATTGCTGATGCGGTCTTCTTTTTAGCTGTGAAGGCCACTTATGTCACAGGTCAGACGATAGCTGTTGATGGCGGGAGCTCCAATAGCCTATGAATATGGGGCTTTAACGTTTTACTACAACTTACCCTTCCACCTGAAGTCTATAGGCCAAAGTTTTTGTTTTTCTTTGTCATACTCGAGCCAGTGCTGTTGATAGGATTTACCAGTTACAGGATGCACACCATCTGGAATTAACTCGGCGAGGGGCTGTAAAACAAAAGCATTTTTTAGGATCTCATCCCTGGGCAATTCAATACCATCGTAATGTCCAAAGACATCATCCACTGCAAGGATATCAATATCTAAACTTCGAGGACCAAATCTTGGAGCAGAACGATCTCTTCCATTTTTATCTTCGATTTCCTTCAAAATAATGGAGATTTGACCAACTGACTTATCAGAGATTACTTCAACCACAAGGTTATAAAAATTATCCCCCGAGAACCCAACTGAATCACTTTCATAAACTGAAGATAATGACAATTCTCCAAAGCACTCTTCAAGGGTATCAAGTGCCGAAGTAATATGAACATGCCTCTCAATATTACTTCCAAGACTCAAGTACACCTTGGCCACTACAGACGCTCTCCTCGCTCAATAATAATACCCACATCCTTTGAGCCTCTCAAAGCTCCAGGTTTGCTGACCCTTAATTTTAGCCAAGGCACTGAGAATTCCTCACGAACGATCGAAGCAACCTCCTCGGCCATTCTTTCGACTAATAGAAATTCGCTTTGCTCAATAAATTTAATTAGTCGTTTTGCTATCGATTTATAATTAAGAGCATATTCAATCGCATCAGTTTCAGCAGCTTTTCGGATATCATGAGCCATCTCTAAGTCAAGACTGACTGTCTGTTTGACCTCTCTTTCCCAATCATAGATCCCAATGATCGTTTCAATTCTTAAATCTCGAATGTACACAATATCCATCTATTTATTACCTACAATGTATTAACTTGATTCAGACTACTCAACTGATCCAGGGGCCAACGGGGAATCGCTTCAATTTGTAAATTATTACTTTGGCCAGCCAATAACCTCTGACATCCAGCATAAGCGATCATAGCTCCATTATCAGTGCAAAACTCATGGCGGGCATAAAATACTTCGACACCCTCTTTCTCCAGGACGACCTCTAGTTTATGCCTCAATCTCGAATTAGCCGAAACGCCTCCCGCAATGACTAGCGTTCTGGAGCCCGAAGCTTCAGCAGCTCGCGAGCATTTAATAACCAAAGTATCCACCACCGCCTCTTGAAAACCGGCACAGATATCTGCGATTGTTTCATCATCTGGAAGGCCGTTAGTTTGTTTATGTTTATCAATTAAATTTCGCGTATAAGTCTTTAGTCCTGAGAAACTAAAATCTAACCCGGGCCGATCAGTCATTGGTCGAGGAAACGCAAAGCGATTCCTATTTCCATTTTCTGCTAATTTCGCAAGGATTGGCCCTCCCGGATAGTCTAGATCAAGCATTTTTGCTGTCTTATCAAAAGCCTCTCCAGCTGCGTCATCAAGCGACTCACCGAGTAACTGATATCCTCCGATCTCCTCAACTGACACCAGTTGAGTATGTCCTCCAGACACCAGCAACGCGATAAAAGGGAACGATGGAGGGTTTTCCTCTAACATAGGAGCCAACAAATGAGCTTCCATATGGTGAACACTCAGAACAGGAATATTCAGAGCAAGACTTAAAGCTGTTGCAGTTGCACCTCCAACCATCAGGGCTCCCATCAGTCCGGGTCCAGCCGTATAGGCGATGCCATCAAGGTCATTTTTTTTTATTCTGGCAGCCTCTAAAACTTCATCTAACAATGGTAGTATTTTACGACAATGATCTCGAGATGCTAACTCAGGAACTACTCCTCCAAACTCTGCATGCATTTTTACTTGTGAGTAAAGTTTGTGTGCCAGCAGACCATGCTCGCTATCATAAATAGCGACCCCAGTCTCATCACAGGAGGTTTCAATACCTAGAACAAGCATGTTGTTGTAAGACCTCAATAATTAATTAAAATCGTAATGTCGATTATACCAACTGTTTGTATTAGATGGGCGGTCGCTATTCTTCATTTTTTTAGTCGATTTATAAGTCATACATAAAAGATAAATTAGACAAAACTTTGCAACAACTGCGTTATGTGTATAGACTACGCGCCTTTGAGGGGCTGAGGCCAAAAACCCTCCCCCCAGCTCAAAATTTCGGATAGGATCAACTATTTATGCCAAGTGTTAGAATCAAAGAAAATGAGCCTTTTGATGTAGCATTAAGACGTTTCAAGCGTTCTTGTGAGAAGGCTGGGGTGCTAGCTAAAGTTCGGAGCTGTGAATTTTACGAGAAGCCTACCTGGGTCAGAAAGCGAAAAGCGGCTGCAGCCGTGAAGCGTAACCAGAAGAAAGTTTCTCGGGAATCACGAAAGTTTACTCGACTGTATTAAACTTTTGAGTGAAGAGAAATACTAAATTAGCGCCTCCTGAGGCGCTTTTCGTGTTTTTAGAATATCCAATTTCCTCTCGGAGTAAATCATGCCTTTAAAAAGCGATCTAACATCAGCAATGAAAGAAGCCATGCGGGCTAAAGAGAAGGCTCGATTAGGTGCAATTAGACTGATGCTCTCCGAGATAAAGCGCGTTGAAGTCGATGAGCGAATCAGCATCAATGACCAAAGGGTTCTATCTATTCTTGACAAGATGGTTAAGCAGAGGCGAGACTCGATCAATCAATATCAATCCGCTGGTCGTCAAGAGTTAGCAGATATAGAAATATCAGAAATCAATATCATTAAAGAATTCCTGCCAACCTCGCTGACTAATGAAGAAATTCATGCGATGGTGTCCTCAGCGATAACCGAATCAGGAGCCGAATCTATGAAAGATATGGGTAAGGTGATGAATATCATTAGGCCAAAGATGCAAGGTCGTGCTGATGCAGGACTAGTTAGCGGTCTGGTTAAAAACGAACTAAATAAGTAAATCCTGTCTCATTATGTCCTGAACGGTTAGACTGAAGACTGAGAATCAAAATTTTAGATTTACAATGGCTGGTTTAATTCCACAAACATTTATAGATGATTTACTTGACCGTCTCGATATAGTGGATGTGGTCAATACGCGGGTACCACTAAAGAAAGCCGGCAAAAACTATAAAGCTTGTTGCCCCTTTCATGAAGAAAAAAGTCCCTCTTTTACGGTAGCTCAAGATAAGCAATTTTATTATTGCTTTGGATGTGGAGCTGGAGGCAATGCACTAGGATTTGTTATGGAGCATGATCGACTAGATTTTCTTCCTGCCGTCGAACTCCTCGCAAAACATGCTGGTCTTGAAATTCCCAGGGAAGCAACTCCAGATAAGGATATAAAAAGACAAAAGGACAATTTATTTTCGATTTTAGAACAGTCAGATAAATTCTTTCGCAAACAGCTTAGAACTCACTCATCGGCCAAACACGCTGTTGACTACCTTAAAAATCGGGGACTAACTGGTGAAATAGCTGCGAAATTCGGTGTTGGCTTCGCACCCAAAGGATGGGATAACCTTCTAAAGGCAATAGGAGGGGACGAAGTCAAAAATAAACTACTGAACGATTCAGGAATGATTGTTGAAAAGCCAGAAGAAAAAAAACAGTATGATCGTTTTAGACATCGAATTATGTTTCCCATCCGAGATCAACGCGGCAGAACTATTGGTTTTGGGGGCCGGGTACTGGATGATGGAACACCCAAATATTTAAACTCTCCAGAGACACCTGTTTTTCACAAAGGTCGTGAGTTATATGGTCTCTATGAAGCAAGGAAAGCATTAAAAGATATACCTTACCTAATAATGGTAGAGGGCTATATGGATGTAATTGCTCTAGCTCAGTATGGTATCCAGAACTCGGTGGCAACGTTGGGGACATCTCTTACTGAAACCCACCTCCAAAAACTCTTTCGCTATACCTCTGAGATCGTTTTCTGTTTCGACGGAGACAATGCCGGAAAGCGGGCAGCGGCCAGATCCCTTGAAATTTCTCTACCTGAAATGCGTGACGGTGTATCTGCAAAATTTTTGTTCCTGCCAGATGGGGAAGATCCCGATAGTATGGTGAGAAATTTAGGTCATGACGGCTTTTTAAGTAAAATTGAAAATTCACAACCTCTCTCGCAATTTCTATTTGAGCAACTTAGTCACGGAATTGACTGCGCTACTGCAGATGGAAAAGCGAAACTAAGTAAAATCTGTGCGCCACAGATTAACCGTATTCCCAAAGGTGTCTTTCGGCAACTAATGCTCGAGGAGTTGTCTCGCAGGACTGGTATAGCTGCATCTGATTTGAGTGACTATGTAGCTACTCACATCCCGCCCCAACAAAGATCTCAGCTCTTAGAAAACAATAGTAAATTTTCTAATCAAAAATCAGGAGAATCAGATGCAAGGGACGCCCTAACCTATGCGGCCCCTGATTATTATCAAGGATTTGATGGCTCTCTTGAGATCGGTGATTTGTCTGACATCTCCTTAACTAAGACTTCTAAAATTCGATTAACTCCGATTAAATTCATCACGGCTCTCTTGCTAAACCACCCCGCATTGGCTGGAACTGTTGATAATGTTGATCTTTTGCGACAATCACAAGATCAAGATATTCGATTATTTCTCCGTGTTCTGGATCTTGCTGAGAAAAATCCGCATTACAAACCATCTCATATTTTCGCATATTGGTTAGGTACTTATGGAAATCATGAGGAGACTCAGATTTTACAATCTCTTGCGGCTAGTGAAATTTATCATCCTCCAGTCGGGACAGGACGAGATGATAATCAAGAATTCAATGATGCTCTAAAACATGTATTACAAAGCGCTTTCAACGCCCTTCCCATTGAACAGAAAGCAATGCAACTTCTGGAGCGAGAAACCTTAAGTGAGTATGAAATTAAGCAGCTACACAAAATAAGAATGCAATTACCTGACAATGAAACAGCTAATTCATTAAAAAACAAGATAAAACAAAGACTTGTGGTCTAAAATAACAGTAAAAAAGTATTAAAAACTAGCGCATCTTAGTCTGGGACAATCGCTTTTTTATCCGGTATAATTGCGCCCGTTTTTCTAAACCCATAATTACTCAAGAAACCGATATGACTGACAACAACGATAAGCAACAATCTGGCATAAAAGACTTAATCGCCAAAGGAAGAGAGCAAGGCTATCTGACTTATGCGGAGGTCAACGATCATCTGCCTGAGGATATTGCCGATCCAGAGCAGGTTGAAGACATCATTCAAATGATCAACGACATGGGAATTACCGTATTTGAGACGGCTCCAGATGCTGAAACTATGCTAATGATGTCAGGAGACAATACTCCGGATGAAGTTGCTGCTGCTGAGGCCGCGGCTGCTCTCGCATCAGTGGAATCAGAACAGCACAGGACAACTGACCCAGTACGAATGTATATGCGCGAAATGGGATCTGTCGAACTTCTCACGCGAGAGGGTGAAATTGAAATAGCAAAGCGGATCGAAGAAGGTACCAGGGAGTTAATGTCTGCAGTAGCGGACTGGCCAACTAACGTTGCCACAGTAATTGCTGAATGGGACAAGGTAGTTTCTGGAGAAAAGAAACTTACAGATATTATAAGCGGCTACTTAAATCCCATGGATCACGTTCCTTCTGCTCTAGCGCAACAACAAGCTGCAGAGGCAGCTGAAGCTGAAAAGATCGCCAATGGTGAGGAAATTGACGAGGAAGAGGAAGAGGAAGAGCATGAAGGTGGATTAGATCCTGAGGAAGCCACTGAGCGCTTTGAAGAGATTCGGTCCCTACTCATGAAAACTGAAAAATCGATCAGTCGATATGGGCGTGATGGCAAATCATCCGTGAAAAACATGCAAGATTTGGCCGAGTTATTCAAATATTTAAAGCTCACGCCTCGACAATTTGACCCTCTGGTTGCGCTTATTCGTGGTGCAGTTGAAAAGATTCGGGCTGAAGAAAAAAATATAATGAAACTTTGCATTCGTTTCTCGAAGATGCCCCGTAAAGAATTCATCAAATCTTTCCCAGGAAATGAGACGAATCTAAAATGGACTGGGACTCTTGTCGGAGCAAAAGCCGATTACTCCAATGGTATTGCCAATCAAGAAATTGAAATCCTTAGATCTCAACGTAAATTGACGCAAGTGGAAACGTCCAGTGGACTCTCAATTTTACAAATTAAAGATATTAATCGACGCTTAACCATCGGTGAAGCGATGGCAAGACGAGCAAAAAAAGAAATGGTTGAAGCAAATCTACGTTTAGTTATTTCCATTGCAAAGAAATACACAAATCGGGGGCTGCAGTTCTTGGACCTTATTCAGGAAGGTAATATCGGTTTAATGAAAGCCGTAGATAAGTTCGAGTATAGACGTGGTTACAAGTTCTCAACTTATGCAACTTGGTGGATCCGACAAGCAATTACTCGTTCCATCGCTGATCAGGCTAGAACTATACGTATCCCAGTCCATATGATTGAGACGATTAATAAACTCAATCGGATTTCCCGACAGATGCTTCAAGAAATGGGTAGGGAGCCCTCCCCAGAGGAGCTAGCAGAGCGCATGGAAATGCCTGAAGATAAGATTCGTAAGGTTCTCAAAATCGCCAAAGAGCCGATATCTATGGAGACCCCAATTGGTGAAGATGAGGATGCTAGTATCGGAGATCTGATTGAGGATATCACTATTGCTCAACCAATTGATGAGGCGACCAAGAGTAATCTTACAGATTCTACTCGTGGAGTGCTTGGCAGCTTGACTGCAAGAGAGGCCAAAGTTCTGCGAATGCGATTTGGCATTGATATGAACACTGACCACACCCTAGAAGAAGTGGGCAAGCAGTTTGATGTTACCAGAGAGCGTATTAGGCAAATTGAAGCGAAAGCTTTACGTAAACTTCGACATCCTACTCGCTCTGATCATCTCAGAAGCTTCATTGACGAATAGATTTAATTCGGGCCCATAGCTCAGCTGGTTAGAGCAGTCGACTCATAATCGATTGGTCGTAGGTTCAAGTCCTACTGGGCCCACCATTTTTTTCTAAAATAAAGTCAATCGACAAGGGTCAATCAGGTAAAACGACTCATAAAAGATCGGTCGCGAGTTCAAATCTTTCTGGATTCAGCTCTTGCAATCAAGGATTCATAAAGGCAATGGATTTGGCCCAAAACGATTATCCTCTGCATCACCTTTTTTGCAGAACCAATAACATAAGATGAGTCCTCCGATAACCGTAAGTAAAATTAGATACCACCATCCGGATTTATCAATGTCATGAAGTCGCCTAGCAACTAGTGAAAGCCCAGCCACCATTAGAAGGAAATAAAAAGGTAGTAATAAAATATTTGTGGTCGTCGTAACTCCATCAATAGAATAACCCATCGCTGCGCCCAACATGCCTCCTATAAATCCAGCAACAGCTCCAATAATGACAGAAACAATCAATGCGCCGAGATTTCCATACCAAAATTCTGATCGAGAAATTCGTGAGTCAAAGTCCTTCCATTTAAAAAAATAAGCTTTGGTAGCATCAACAAAATTCATATCTAGCTCCTTTTTATTCATAAATGATTAGGTGCCATAACTTCTTTTACCCGAATTATCAAAATTCTCCATACTAGTGTGAAACGTTATGAAGACTTTTTAATATGACGATTTTACGAGTAGATGTATGGTAAAAAACTTTCAAAATTCATGTTCTGGGTGGTTTTTAAGAAAAGGATGTTGTTAGTCGATTGCCTTACAAACAGATCGAGTATATGCTGAAAAAATTCCTGAAACAGAGTCAGTCGACTCATAATCCATTGGTCGTAGGTTCAAGTCCTACTGGGCCAACCACTTAAACCATTGATTTAATTGTATAAAATGAAACTGAGGTAACCCATGCCAAGCTGGTTCGATGATCCAATAGGTCCTGCTATGAAACCCGATAATCCTGAAGCGGTGTTGCTCTATAGTGTTGCACAGTCTTTGTATACGGGTCGGGCGCGAAGTTACTTG
>NTJY01000042.1 GCA_002457245.1 SAR92 bacterium MED-G29 | reverse complement strand
ATATGGGAAGTATTTTTTCTGGCTCGGCGGTAGTTGATCACGACAACACAGCAAATTTTGGTCATGATGCTTTGCTAGCGTTTTACACAGCTGCAGGCATGCATGCCGACCCTATTCAACCTTTTACGCAATGTCTTGCAGTGAGTACAGACAGTGGTTTGACCTGGACAAAACATAAAGATAATCCGATCATTCCCCATATCGAAGGGGACAACCGAGACCCTAAAGTCATTTGGCACCAGGAAACACGGCACTGGGTAATGGCGCTTTATCTCGGTGAGGACAGATACGCATTATTAACCTCTGCCAACGCGAAAACCTGGACGAAAACTCAGGAAATTTCCCTTCATGGATGCAGCGAGTGCCCAGATTTATTCTCTCTAGTGGACCCAACGGGAATTGAGCGCTGGGTGTTGTCTGGCGCGAATGGAAGCTACTATATTGGCCATTTCGATGGCTCGACGTTTTCGCCTGATAGTGAACTACATTTCTATGAACAGGGGCGCAATGGCTACGCAGCGCAAACCTGGAGTAATGCTCCAGATGGGCGATGCGTGCAAATTTCCTGGATGGCAGGCGGACTGTATCCTGAGATGCCATTTAATCAGCAAATGTCTATCCCCGTGGAATTGTCACTTGTAGGCTCGGGATGTGATCTTCGCCTTCGACGTTGGCCAGTTCAAGAGGTAGAAACTCTGCGCCAACATCGCACCATTATTAAAAAACAGATAATTGGAAACGATCAGCCTCTTGTCACAACTCACCAGGCCAAAATATTTGATCTCACATTCACGATACATAAGCTGCAGGCCCATGCATTCTACGTCACCATACGCGGACATTTTGTAACGTTTGACTGGCGTAACAATACTCTGAGCATAGAGACCAGTGCAAAGGCCAAAGTTATCCCTGATCGACCGCAAATTCAATTACCCGATCAACATCAATTGTCTATTCGCTTGCTAGTGGATAAGACGTCTATAGAGGTATTTATCAACGGTGGATTGATTTCAGGCTCTTTTTGCTACCTACCCAGTGGCTACACCCACCCCGTGGTAATGTCATCCTATACTGGCGACCAATTGATTGAAAATTTTGAGCTCTATGAGCTCGACAGTGTTTGGAAGAACAAATAGATTTTCAAGAGGCTAATACGTTTCCACTAGCGCCGAAAATGAACCCTTACTGTCCAAGACTAACTGCATTTATATCAATCGCTAGCCTCCGGATACTTGAATTCGCTGATTAGTGATGTAACGCCCATCCTCTGAACACAGATGTAGGGCCGTTGCGGCAATGTCTGCAGGCGTGCATACGAAACCAAACGGCGAACTTGCATCTGCATCGCGAAGACTGCTGCCGCGACCAGTCGCCGCCACTACGGACTCTCCCATATCGGTGTCGACCAAGCCAGGAGCAATGATATTGACACGCATACCATGGGGTTTTTCTTCGCGAGCTAAGGTGTGTGCCATGGCCTCCAGTGCAGTTTTGCTGACAGCATAAACACCAAAATTCGGTGCTAATGACCGAGTCGCGATACTCGACATCATGATGACATCACTGCGCACTGCTTGACGCATATGAGGTACCAGAGCACGACAAAGCCAAACCGGACCCCAGAAATTGACAGACATAAGCTTATGCCACTGGATATCCGTCGCATCACTGATAGTAGGTCGTTGAATTGACGTTGAACCCACTCCAGCATTGTTGATTAAAATATCGAGCTGCTCAAAGTCTCTCGAAACTTCATCTGCAAGCCTACGGCACTCAATCTGATCACCAATGTCGGCTTTATAGACCCGAGCTTGAACTCCCAGTTTTTTTGCAATCTCAGCCACCTCTAGAGCGGCCTCCTCGTTGCTAACGCAGTGAATCGCTAGATTTGCGCCCTCGGCAGCGAATCGTTCGGCAATGCCTCGCCCAATACCCCGACTCGCGCCAGTAATCAGCGCCGTCCGGCCACTCAATCGTTGCTTCATATATTTGTGCTTCCTCTCAATATTTTACCCTTAGGTTCGCCTCGACCCTACTCCGCTCTGGCCCTAGAATATCCAATCAGGAGTTTACATGAGCGAGTATAATTCATCTAAATAGCACCCATGTGACGCAATCGCTTGAGAGTCTCATCATCTAGGCCCAACAGGCCCTTAAATATCCTGTCGGTATGCTCACCAAGTTGCGGACCAGGCCGATCGGTTCGTCCCGGCGTTTCCTCAAGTCTTGGAGCAATAGACGGTATGTGCAATATTTCACCATTTACTGAAACTTCCTCAAAAGCACCTCGCGCCTGATAATGAGGATCAGCAAACATATCCTCCACGTTTAAGATCGGCCCCACTGCTACTGCTTGCCCCTTCAAAATAGCTGTTACCTCTTTCAAGGGCAATGTTGCAACCCATTTGGCGATTGCCTCATCGATCACCTTTTCCTGGACGACCCGCTCGGAGTTAATAGCCAGGCGCTTGTCATCAGCAAAATCATCTCTTCCTATCACACGCATCAGCCTTTCAAACATACCCTTAGTATTTGCACCAATAATAACTAGTTTTCCATCCTTACAGCGATAGGTATTTGATGGCACGATCCCTTTGATGGTGGATCCCGAGGGTTCGCGCACTTCACCCGCACCTGAGTACTCAGGCACCACTGCTTCGAGCATATTGAATACAGACTCAAATATGGAGACATCAACAACTTGTCCTTTTCCCTCACCATGTCTCAAACATCGAATATAGGCCATACAGACGCCAAGTGCTGCGTGAATGCCGGCAAGTGTATCGCCCAGACTTAGATTGGGTCGAACAGGAATTTCACCAGGCACGCCGTTGACATATCGAAAACCACCAAACCCCTCACAAACCGAGGCGAAACCTGGATCACTCGAATAGGGGCCAGTTTGGCCGTAACCGGAGATGCGTGTGTAGATAAGACTGGGATTTATTTGCTTTATTTCTGTTGGCCCCAAGCCCCATTTTTCCATCTGACCTGGGCGGAAATTTTCAATTAACACATCGCACTTTTCGCAGAGCCGTCGGACTAACTGCTGGCCCTCGTGTGACTTTAGATTAATAGTGATGGATTGCTTATTTCGTGCAAGACTCCACCACCAGAGAGAAGTGCCATCTTTGACAGTACGCCAGTTACGAATTGGATCACCCTCACCTGGCGGCTCGACCTTGATTACTTCAGCGCCAAAATAGCCCAATATTGTAGTAGTAAACGCACCGGCCAGAATCTGACCCAGTTCAAGTACCTTCATTCCTTCAAGCGGGCGTTCATTTGGGGCTACGTCAGAAATATCTCTCTCCTTAACCATCTTTTATCGAACTCAAACCCAGACTTTCAATAGCTTCAAGTTTGACTTGTCTCCGTTGAATCTTTTCAGTATCTCCGCGAATAAGCGGCTTGTTTTGTTGCACTACATAGCGGGGTATTTCAAAAACGGCAAGTTTCTTACTGAGAAATTCACGTAACTGACCCTCGTCAATCTCTCTATGCACATAGAGCGTGACTCCTATTTCCTCGCCGAGTCGATCATCCGGTATACCGTAAGCTGCAGCTTCGATGACATCTTTATGTTCAAGGATTGCGTCCTCTATTGCACCGCAACCAATATTCTCTCCGCCACGAATAATAAGTTCTTTAAAGCGACCATTTATGTAGACAAATCCGTCTTCATCAATAGTTGCTCTGTCACCAGTTCTAAACCATTCACCATCAAAGGCTTGAGTTGTCGCATCGGGTTGGTTCCAGTAGCCGTTAAAAAGGGTTGTTCCACGAATTTGTAACTCACCACTTTCTCCCGATACGAGCACATGACCTTCTTTGTCCACTACACGAATATCCAGTACCGCAGAGCATAGTCCACTACTTCCAGGACGTTCCAGATAATGGTTACCGAATATACCTACACCCAGTCCATTAGTTTCTGTCATACCCCATCCGGTGTGCGGCTGGAGAAGATCGCTGAACTCACCAATGGATTTTACCTGTTTGGGTGCACGATGCATTCCACCACCACCGATAACGCGTAGGCTGGATAAGTCATGTACGCTGTCACGGCCAGCCGAGATAATATCACCTGTAATCGCCGATGGTGCTGAGCAAACTGTCAAGCGCTCTTGCTCTATTAACGCCAATGCAGACTCTGTGTCCCATTTGTAGAGGCAGCCGAGTTTTCGCTGAGCCCGCAAACACATCAGGCAACTGACAAACAGCCCCGACACATGGAACAGTGGAATCGCTAGCAACATTCCTCGTTGAAAATCTAAATTCACAGAGGTATGAACGCCCATCTCAATGAGTAGACATTCATCTAACTCCCAAGATAAAAGAGCATTTATAATAGCTCGATGAGAGGACAAGACACCTTTAGGGAATCCAGTTGATCCCGACGTATACAAGATCGTTGCATTATCATCAGGATCTAGATGAACCTCGGGCATCACCGAATCCTTATGAGCGTCCAAGACATCACTCCAGTTCAGAGAGAAAATATAATCATTTTCCAAAGCCCGCGTTCTCACTACTTGCAACGAAGCTGGCAATCCTTCGCACAGAGCTAGACGATCAAGTCTCTCCTGATCAACAATAATGAGTTTTGGTGAAGCATCCAGAATGCCGTTGGCTAAGTCACCGCTATTCCAAAGGGCATTGTAGGCGACAGCGATAGCACCGATAGAGGTTGCCGCGTAAAACGCGACAATCCACTCGGGATAATTCCGCATACTAATGGCAACACGATCCCCTTTCTCAATACCAAAATCAGTAACCATTGCGGCTGCCATCATACTGGCCTGTTGATAGACATCGTTAAACGTTAGTCGCTGCTGTTCATAGATTATAAAGTCTAGATCACTGAGGTTGTCCCGGTATAGATCGTGCAGAGTTTGTGGTGCGTTCACAAAGACTCTATGACGACATCCATGGACGGCTAATTCCTGCAATTCGTAAGGTTGACCCGGCGCACAAACCGTAGTGATCGCCTCGGCACGAGTCTTTCTCACCTTGAGCATTTCACTTAACTTAGCTCAACTATTAAGACACAAAACGACTTGGACACTATCGATCTCCCGACCTCGTATTGAAAAACACTGTGGACTATCCACTAAATGAGAGCCTGCACAGCTGAGAAGCCTTATTCTTGTGGCACTTAATGGAAAAATTTTCATCTGAAGTCCATTCTTTACTCTCTACCCGCTGTAGCCAGCCCAAACCAGAGAGATGAATCAGCTTCGCTATCTCGCATTGCACGCCTGGCTTTCAGGATGATTTGACCAGCTTTGGTGTCGTCGTAAAACCATTGCTCTGTTTTCCATGGACCAATGGGGCCGTCTGCAAGTTCACAAGCTAGTTCCTCATAATAAGACCGTATATCGTGAACCGTTCCGTACATGGTCTCAGCGATCGACTCATTTGAAAATCCCACCTCCGTCCAGTTCTCGCCCTCTGCTATTTTTATAAATTTCTCTAGCGCTTGTGGAATTTCGTCAACACTAATTTGCATACCCACAGATGTCCTTTTGGTGCTCTTTAAAGCTCGATAATACGCAGATCTCAAGGCCTCCGCCTCATCAACAGCAGGGTGTAATTCTGGGTTCATCTGTGGCGGGAGAGAACACATAAGCGGCTCGCCGTCCGAAGCACTAATACTGATAGGAAATTCCTGAATCACGGGGCCTTGCGGCGCTTCCAACAATTTGAAGGCGGCTTTTAAAACCTCGATCTGAAAAACTTTATCCCTGGGCTTCCCTAATGATAGACCTGGCGGAAAAACAGTGTGGAGAGCTCTCGGAACTTTCATGCGCTCGGCAACCTCTCTTGCTCGAGTGATAACAATAGTAGCAATGCCTGCGGCCTCAAAAACATGTGCGAGAGTACAAACAGTGCGCGGGCAAAGGGGACAGGTTCCCGTGATGACCACAATATCTACATTCTCCGCAAGCATTTTCATAGCGCAATGAGGTCCCGAGTCTAATCGAATCTCAGAAACAGTTGCTGACTGATTCCCAGCAAAAGCATAGTGATTCTCCGCTACGGCACCAATGACACCCTCTACAGCAAGTTCCTCAAGGCGATCAATGGGATATACAACATTGAGATCGGCAGCAAAACCACCTCGATCAAAGTTGACGCTATGATGTCCGAGTTTCAGATCTCTGGTATCCCTCGCCAAAGTCTCATAATGAAAATCGCTATCACCAATCTCAAAGCCCGGCGCACTCTGCCGATGGAGTCCAGCGGTTGTGACTATCGCTACCTTTGCCTGACTTAACAGCTTATTTGAAACGAAGTGCGTTTCTTCAAACTCCGGCACAGGCATACTCGAAGCGAATTTCCGCATTGCCAACTCATCTTTTCCAAAAACTGACATCACAATTTTCCAATTAAGTATTAGTATTATGCTCTTGCTCCCCCTTCTGAGGGACTAAAAGCACAGCGACCTTCTGCTAGAAAGTGGCTGATTCACACTGGAGAACTATTCATCCTCGTGAATGAAAACCGTTCCCAGATCACCGTCAATAGTAATTGTCTGCCCATGACGGATGCGCTTGGTACCGTCCCCCACACCCAAAACCGCGGGTATGCCGTACTCACGCGCTACGATGGAGCCGTGCGCGAGAATGCTGCCCACATCGGTGACCAAGCCAACACAATTGGCAAAAAGCTGGGTCCATGCTGGTGTGGTAAGTGGGCTGACAAGAATACTTCCAGGCGTCATATTATCAAATTCTGAAGGGCCCAAAATTACACTTGCCTTGGCAGTTACTGTCCCAGAGCTCACCGCGAAACCTCGCATGATGTCGCTTGACTCATCATTTTTAATTTGTGTTTCCTTAAATGAAACAGCCTCAATAGAGGCGACCTCAGCAGGTAATGTTCCAGGTGGATGATGACGTTTTCTTGCCTCTCGAAGCACACGCTCTTGCGAAGCAAGCTGGCCATAGTTATCTGGCTTTTGGTGGCTAGCCTTTGCTTTTATTGCCTGCTTAATATCCACGCTGGTGAGAAAGAAGATATCATCCTTAGCAACCAGTATTTCAGCCTCCACCAAGCGTCGATTTAGTTCATCGGCCATAGGACGCAGGATTGACCATGTATAACCAAATCGAAACGCAACTTCCTCGCGAATAAAGTTGTACTTGCGCGCTAACCACCATCTAAATCGGAACTGCCAATATTCAAGGCCAGAGAGCAATTGTGAAATTTCCTTATACTTGGCAGCACGAATCTCTGCAGTCTTTTTCCCTTGGTTTTTAGGATGGTAATTTCTGTCTCGAACCATTCCCTTTAATGAGGCGAATAGAGCAGATGGATCTTCCATCTGTGTCGGCTCAATAAAGTCCATACTGTAACCCTGATGCCCGTACTGCTTGAGATATTGCTCAACCGCAAGAACCACGTCTACAGCCTTTTCATGTTCCTTTAGAGCTTGAAGCAGGTAGGCCGAGGGAACAACTAGGACGGTGTAAGTTAAGTCTGGGTCTGACCTCAACATCTCTGCGATTTTAAAAAGATCTGCGTTGGACTGCATGGTCTTTGATTCAATACCAGTGAGAAACTGACCGCTAATAAAATTATGGTCTGGCAATGTCTCTTGTAAAAAACACTGCAGTTGATCATCTGTTGACTTGGCGACACCAAAGGTATGAGTGGAGTCATCCGACCAATAACGACCTTCCTCTATCGCTAGCTCACAAATGCCATCAAACAACTCTAAATCGGAGGCACTGGCAACGTCTAATGATCGCCACTTATCTGCTACGCTCTCAAGCCTTGGTAAGGTTTTTTCGTACCAATACTTTAAAACCGCGTCGTTCTGTTTAGTGTTATTAAATGCGACATAGGTTGGATTTGTACTTTCCGGCATAGTGATACGAGAGTTAATTTTCTCATCCGTTTGTTCACCATACCACTGGTCAAATGCAGCACGATCAACCTCAGTCATATCATCACGAAATGGCTCAATATCTCCCGCAGCTGCATCTGCCACTTTAGCTTTTAGTTTTATTATGTCTCCTTTGAACGCAGCGTACTCGGCAGCTTCTATATCCTGCTCAGACACAGCCTGCGGATCTTCATTTCTCTTTCGCCGAGTCTCCAGATTATTGTGAATAGTGGCGTAATCAAAGCGCTGGTAGGCGTAGCCATTCACGGCAACAAACAGCGGCCCTCCACCCACCATGAGGCTTTTGTCACGCGGCGACTCCAGGCCCTGAGTCAAATAAAGATCTTCAAATAATGGACAAATTGGATCTGGCATATTCTCTGCAATTTGCCGACGGCTAACACACTTGGCGGGCAATGTCGGCACCCACTCAACATCAATGGGCTGGACAAGCAGGTTAGTAATTGGACGGGATTGAAGCAAATGTAATTTCCCATCACAAAAAGCCCACTCTATGTCCTGCGGCAACCCATCGTAAAGGCCCTCTATCTCAATCGCAGTTTTACAAAGTTCGTTAATCATTCCATCACTCAACGATGAATGATGCCGCTCACTCTCTGACACGTCTTCAATGCGGATACCCTGCTCCCCATCGTAGACAATTTTCTGTTCTTTAGGCCCCAACACAGACTCTTTAACACTGAGATCAGGCCGTTTAACAATGTAAGTATCTGGAGTCACTTGGCCGCTAACAACTGCCTCTCCGAGCCCATAACTGGCATTAATAATTATTTCTGACCGCTCGCCCGAGGTCGGATTTGCCGTAAACAGAATGCCAGACACTTCAGACGGCACCATCGTTTGAACCACTACCGCCATCGCGACTTTGTCTTGCGCTATACCATTGTTATGGCGATAGCTAATTGCCTGCGCTGTCCATAGGGAAGCCCAACATTTTTGAACTGCCCTAGTAACCGCATCCCCACCGCGCACATTGAGATAGGTCTCCTGTTGTCCGGCAAATGAAAAGTCTGGGAGATCCTCTGCGTTTGCTGAGGATCGGACAGCAACTGGAAGATTAACATCCTCCAGGTCACCGTAGGCGCCTTTTATTTGTGCGACAACATCGACGCTCATCGGCGCGTTCAAAATTAGTTCGGAAATTTGCTCTGCACAATCATCAAAAGCAGGGTAACCATCCTTAAGGGTGGGCCGAGCTCTATCAACAATAGTCGACTGGAGATTATTCTCAGCAATAAATGTTCTGTAGGCATCGGCGGTCACTAAAAATCCACCTGGCACATCAAAACCGGCACAGGTCATCCGGGCGAGAGAGCGCCCCTTCCCACCGATGCGCTCTAGAGAATCATCCGTTGTTTTAATGTTACTTGTATACACTTTATATCCTTTATTGTTGTTTTAAGACTCTGCTCTTTGACTCTAAAGATGCCCTGCTAAGTCCAGAAACGGTCAGCTTTTTCCCAAGAACGAACAGGAATTGCCTCGCCCGTAATCAGATCAGCGGCCTCAGATGCTAAGAATCGGCAGAGGTTAGCAACATCAGAAGGGCCAGGAGGACGGGTTAATCGGGGCACATGGTTGCCATCGTCATCGACATCAGGCGATATAACTCCCCACTTAATCATATTGGGTGTCGCTATAAGACCAGGCACCACAGCGTTCACGTTAATATTGTGCTCAGCCCACTTGAAGGCAAGATTATTAGTCAAACTCAAGACACCCGCTTTTGCAGCAGAATAGTGCAACATGCCGGGATTTCCCTTCGTGCCTGCAGTTGACGAAATATTAATGATCTTGCCAGACTTCTGTTTGATCATCTGCTTACCAGCTTCTATGCAGCAGTAAAATGTTGAACTTAAATTGACGTCAATCATTCGCGACCAAACGTCATAAGGTGTCTCCTCAGGCTCACACATAGCAACGCTGCCACCCACATTATTGATAATGACATCAACTCGGCCAAATTTTTCCACCGTCGATGCAATCAAATTTTTGACTGATTCAGGATCAGTTACGTCGGTTTTTAGAACAAAACTATCCTCGCCATTAAGATCATTGGATAAGGCAACTAGGGTTTCTTCCGTTCGTCCTGCCAACACCACCTTGGCACCAGCATCGGCACACTCCCTTGAAATTTCTGTCCCAATACCACCGGCCGCACCTGTGACAATAATTACCTTATCCTGAAGATCAAATTTCGACACTGTTGTCTCACTCATCGTTAGTCTGATTGCCAATTATGCCCTTTTTATTCTGGCTGTCACTTTGCAGTTTAATCACACTTCGGAACTATCACCCAAAACATAAAATCAGGCGCGAACAAAACTAATATCTGGTTTTTGAAGAGCATATCTTTTGACCAAATGTGGGTCCTATATTCTTGGAAAATGTGTTTTAGCTATAAAAGTTGATAGCTTACGCAAAAAAAAGGCCAAATGGCCTGGGTTTTAAAAGAACAAGCAAGGAGCCCAAGTTGTTTACTCATCACCAAAATAATCCAAACAAAAGGAGTAAAGTCGAGCGTTTTTAAACTCAAACTCTAGGTAACCAGTTTCCAGATCTGATACTTTTGAATCAAATAAGATCTGATTTGAGCAACTATTAGTCAGACTAGAGACAGACACTTGCTCTTTGGAGTCATTAAATAACTTCACTAGAACCCATCCATCAGATTCCACGTCAACAGTAACTCTTATTAAACAATCTTTGAGACTCAAAACAGATGAAACGATCGTCGCCGTTAAATTTTTATTCACCTGCTCGTAGCCGGCAAATCCATCTGGCCGGAGCGTTGCTAATGAAAGACTTCCATTTCGCCAACTTGTATGTAGCCAATCGCTAGCACCATAAAATATTCGTACTTCATTATCTAAAAACACTGGCGTGGCGCACGCATAAACACAACCATAATCATAATCTAGCTCATTATCCGAGCATTCAATAAATGGAGTGCCCTCCTCAACTCTGTTCCATTTGACTGTATCTTTACTCCAGGCAAGCTCTGTCCAAACACGATCTGAAATTTGATCATGTATTGCTAAAAGTCCAAAGTAGATACCCGCGTGAAAAAAAACTGGCATTGCGTAAGGTTGATGCTCCCACTTTGTGCAAGTGATGCAGACCTCTGACTTAGACCAAGTCCGAAAATCATCACTCTCAATTCTTGAGACTTGCCGTGTCCACTTGTGGTTGAGGAACGTCTGCTTCCCTACAACTTCTCGATCTGTTTCTGCCCAAGTTCTTGTAAAAGCGACATATTTTGAAAGTGTTGGGGCCCACAGGGCGTTATTGTGGGTATCTCCAGTTATTTTTTCATTTCCAGAAGCCGACACTGACTCCAAATATTTATGCTGTGACCAGATTAAACCATTACTTGAGAAGCTTGTTTTCAGGCCCTGATAAATTAATTTATATCTCGCTGTGTTGTCGGAATCCTCTTTGTCATAAAAAATACCTCCTCCATGAGGACCCCTGAAAACAATATTGTTTGCTTTGCTTCCGTTGAACTCGACAAGGTTCAATTCAGGTTTATTCCAAGTAAGCCCGTCCACTGACGTTGCATAACAAATAGCCATCTCCTGAAAATCGTGGCCATCATATTGGATGTTTTTCATATCCTCAAAAGACATATTTGCCGATGAGTTGGCAACAATAAAAGGACTGTACCAGCATTTATATAAATTGCTCTGCTCATCAAATATTATATTTCCATAAAAATTATCGAACCTTTTTTCCCAGTGTTTGTCCTCTCTCATTAGGGGGTTCGAAGAATACTTCTTGATATCTCCTAGTTTAATTACAGCATTATCAGATCGAGATATATTCCGATCATCAAGGAATAGTAATCGTGTAGTCTTCACATCCAATACTCCATCTTTAGCAGCCATGCCTTGACAACCAATACCACAGCTCAATGATATTAGTGAGCGATCAAGTAAGTTTGTCTACCAAATGTTGCTACCTCTCTTCTAAAAGCCGCTGCAGGAGTAAAGTATCGGCTCTTTAAAATGTTTACAGACTGTAATCCCCGATTTTTTAATCTCAGTCTTCAATAGCGATTGCTCTAATCCAGGTACCCTCCATTCGCTCGACATTTAAAGGTAGGCTCAAAAAGAACACCCTCTCCCTCTAGATGCGTCTGAGAGTATAGATACCGATGGTGATGGCATTGGAAATAATTCCGATCCTGATGGCAATAGGTCTCAATCTTACTCTATAGCAATGATCCTAACCCACGTACCCTCCATTCTCTCTACGTGCAGCGGCAGACTGATTAAAAATACACGCTCTTTTGACAGCTTATCAATATTTGATAGCGGATAAAGTATTGGAATATTGTTTCCCGTCATTGCTCGATGCGTTGGACTATTGTTGGGCTCAGGCGCATCCCAATCGGTTTCCCAGTTTATTCCGGGGCCTCCCCCTGCCGCCAACATCTTTATTTTCTTTTCCTCAGCTAGCCAACGTGCTGTCTCTCCAATCAGTGTCGGCTGGTCCTCGCCGCTCCAGCAGCTACCCAGAATAACGATATCGCCCTCCCGCACACTGGTGAGGTGTTCTGGCAAAATAGACTCACCCTTTAAGTGATCCAAATTACATACACAAGCTTCACCATAGTAAGAGTCGAGCGGAACTTCCCAGATACCTTTCATACCCTTGGGCAGTTCTGTCCAATTATCATTATGCCTCACACCCAATTGGATATGAGAGCCCATATGGCCACTAAGCGCACCGATCGGCCATTCCGCTACGGTTCCCTGATTAGCTCCCACAAGATGCTCCATTGTTCCATCTTGCTCATTAATCGTCTCTTCACTTAACCAACCATGGCCATATTGGTCAGTCGTGCCTACCTCCACAGATCCATCGATTCGGGTTACTCTTGCGATAAGTTCCACTGTTAAATCGATAATCTTTTTACCTTTCAAGTCAATCATGCGTCGTCCTCTTGATTTTGAGGTTCAAATGCGACTGCTCTTACGAAACTCGCCTCCAATTTAGGTACATTTAATGGCATTCCATAATAGAAGACCCGATCTGAGGAGAGTGTTTCTATATTCACAAGTGGATGGGCAATAGGAATATTTGCACCAAGAAACATACGACGAATCGGAGAATTTTTTGGCGCGGCAACTTTAAGATCATATTGCCACTCAATGCCAGGATACCCAAAGCCAATCATCTTTATTGCGCGATCTTTTATCAACCAGTCAACAGTTCGAGACGACAGCCATGGCTGCTCTAACCCTTTAAATGGGCTTGTCATCAAAACGATGTCGCCTTTTTGAATATTATCAAGATGATCTGGGAGTATTTCCTGACCTCTCATATCACCGGGATCAGCCGTGAGTTGGAAGAATTTTCTTTTGGTATACTCTTTTGGATAGTCTGATTGATCAATGACTTCAACCGGCTTGAGGTGATCTAAATTACACACAGCCGCCTCACCTATAAATGTATCTAGAGGTAATTCCCAAAGACCTTTCATGTCGGTCGGAACACCTTTCCAATGGCTAATGTGGCCCTTCCCTCCTTGAATGTGAGACCCATTATGCGTCGTCATTCTCTCCTGACCCAAAATGTCATCATTTTGTCGACCATCATA